>DASYUM010000132.1:0-14647 GCA_036001225.1 Candidatus Methylomirabilota bacterium | reverse complement strand
CAGCACCTCCGCCACCTCCTCCGCCGCTTCCGTCCCCGCGTAGAACGATCGCTCGAAGACGTCGATGGTGGAGCGGTCGTTGAAGAAGGGATCGACGCCCACCGAACTATCGTCGTCGGGCGGCCCGCCGCCGCTGGGTCCGCCACCAGGCGCGGATCTCCTGGCGGTGGGCGGTTTCGTGGGTCCACGCGAACTCGCGGAGCCACGTGGTGACGGGCAGGGCGTGACTCGGATCGCCGAGGGCCTCGGGCGGCAATCGCCGAAGCGCCCGGACGAGGTCGGCCCGGGCCTGGGCCAGCCCCCGGCGCATCGCGGGGAGCGACATCGACCGCGCCGCCCGGACCGCCAGGGCGTTGAACCGGTCGGCATCAGCCATCGTCTCGTACCACACCATCCGATCGGCCTGCCCGCGCCGGATCAGCTCGAGGCGGCGCGTCCCTTCCGCCTCCCAGGCCGCGATGTGGGCGAGGACGTCCTTGACCGACCACCTCCCCTGCGTCCGCGGCCGAAGGATGGCCGCCTCCGGCATCGGTGCCAGCACGGCCAGGGTGGCCGCCCGCGACCGCGTCATCCGCTCGAGGGCCCGTCGCCGCCAGGCGGCCAGCGCGCGGGCGCTCCGTGTCCGCGCCATGCCGGGATGGTACCCGGGCCCGGGCGGTCGTTCAACCCAGCCGTGTGGTACCCTCGCCGCCGGCCCCATGCGACCCATCGATCACCTCGTCACGACGCGCATCGCCCGCCTCGACCCGCGCGCCCGGCGCGCGCTCTTCCGCGCCGTCGAGGACGCCGAGCGCGCGGTCGCGCTCTTCCACCGGCACCGGGCCGGCGGCCGCCCGGTCCCCCACCCGATCGCGCTGACCCCGTTCCTGGTCCCGCGGCCCCTGATGCCCACGCTCGCGCGGCTCGCCGACTGCATTCACCGCCTCCAGACCCGGGCTCCGGCGCTGTACCAGGCGGGCGACGCCGGGCTCCGGGCCGCCTGTCCGCTCTCCCAGGCGACCGCGCGGTGGCTCGCGCTGGGCGGCCGCCCGGTGCCGTGGGCGCTGATGATCCGGCCCGACGTGGGCCTCACCGGCGATCGCGGACAGGGCCTCCCTCGCCCCGTCCTGTTCGAGACCAACGCCACGGCGCTCGCCGGCCTCTACAACCACACGGCCGGCGCGGCGATCCTCCGGCACGAGGTCTTTCCGCGTCTGCTCAGCGCCCGCGAGCGGCGCCGGCTGGGCGAGCCGCCTGACCTCCTCGCCCTCACCGTCCGGTGGGTCCTTCGGGCGGCCCGCCGGCTCGGCTGCCGGCGGCGGCTGGGGGTGGCTTTCCTGGAGGAGGCCGCCCCCGTCGCCGGTTACAGCGAGATTCCGCGGCTGATCCGCGCCTTCGCCGCCGCCGGCCTGCGGGCGGCCCAGGGGACGCCCGAGGACTTGCGGCTCCGCCGCGGCGAGGTCTACCTCGGCGACATGCGGGTGGACCTCGCCTATCGAGACCTCGCGTATGACGACCTCGGGCCGCCGCCGGCGCGCGGGCGCCGGCTGGCCGGATTCCGCGCTCTCCTGGCGCGCGGCGCGGTGCTCCCCGACTTCGCCGGCGAGTTCGCCCACAAGGGCCTCCTCGAACGCCTCACCGCGCCGGCCCACGCCCGGCTCTTCCGTCCCGCCGAGCGCCGGCTCCTCGCCGCCTGCATCCCCTGGACGCGGGTTCTGTCCGCCCGGTTCACCGACGGCCCGGATGGCCGGCGGGTCGATCTGCCGGAGTACGCCCGCCGCCGGCGCGCCGCCCTGCTGATCAAGCCGAATCTCGGCTCGAGCGGGGAGGGGATCCTGCTCGGGTGCGAGACGCCAGCCGCCCGGTGGGAAGCCCGGCTGGCCCGGGCCCTGCGCGAGCCCGGTCGCTGGGTGGTCCAGGAGCGCCGGCCCGGCGCCCGTCGGCCGATGGTGTACCTACGGGATGGCGCGGCCTACGCGGGCGCCTGCTATTCCTCGTTGGGGCTCTTCTACGCGCCGGGCGACCTGGGGCTCCACTGCCGGGTCAGCCGGGCACCGATCGTCAACGTGGCGCGGGGGGGAGCCTTGGCCTGCGCGTTCCTCGCGCGCTGAGCCCGCCCGGGCGACGCCTCGCCAACGGATTCCCCGTCTCTATCTATCGGATCGCCCGATCAACTCAGCTTGCCTATTGTGGAATCCCCGATGGGTGGGGCATGATGGGGAGCGCTGGCCACTTCACTCGGGAAAGGGGGCGGGACAGTGGAGCTTGTGATCGAGCTCATCGACTCCGTCGAGGTCGTCCCCACCTGACACAACTAGGCACGCTCCTCGGCTGAGGAGTGAAGCCCGGCCCCGGGTGGCACTCGCCGCCCGGGGCCGCTCATTTTTTCAACGCGCCCGGCCCGCTGCCGGCCGGCTTCGGCTATCCTAGGAGCGATGCCGGTCTCGATCGGCGCCTTCTACAATCCGCATCTCGCCCCGGCGATTCTCGACGCCGCCGGCTTGATCGAGCACCTGGCCATGGCCGACCCGCCGCGGGCCGACGACCCCCACTTCCCGGCCATCCGCGAGCGCTTCGTGCTCCTCCTCCACGACTTCCTCGGCCAGCTCAGCGAGCCGCTCGACGCGGTGGCGCTCGATCGCGCCCGCCACCTGGCCAGCCTCTACCGGACGCCGTGGGCGGCCGAGCACCTCCAGCGCGTCCACACCACGCGCGGCGAGGCGTTCGTGGACTACGTGTTCCCGCCGCTCTACACGGAAGACCTCCTGGCCGACTACGTCGCGAACGCGCGGGCGCTGCGACAGGCCCTCGGCCTCCCGCTCGTGCTGGAGCCGATTCCGACATACCTCGCGCTGCCGGTCGCCGGGCTCGGGGAGGCAGAGTTCGTCCGCCGCTTCTACGCCGAGAGCGGCTGCGACATGCTGCTCGACGTCTCCCACGCCTGGCTGTCCGCGCACTATGCCGGCGTGAAGCCGCGCGAGTTCCTCGCCACCCTGCCGCTCGAACGTGTGATCGAGCTGCACGTGGCGGGGGTCGAGCCCGACCGCGACCTCGAAGGACCTTGGATCGGGGCCGCGGTGCCGGACCGGGAAATTCTGGACCTCGCGCGCTACGCCGCCGAGCGGGCGCCCGCGCTGCGGGCCGTGACCTTCGACGCCTTCTCGAGCGCGCTGACGGCGGAGACGCTGCGGGCGGGGGTCGCGGCGATTCGCGACGCGTTTTCGCTGCCCGCGTGACCGGCCGCTCCCTCCACGACGCCCTCCTCCGCGCCCTCACCAGCGCCGACCTCCGGCGACGTCTGGGCAGGCCGGGTGACGCCGGAGCGACCCGCGCGCTCGGGGCCGACGAGGCGGCGGTGCTGCGGGCCGCCGACCGCGCGCGCCTCGAGCGCCTGGCGCGATTCATGGCGCGCCATTTCTATCGAGAACGGATCGTCCGGCTCTTCGCGGCCAGCCGCCTGCTCGCCCGCCGCCGCGGCGCCGATCCGCTCGGGGTCCTCGACACGCCCGCCTTCGCGGCCGTGCTGGAGTCGGCCGAACTGGGCTCGGCGGCCACCGCCGAGCAGGTGGCCGAGCTGGTCGAGGCCGCCCTGCAGGCGCCGCTGGCCGCGCTTTCCTATGGCCGCGACGTCGTCGCCTACGAAGGCGCGCTCTTCCGGGCCGAGGCCGGACCGCGCCGGTGGCGCGAGGACGGGCCGCGCGGCCAGACGCCGGTGCGCTCCGCCCACGCGCGGATCTGCGGGCTCGAGTGGGACGTGACCGGACTGGTGGGGGCCGCGCGCCGGGGGGAGACGGTCCCGCCCGACCCCCCGCGGATGCCGACCCGGCTCCTGGTGGCGCTCGGGCCGAGCGGCCGGGTGACGACCGTGCGCTGTCCGCCGGCGGTAGAGCGGCTACTGGGTGCGCTGAACGGCGCGCGCTCGGTGGCGGAAGCGGCCGCCGCGGTGGGCATCGGCGAGCCGGAGGCGGCGCGCGTCCTCCGTCAGCTCGTCGAGGTCGGGGCCGTGGAGTGGGCCGGCGACCATCCGACGTAACCCCCGGCCGGGCTCGCTCGGGCCGGGACCGCGCCGCCCGGCTACTTCGCCTCCACCTTCTTGGCGACCATCTGGTAGTAGACCGTGATCCGATCACCCTTCTTGGCCTTGAAATCCTTCAGGCCGTCAGTGGAGAACTCCCAGATGTCCCCGCCCTTGTCCACGGCGAGCTTCTTGGACTTCGCGTCCACCTCCACCACGTTGCCGGTGAACTGATACTGCTTCGGGGTGGCGGCCAGGGACCACGTCGCCGCGATGGCGATCGCGGTGACCACGATGACGAGCAGCACGGCCGTCGGCGTACGCATCGGTACGTCTCCTTTCTGGTGGGGAAGTTCGATCTCGCCCGCCGCCAGTGTACCAAACGGCGCGCGACTTGTGGCTCACCCGACGCTTCGGGTATAGTGGCCGCAGAGTCGCTCCTCACCCGGAGGCAGAGGCCCATGGCCCCATTCCGCCCGGTAGCCCTCCTCCTCGCCGTCCTCTTGGTCGCGTCCCTTCCCACTCCCGGTCGGACCCAACCGGCGGCCGGATCGGGGCTCACCGTCCAGCTCACGGCCGAGCCGCCGGGGCTCGACCTCACCGCCACCCCGGCCTCCGCCACCGCCACCGTGGTCTTCTACAACGTCCAGGAGGCGTTGGTGAAGGTCGACGAGCGCGGCAGGCTGGTCCCCTGGCTGGCCGAGCGCTGGTACACCGCCGACAATCTCAACTACACCTTCTTCCTGAAGAGAGGCGTCCGCTTCCACAATGGCCGGCCCTTCACCGCCGAGGACGTCAAGTACGTGCTCGACCGCGCCCGCAACCCCGAGACCAGGCATCCCCACGTCAAGCACTACGAGGACATTACCGCGATCCACGTCAAGGACGCGCACACGGTGACCATCTCCCTGAGGAAGCCGAACGCGATGTTCCTCTACACGCTGGCCCGCCAGGGCTCGGTGATGTACCCGCGGGAGGCGGTCGAGCAGCTCAAGTCGCAGCCGGTGGGAACCGGGCCGTTCCTCCTCGCCCGCTGGGACCGCGGGGATCGCATCGTGCTGAAGCGCAACCCCGAGTACCACGTCAGGGGGCTGCCCAGGCTGGAGCAGGTGACCTTCCGCTTCATCGCCGACCAGAACGCCGCCCTGGCCGCGCTCCAGGCCGGTGACGTGGACGTGGTGGCCGGCGTCGGGCTGGGCCCGGAGTCGGTGGAGGTCGTTCGTCGCGCGCCGAACCTGCAGGTGATCGTCGGCGAGAGCACCAGCGACGTGATCCTGGCCCTCAACAACTCGCGGAAGCCGTACTCCGACGTCCGCGCCCGCCGCGCCCTCACCCACGCCATCGACAAGGAGGAGGTGGTCAAGGGCGCGATGTTCGGCTTGGGCCGGGTCCTCGGCACCAACATCGACGCGCTCAACCCTTACTTCGTGGACATGTCGAAGGCCGTTCCCTACAACCCCGAGAAGGCGAAGCAGCTCCTGGCCGAGGCCGGTTACCCCAACGGCTTCGACGCCGTCCTCAAGGTGCCGCCCCAATACCCCTACACCGTCCGCACCGGCGAGGTCATCGTCGGTCAGCTGGCTCGGGTCGGCGTGCGGGTCAGGCTCGAGCAGATCGAGTGGGGGCAATGGCTCGACCGCGTCTACAAGCAGGCCGACTACGACATGACCATCATCGGCCACGCCGAGGCCTGGGACGCCGGCAACTACGCCAACCCCAAGTACTACTTCCGCTACGACAGCCCGCGCTTCCAGGAGATCTACGAGAAGTCGGAATCCACCCTCGACGACGGCAAACGGCGGGCTCTCTATCACGAGCTGCAGCGGATCATGGTCGAGGAGGCGCCCGTCGTCTGGCTCTACGCCTATCCGCGGATCGTCGCGGCCAAGAAGGGCGTGCAGGGGATCTGGAAGGATCTGCCAACGCCCTCGTTCGACCTCTCGGAGGTGGCCTGGGCCAAGTAGTCCTTCGGAGGGGGGCGACGCCTCCCTCCGATGGCCTTCCCGGCACCGCCGGGCCGGTCGCTCTTCAGCGACCGGATCGAGCCTGCTTCCCCCCCGCATGCCGGCCTGGCGCTCGCTGTTTTTGGGGTTCGCGCGCCTCGTCGCGCCCCCCCGCCCCGCGACGTCCGGCGGCGCGGTCTTTGGGGTCGCGCGCCTCGTCGCGCCCCCCCGCCCCGCGACGTCCTGCGGCGCGCCTGCGGGGTTCGCGCGCCTGATGCGTCGCTACATCGTCCGGCGGGTGGTCGCGTTCCTGGCGACGCTGGTCGTCGTCTCGATCCTGATCTTCGTCGTCATCCGCGTCCTGCCCGGCGACCCCGCGCTGATCATCATGGGCACCGAGGGGAGCCCGGAGGCGGCGGCCGCGCTTCGGCGGGCGATGGGGCTCGACCGGCCGTGGCCGATCCAGTACGGAGACTGGGTGCGGCGGGCCCTCCAGGGCGACCTCGGCCGCTCCATCCAGTACGACGTGCCGGTGGGCGGGCTGATCCTGAGCCGGTTGCGGGTCACGCTCCCGCTGACCGTCCTGGCCGCGCTCTTCATGGTCGCCGCCGCCCTGCCGCTCGGGATGTATGCGGCCACCCATCACCGGCGGCTGGGCGACTACGTGGCCATGATCGCCTCCCAGCTCGGGATCGCCATTCCCTCGTTCTGGGCGGGCCTGCTCCTGATCCTGCTGTTCGCGGTGAAGCTCGGCTGGGTCCAGGCCGGAGGGTTCGCGGGCTGGGAGGCCGGCGTGGGAGCCGCGGTCCGCTCGCTCACGCTGCCGGCGCTGGCCCTGGGCCTGATCCAGGCCGCCATCCTGACTCGCACCACACGGTCGGCGGTGCTCGAGGTCCTCTACGCCGAGCACGTCCGCACCGCCCGCGCCAAGGGGCTGGCCGAGCGCGTGGTGACCTGGAAGCACGTCTTCCGGAACGCGGTCATCCCCGTCGTCACCATCGCGGGTCTCCAGCTCGGCCAGCTCATGGCGGGCAGCATCGTGCTGGAGAACGTGTTCTACCTGCCCGGGCTCGGGCGCCTCGCCCTCGGCGCCATCAGCGCCCGCGATCTGCCGGTGGTCCAGGGTGTCGTCCTGTTCGTCGCGGCGACGATCGTCACGCTGAACTTCACAGTCGATTTGCTGTACGGCTGGCTCGACCCCCGTATCCGCTATGACTAGCGCCGGGCCGATACCCGTCGCATCTCGGCGTCCTCGGCCTTCGGGGCGCCTCAACGTATGGGGCATACGCCTCGGCGCCCCTCGGGCCTGCGTCCTTGATCTGCTCGGGTCTCGACCCGGCGCCAATTAGAATGAGCCGACGCTGGCGGGGCGCGCTCCGCCACCAGACGTTCGTCGTCGGCCTGGCCATCACCGCCGCCATCCTGCTGGTGGCGGGCCTTTCCCTGGTCTACACGCCCCGCGACCCGCTCCAGATGGACATCGCCGCCCGTCTCCAGGCGCCCTCGGCGGCCTACCCCCTCGGCACCGACCAGTTCGGCCGTGACCTCCTGTCCCGGGTCATGCGGGGGGCCGTCGCCTCGCTGGTGGTGGGGGCGGTGGCCGTCGGGATCGGGATGGGGCTCGGCGTGGTGCTCGGGATGCTGGGCGGCTATTTCGGCGGCTGGCTCGACGAGGGCCTGATGCGGCTGATGGACGCCGTCTACGGCTTCCCGGCCGTGCTGTCGGCGCTCCTGGTCACCGCCGTCTTCGGCCCCGGCGCCGTCATCAGCATGGTCGCGGTCGGGACGGCGTCGGTCCCCATCTTCGCCCGGCTGACCCGCGGCAGCTTCCTCGCGCTCCGGGAGCGGGAGTTCGTGGTGGCCGCCCGGGCGCTGGGCGCCCGCGACCTGACGATCATCACCCGGCACATCCTGCCCAACACGTTGTCGCCGCTGGTGGTGCAGGCCACGATCTCGTTCCCGATCGCCATTCTGGCCGAAGCGGCGCTCTCCTACCTGGGCCTCGGCACCCAGCCACCACATCCGTCGTGGGGGCTCATGCTCAAGGACGCCCAGAACTTCCTGACCCTCTCGCCCTGGTACGCGCTGTTTCCCGGGACCGCCATCGCGCTGGCGGTGCTCGGCTTCAACCTACTGGGCGACGGGCTGCGCGATGTGCTCGACCCGCGGGCGTGGTGACCACGACCCGCGGTCGCGACGGCCGGGCCCCGGAGGCGTGAGATGGTGACGACGCCGTTCGTCTTCGAGCTGCTGGACGACTTCCTCTACATCGCGCTGGGCGCGCTCATCTACTCCTACACCCGGGAGTGGTTCGGCGCGCGGCGGGCCGGGAACGTCCCCGTCCGTGAGTGGGTGAACGGGCTCGCGTTCGGCGGCCTGGCCATCGCCCTGATCGTCCAGGGGATCCCGGCCGGGCCGGGCATCCTCATCGATGCCCGGCACGTGCCGATCGCGTTGATCGCGCTATTCGACGGGTGGGCGGCCGGCGCCGTGGCCGGACTGGTGGCCGCCAGCTTCCGCGCCTGGCTCGGCGGCCCCGGCACGCTGTTGGGCTCGGCGGCCATCCTGGCCACCGCCATCGCCGGGGGGCTCACCCACGAGTGGGCCCGCCGGACCGGCTCGGTCCGGCCCCGCCACACCGCCGCCCTCAGCGCGGTCGTGTTCGTCATCGTTGCGGCCCGGTTACTCGTGCTGGGGGGGCCCGGCTTCGAGGTGTTTGCCCGGGTGTGGCCGTCGTACCTCACGCTGATCCTCGTCGGGATTGGCCTGCTGGCGCGGCTCTTTCACGACGTGGTGGAGCGCGAGCGGGTGGCCGAGCTGCGGGCCGTCACCTTGCTGGCCAATGCAGCGGCCCACGAGATCAACAATCCGCTGGCGGTGGTGATGGGGTCGCTGGACCTGCTGGCGACCGAGGTCCCGGCCGACCGGCCCGGCATCCGGTTGGTGGATCGCGCGC
Source organism: Candidatus Methylomirabilota bacterium (assembly GCA_036001225.1). GTDB lineage: Bacteria > Methylomirabilota > Methylomirabilia > Rokubacteriales > DASRDR01 > DASYUM01. Next base: position 5,754 of record DASYUM010000132.1, on the reverse strand, counting down.
GGGAGGGCGGGGAGCGGATCAAGGAGATCGTGACCCGCATGCAGCGGATCACGCGGCTCGAGCGGCTGCCGGGCGACCCAGGGCTGCCCGCGCTTCTGGACATTCGGCGATCGAGCGAGCCGGGCTGAGGCGGCCCGGCCGATGCGCGTCGCGCCGGGTCGTCGTCCGTCCCGACCTCGGGGGCGCTCGGCGGTCCTGAGAGGCCCGGCGGCGGGCTGGGGACCGGTTGTAGAATAGGCGCGCTGTCCACAATCGATTGGGGAGGAGCGCATGGCAGAGGACTGGGCCAAGACGATCGCGAAGAAGGTGGAAAGCCGGATCGCCGAGGAAGCCGACAAGACGGCGACCCTCCGGAAGCGCTTCGAGGACGGCATCCAGCGCTTCCGGAAGCAAGTGCTCGATCTGGTCGCCTCGGTCAACAGCAACATCGCCACCGAGCCCAACCGCATCCAGACCATCCTGCTCGACAACGGGATCGTCATGGCGGCGGCCTACAAGCGGATGATGACCGTCGAAGAGATCGGCGTCACGCCCGGCGTGCCGGCCTGCGTCGGCAAGGTGGTGATCCAGCGCGAGAACCGCAAGGCGGCGGCCCCGACCGAACCCGAGGAGATCTACCTCACCTCGGCCGGGACCCAGACCGCCTTCTACCACTACGTCGGCAAGGATCTGAAGATCATGTCCGACGCGGAGTTCAGGCAGATCGTCGAGTACTTCGCGAGCTGAGCGGCGGCCGGGGAGCGGCGGCGCGGCCGGGCTTACCGGCGGAGCACGAGCCAGGCGACCCAGCCGAAAAACGCGAGGGTGCCGACGAGGAACACGACGAACGCGATGCGCTCGGGACCCGACGCCGGCAGGCTCTGCTCGGACGCCAGCGCGGGGGTGGCGAGGAGCAGGAAGGCCAGTGGAAGCGGCTGTCGCGTCACCGCTCAGCGGAACGGAAACGGCGGACTCAGCGCCCGGGCAACGTTGAAGAGGATGTCGCCGAGCAGGATCAAGAGGTTCGTCACCGCCAGGCCGATCAGGAGTCGCTCGACGACGTTGTTTCTCATCGGCCCAGTCCCGGCCCCAGGCCGCCCCAGTACGTGAACAGGTAGTAGACGGCCCAGACGGCGAGGACAGCGTAGACCACGAGTAGCCACCAGTTCACGCGGCCGGGGTAGGCCCGGATCTCTCCGCCCGCGTATTCGTGGACGGTCTCGTGTTCGGGGCCTTCGGGGCGAGGGGCCGGCTCACTCATCGCACTCCTCCTCGACCTCCAGCACCTGGTACTTCACGGCCTCGACGTTGCGCAGGAGCCCGGTTGCCGCCGCCCAGACGAAGACGCAGAGACCCGCGAATCCCATGAGGGTCGCCACGATGAACTCGAAGAGCGTCAGGTACTCGAGCACTCCTTACTCCCGGCGGCCTCCGCGTAGGCCAAAGCGGTACCGATGAAACTCGAGGGGACCCGCCACCAGCTCCTCGCCGCGCGCGGGATCGTAGGCGTAGCGGGCGTCGGCGGCCGTCTCCGGCCGGTTCAGGAGAGCCCTGGTCTGGGCATCGAGCCGGAGCTTCTGTCCGGTGAGAGGATCGGTGAAGGCCGACAGCGACAGGACGAAGTAGCTGATCGCCCACCGCTCGTCCTCCTTCATCGAGTCGCTGAAGGAGGGCATCGGCGTGCCGTTGAGGCCGGTCGTCATCGTGCGGAAGATGTCGCGGACGTGGGAGCCCCCCTTGAACTGCCCCCGCGTGAAGTCGGTCGGCCGAATTGGCAGCTTGGCATCGGTCCTCAGCTGTCCCGCCGACGGCCCGTCGCCCTTCCCCTCCTGGCCGTGACACTCCCAGCACTTGGCCTTCTGGAAGAGCTCCTTGCCCCGCGCCACCAGCTCGGGCGTCGCCCGCGGCGGCTCGGGGATGAGGATCGGTGGCTCAACCCCCTCCTTCCAGACGTCGGGCGCGAACGTCTTGATGAACTGCAGGACAGCCAGCCGGTCCTTCTCGGGCAGCTCGTGCCAGGTCGGCATCGCCGTCCACCGGACGCCTCGGGTGATGGTGCGGAAGAGGTCGCCGTCCGTCGGCAGGGATCCGGACGGGGTGGTGCGAAACTTGAACGCCGGCTCCGTGAAGTCGCGCGGCCGCGGCTCGAGGAAGGCCGCCGCCGGCCCGTTGCCGTCGCCCTTGTCGCCGTGACAGCCGACGCAGCGTTGGCGATAGACCTCGTCGCCCCGCTCGACCAGCCGGAGGGTCTGGGGCACCTCCATCACGCTGACGGCCAGGTTCTGGGGCTCGAAGACGTCGCGCCAGGCCCCCCGGTTGCTCCCGAGCTTCTGGATGTAGGCCACCAGGCCGACCATCTCCGCCGATGGGACGACGAGGGTGATGGCGGTGAGCGCCGGCGGCTCCTTGAAATGACGCAACTCGAGAACGGGGGTGCCGGGGATCTTGCCCTCGCGCCCGTGGGGGTCGGCGAAGGCGAGGCCGGCCTGGTTGGGGAAGAGGAGCACCTGGGGCTCGGGCTCCATCGTGAAGTAGCGGGCCAGCTCCGGCTGTTCGCCCAGCCGGTACTCGTCACCCTCCTTCCGGACGGGGATCCGCACCTGGTGGAAGAGCCATTTGAAGGAGGGCATGTTGGAGTCGGGGACCACCATCCGCGCGTCCCAGTGGTGCGCGTAGTGCCAGCCGTCGGCGAATTTCAGGCCGACCCGCGTGAGGTCGGGGCCAATCCGCCGGGTGGAGAAGAGGTGGGGCGCGTCGAAGTGATACTCGCCCGCCTCGGAGACGGGCCCCCAGCGGAGGTCCTCCCCGGTCACCGGCCGGACGTACTGGCTGTGGCAGTACCAGCAGCCCTCGCGGATGTAGACCTGCCGTCCGCGCTGCTCGAGCGGGGTGTAGTCGGACGCCTCGTACCACACCCACTTGACGGCGCCGAGCTCGTTGCGGGCCGCCCGGGTCACCTTGTTGTCGCGGGACTCCGGCGTGAAGGCGGGGAGGAAGCCCTGGACGAAGACGGCGAGGGTGATGAAGCCGGCCCCGGCGCCGAGGGCGAGCGACCTGATCGTCTTCACGGTCGGGCGACCCCGGCCGGCCCCGGGGCCGGCGCCGCCAGGGACGAGCGCATCAGGTTATAGACGAGGAGCGACATGCCGGTATCCATCGAGATCCCGGCCAAGGTCCGCACGAACCAGGCCGGCTTCATCGTGTTGACGGTCTCGATCCACTCCACCCCCGTCATCCACATGAAGCCCTGTTGGAGGCCCTGGTAGCTGAGGCCGAGCCCCATGGTGGAGATGCCGAGCGTGATGAGCCAGAAGCTCCAGTTCCCGAGCCGGAAGCTCCACAGCGCCGTGCCGTTTACCCGCGGCCACACGTAGATTGCGCCGGCCATCGCCCACACGACGAAGGTCCCGAAGACGGTCAGGTGGGAGTGCGAGATCACGAAGTCGGTGAAGTGCGTGGGTTGCTGAACGGCGCGGAGCGCCTCGACCGACCCCTGGAAGCACCCGGCCAGGTACATGAGGGAGCCCATGATGAGGAACTTGGCCGGGAGGTTCCGGCCGAAGCCTTGCCAGTGGCCGACCATCGTGCCGAAGAAGTTCTGGAGCACGGTCCACACCGGGATGATGAGCATCATCGAGGAGACGATGGCGATCGTTTCCGCCCAGTCGGCGATCGGGGAGTACAGGTAGTGGTGGATGCCCACGAACGGGTAGAAGAAGGCGAGGGACCAGAAGCCGATGAGCGAGAGCTTGTGACTGTAGATGGGCGCCCGAACGCTGGCGGGGAGAAAGTAGTAGATGAGCACGTACCCGGCCGGCGTGATCCAGAGCCCGACGATGTAGTGGATGAAGAGGCCGTGCATGGCCGCGTTGTTGATGCCCGGGAAGTTGTAGGGGCCGATGAGCCCGAGCACGAGGTTCACGTCGGTCCAGACGAACGCGGCGATCAGGTACCAGAGGGAGACGTACAGGTCCCGCTGGGTCCGGTGCTTGATCGTCATCAGGTACTGCACGGTGAGCACGACGATGATCACCAGGATGACGATGTTCGTCGGCTGCGGCAGCTCGCCCGCCTCCCACCCGCGGTTCCAGCCCCACGGCCAGCCGGTGGCCAGGGAGAGGAAGCCCAGGACCAGGTTCGCGTTCCACACCCACAGGGCGGGAAAGCCCCAGCCCTCGTTCCAGACCCGCGCGCCGGCCAACCGGGGGACGATGTAGTAGCAGAGGCCGATGAACAGGGTCGAGAAGGCCCCCAGGATCACGCCGTTGACGTGGATCGGACGCAGCCGGCCGAAAGTGAGCCAAGGGCTGGCGCCCAGGAAATCGGGGTAGGTGAACTTGGTGGAGACGATGACGCCGATCGTCGGCGCGAAGAGAAGCCAGAAGAAGCCCCATCCGAGCCACGCCCGGATGAGGTCCCGATTGATCAGCGCGTCGTTGCGGATGGATTCGTTCGTGGCCACCTACTGTAGCACGAGCCGGGCGGCGGCCGGTGCGGGAGCGTCCAGCCCGGCGTCAGGAGAAGCGGATCGGGTGAGCGGCCTCGAACCGCTGCCCGCGGTTGTTCGTGAGCACGATGCGGAGGGGGGCCTCGCGCGCGGCCCGAAGCCGGAAGGTGATGAAGGGGTCGTCGCTGAGCGCGGAGGTCATCGTGAACCGGCTGACGCGCTCGGCGCCGTAGACGACCTCCATCTCCTGGAGGTGGAACGGCTCCGACACCGGGACGAATCGTCCGTTGCTACCGGCCAGTCCGGTCCGGTTCGGATGGCGCATCGTGAGCTGCACGTCGAGGATCTCGCCGGGGCGGATCCGGCCGTTCTTGATGAGCTGGGGAATCCGGATGCGGGGCGGGAGAATGTCGGGACCCATCGTCCGAGCCGGGGGCGGCGCCGGGGTCGCGCAGCCACCCGCCCCCTCGGGGATGTTGACGGAGCGCGCGCTGGACCAGCGGCCGTCCCGGTTGCACTCGGCGGTCGCCACGAGCTCGGAGACGCCCTGGTCCACGCGGGCTTGGAAGGCCAGATAGACCTGGCCGTTGGCCGGGCTGAAGTGGAATACGCCCTTCGAGGGAACGGGATCCCGCTCGTTCACGACCTGGACGCTGGTGATGTAGTGGCCGGGCTCCATGGGGTGAGGCATCTCGACCACCACGGGAACCTTCGCTCCGTTGGTGGTGACCACGGGGAGTCGGAGGACGGGGAAGTGGAGGCGGTCGAAGGGCGACAGCAGGTTCGGATCCTCGGCGACGAGACGCCGGCCCGGGGTCGCTCCCCAGGCCCGGCGCCTCTCGGCCACAGCCCACGACCCGAGGACCACGGGGGCCAGGGCCAGGAAGCCGCGCCGGGTCAACCCCGTCCGCGCGACGGCCAGCGGTCCAGTCATCGTCGAAGCGGCCCTCAGTGCCGGCCGGGGTCGAGCTTGGAACCCTTGTTCGCCCAGTAGATGTAGGTCTCCAGGGCCTTCATCGCGTCGCCGGTCTCGTCGATCTTGACGCCCTCGTTCGGCTTCTCGATGCACCAGTTGATCATGTCCCGGAGCGTGGCGAACTTGTTCATCTGCTCTTGGAACTTGGGGAACTCATAGGGGTGGTTGTCCGACCCGAAGGGATGGCACATGGCGCACGCCATCCCGGTCTTGGTGAGCTCGACGCCCAGCTTCTTCTGGGTGGCGTCGTCACCGTGGAAGAGCAGGTCGCCGAGCTTGACCTGCTCGATGAAGGCCTCCTCGAAGGCCTTGAGCTGCTCCGGCGTGTGCTTCTCCTTGTGGGCCAGGGCCC
>DASYUM010000131.1:0-2341 GCA_036001225.1 Candidatus Methylomirabilota bacterium | reverse complement strand
GGGCAGGTCGTTCGGCACGCCGAAGAGGCACTGGGCCGGATAGTCGAAGGGCGAGGGCAGGATCTCGCGCACGGTCACCGGGTTAGGCTCCCGGCTCAGCCCCACCCGCGATTCCAGGAAATCGAACTCGCCGCCCGCGGCGAGGGTGGCGCTGGTCAAGGCCACCGTGGTCACCCGGTCGAACAGCAGCTCCCGGAGCATCGGTGCCAGGTCGAGCGGCACCGCCGCCAGCGCCACATGCGCGCCCTTCTGGCCGGCGCGCTCGACCCAGCGCACCGTGGGCGGCCCGCCCTTGGCGGGCCGGAGCGCCTTGTTGAGCCCGTCGCTCGCCGCCTCGAGCCGGCGCACCGCGCCGCGGAGCTCGCCCAGGAGCTGGCCGCCCCGCTCGGTGAGGGTGCCCTGGCTCATCCGGTCGGCGATGGTCTCGACGTCGTCCCGCATCCGCCGGAACGCCGCCAGCGCGCCGTCCAGCTCGGCGCCGAGGCCCTCGGCCCAGAGCGGCGCCCGGGCGAAGTCGTCGTCGAGCCGGCGGGGCGAGCCCTCCGCCTCCAGGAAGCCGTGGAGCCTCTGGAACAGGGCGTCGGTGAAGCGGCGCGCGTCCCCGAGTGCCGGGACCAGCCGCTGGGAGAGCAGGTCGAGGCTCGCCGCGCTCAGCAGGTCGCGCTGGCTCATCAGCTCGCGCGCCAGCGTGGGAAGCAAACCTTTCCCGGCTCTCTCGAAACGGCCGAGCAGCCGGCGGACCCCGCGGCTGGTCACCTGGGCGCCCAGGTGGCCGGCCGCGACGTCCTCGAGGTGGTGCGCCTCATCGAGGATCAGCCGCTTGTAGGGCGGCAGCACTGCCGCCTCGTCCCAGTTTTCCTGCGCCTGGCGCACCGCGAGATCGGCCGCGAGCAGGTGGTGATTCACCACCACGACGTCGGCCTGGGCCGCGGCCCGCCGGGCCTTGAAGAGGAAGCAGCGCTCGAAGTGGGGGCAGCGGAGCCGGGTGCACAGGTCGGGCTCGGCGGCCACCTCGTCCCACACCTCCGGGCTCGGCGCCACCGGGAGATCGCCGAGGGTGCCGTCCGCCGTCCGGCTGGCCCATTCGGTGAGACCCAGCAGCTCGCCCAGCTTGTCGGGCTCGAGGAGGGAGTGCTGGCCGGCGGTGGCGCCGTTGAGCCGAGCGAGACAGAGGTAGTTCCGCCACCCCTTGAGCAGCGCGAAGCTCGGCACGTGGCCGGCGTCGGCGAGGGCGTCGCGGAGGAGCGGCAGGTCCTTCCCGACCAGCTGCTCCTGGAGGTTGATCGTGTTGGTGGAGACGACGGTGCGCTCGCCGTTCGCTTTGGCCCAGGCCAGCGCGGGCACCAGGTAGGCGAACGACTTCCCGATCCCGGTGCCGGCCTCGAGCAGCACGACCCCGCCGTCGTTGTAGGCGTCGGCGACGTAGGCCGCCATGTCTCTCTGGCCCTGCCGGTCCTCGAAGCCCCCCATCCGGCGCGCGACCGGCCCGCCCTGGCCGAGGGTCTCCAGCACCGCGAAGGGGTCGAGCCGGGTCACGCTCTTCCGGCGGGGGACTTCGACCACGACGTAGAGCGCCGAGGCGTCGTTGTTCACGATGCCGAAGCCGATGCCGGCGTCGTGCAGCCGGGCCGCGATCGAGAGATCGGCGGGCGAGGGCTCCAGCCAGCCGCTGGGATGATTGTGGAGGACGATCTCGCCCCGGTCTGCGATGCCCGGGAGGGCGAGCACTTCCTCCACGGTGCCGCGGGCGACCGGGCGGGCCTGGGTGATGACCCCGGCCTCGTCCACGGTGCCGACGAAGCAGACCTCGCGGCCCCCAGCGGCCGCGATCTCGCGGGCGAGGAGGGTGGTGACTTTGGGGGAGAGGCGGGAGGAGGGGGAGGTCATGGAAGCTGAATATTAGCTCGGCCGGGGGGCCGTTGAACCGGGGGCGACTGGGCGTTCGGAGTTCGGTGGACCAACCCGGCTTGACTGACTGGCTCAGGGCAGCACGATTTACGTTGCGGGGCGGGTCGTGGTTCCGGATTCTGGGGCGCGAGGCTGGGGTCGGCCGCGGGTCCAGTACTCGTTAGCCGGGGTCAGCGCGCTCTCACTTTGGAGGACGTGTGATCGATCGAGCCGGACGCTCCAGGCTTGCCCTTCAGCTCCGCCGCTTGGCGAGCGGACGGCTCACGAATGCGGAGTTCGATAGTGTGCGACTGGATTCCTCCCAGGATGAGGCGCTCGTTGCACTCGGCGATGCCGGATGGTCTCTCTATGACGACTTTTTCGTCTATCGCCTCCGCGGCCGCCGTGCACTCGCCCCGGACACTCTTGAAACAGTCGCGCGCTGCGTTCTGTT
>DASYUM010000130.1:0-54434 GCA_036001225.1 Candidatus Methylomirabilota bacterium | reverse complement strand
GTGGGGGTGACGCTGGCCGAGCTGCGCGCGGCGCGCGATCGGCTCTCGCGGGCCCCGGTGGACGGGGCGGACTTCGTCAAGCTCGGCTGCCCGCACCTCTCCCTCGGCGAGGCCGTGGAGGTGGCGGAGCGGTGCCAAGGGCGGCGAGTGCGGCGCGACGTGGAGGTCTGGATCTCGACCAGCCGCGCCGTCGCCCACCAGCTGGCCGAGTCGGGCCACCTGGCGGCCCTGGAAGCCGCCGGAATCCGCCTGCTCACCGACACCTGCGCGATGACCACCCGCATCGACGGCTGGGGCTTCGCGCACATGCTGACCAACTCCGGGAAGCAGGCCCACTACGCCGCCGCCAGCGGGCTCGAGGTCACGCTGGCCTCTCTCGATGACTGCCTGGCCTACGCCCTGGGGGACGGGATGGGGGAGGAGGAGGCCGCGCTGTGGGGGGACTAGACGCGGCCGCGACCGAGCGGTGGGTCGCCGCCCCCATCATCGCCGGCCACGGGGAGGGATCCGCGCTGGTCTCGATCGAAGCCCTCTCGTTCTGGGGGGACGTGGACCCCGCCACCGGCCGGGTGACCAACCCTCGCCACGTCCTCTTCGGGGAGCGGCTGGCCGGCCGCGTCCTCGTGCTGCCCAACGGGCGGGGGTCCTGCACGACGTCGAACATCCTGCTCGAGCTGATCCGGACCGCGCAAGCGCCGGCCGCCATCGTGACCCGGGCCCTGGAGCCGGTGCTGGCCGTGGGACCGCTGGTCGGCGCGTCGCTCTACGGCCGGACGATCCCCATGGTCACCGTGGACGGGGCGACCTTCGCCCGGATCCGCCCCGGCGACTGGCTGGTCGTGGACGCTCAGGGAGGCACGGTGGAGCGCCGGCCCCGCTGAAGCTCCGGTTGACTTCTCCCCCCGGCGCGCGTACAAGAATTGATGTTGGTCTATCTGCGGTGGGGCTCTCTGGCCCGCCACGTGAATCCCTCAACGCGGACCCAATGGAGGTGAACAATGGCCATACGCATCGGCGACGAGGCGCCGGATTTCACGGCTGAGACTACGGAGGGCAAGATCCGCTTCCATGAATGGATCGGTGACAAGTGGGCGATCCTGTTCTCGCATCCGAAGGACTTCACGCCCGTTTGCACCACCGAGCTCGGCTACATGGCCGGTCTCAAGCCCGAGTTCGACAAGCGCAACATCAAGATCATCGGGCTGAGCGTCGATCCCGTGAGCGATCACCAGTCCTGGTCCAAGGACATCCAGGAGACCCAGGGGCACGCCGTCAACTATCCGATCATCAGCGACGCCGACCTGACGGTCGCGAAGCTCTACGACATGATCCACCCCAACGCGATCCCCGGCAAGCGCACTGCCGTGGACAACGCCACGGTGCGCTCGGTGTTTGTCATCGGGCCCGACAAGAAGGTCAAGGCGATGCTCGCCTATCCGATGAGCACGGGCCGCAACTTCGACGAGGTGCTGCGCCTGCTCGACTCCTGCCAGTTGACCGCCAGGCACACGGTCGCCACGCCGGTGAACTGGAAGCCAGGCCAGGACGTCATCATTCCGACGTCCGTGTCCGACGAGGACGCGAAGAAGAAGTATCCGCAGGGCTTCAAGACGCTGAAGCCCTATCTGCGGACCGTAGCGCAGCCGAAGTAAGCCTCGTTCGGCTCGCGGTCGCCGCCGGCCGCCTCGCGAGGCGGCCGGCCGACCGGACCGGGCCGACGGGGGGCTCAACGTTCCCGCGGATTTGACAGCCCCCGCGGCTGTTCTATATCATTTTGTGCCGTATGGACGAAATTGCCGTATTGGTGCTCAATGGAAGCTTCGAGCCGCTTCATTTCACCAATGCCCGACGGGCGATCACGCTGCTGCTCTCCGGGAAGGCCGAGAGCGTCGAGTCCTCGCCCCGGGTCGTCCGGTCACCGTCGCGGAGCTTCCCGCTCCCCTCGGTGATCCGGCTCGCCATCTACATCCGGAAACCGTTCGTCGAGCGGGTGGCCTTCAACAAGAAGAACATCCTCCGCCGTGACCACTACACTTGCCAGTACTGCGCGCGGCGAGGAGACCGGCTCACGGTGGACCACGTGGTGCCGCGCTCGAAGGGCGGGGAGACGACCTGGACCAACGTGGTGGCGGCCTGTCTCCGCTGCAACCTGCACAAGGGCAACCGGACGGCGGACGAGGCGGGGATGGCCCTGGTGAGGGCGCCGTCCCACCCGCAGTTCCTGTTCTCGATCCATCTCCTGCGACACCCGCACGCCGCGCTGTTCCTCGACGCCTGGCGGAAGTATCTGACCACGGTGCCGGCGGGGGTGTCGGCGGCGGCGATCCCGTCCAGCGTCTGAGTCCGGGCCGCCCGGCCCGCCCCTAGCCCGTTGGGTTAACCATGCGCGACGGTTGCACGAGCACCAGCGGTTGGTGGTCCGCTCCGAGCGGCGGCTCCGCCGCCGCAATTCCCGGGAGAGTTTCGGGGGGGTCTTCCGAGACCCCCCCGAAGACGTAGTCGGTCGTGCCCCCGTTCCGCCTCGTCTCCGAGTACGCGCCCCAGGGCGATCAGCCGCGGGCGATCCGGGAGCTGACGCGCTGGATCACCGCCGGCCGGCCCGACGTCGTCCTGGTCGGGGTGACCGGGTCGGGCAAGACCTTCACGGCGGCGTCGGTGATCGAGAAGGTGCAGCGGCCGATCCTGGTCATCTCGCCCAACAAGACCCTGGCCGCCCAGCTCTACGGGGAGTTCAGGGCCTTCTTCCCCGAGAACGCCGTCGAGTACTTCGTCTCCTACTATGACTACTACCAGCCCGAGGCCTACATCCCGCAGACCGACACCTACATCGAGAAGGACGCCCTCATCAACGACGAGATCGATCGGATGCGGCACTCGGCGACCAAGGCGCTCTTCGAGCGGCGAGACGTCGTCATCGTGGCGTCGGTCTCCTGCATCTACGGCCTCGGTTCGCCCGAGACCTACCACGCCATGCACCTGGCGGTGGCCGAAGGCGAGGAGCGGGAGCGGGACGACATCCTCAAGCAGCTGGTGGCCCTCCAGTACGAGCGGAACGACTACGACTTCCACCGGGGCACCTTCCGGGTGCGCGGGGACGTCGTCGAGGTCTTCCCCGCCTCCGACGAGACGGTCGCCCTCCGGATCGAGCTGTTCGGCGACACCGTGGAGGCGATCCACCAGATCGACCCCTTGAAGGGGCAGGCGCTGGGGCGGCTCGGCCAGGCCGCCATCTATCCGGCCAGTCACTACGTGACGCCGGCCGAGCAGCTCGAGCAGGCCATCGAGTCGATCAAGGTCGAGCTGGCCGAGCGGCTCGCCTACTTCCGGGCCCACGGGAAGCTCCTGGAAGCCCAGCGGCTCGAGCAGCGGACGCTGTTCGATCTGGAGATGCTGCGGGAGATCGGTTACTGCCACGGGATCGAGAACTACTCGCGCCACCTGGCCGGCCGCCGGGCCGGCGAGACGCCGGCGACGCTGATGGACTACTTTCCCAAGGACACGCTGGTGGTCATCGACGAGAGCCACGTCACCGTTCCCCAGCTTCGGGGGATGTACCACGGCGACCGCTCCCGGAAGGAGGCCCTGGTCGAGTACGGGTTCCGGCTGCCGTCGGCGTTCGACAACCGTCCGCTCACCTTCGACGAGTTCACGCGGGTGGTGGGCCAGGTCCTCTCCGTGTCGGCGACGCCGGCCGAGTACGAGGTGGCCCGGGCCGAGGGGGCGGCGGTCGAGCAGATCATCCGGCCGACCGGGCTCATGGACCCCCGGATCAGCGTCCGCCCGGCCGGCGAGCAGGTGGACGACCTTCTCCACGAGATCCGCGAGCGGGCCGAGCGTGAGGAGCGGGTGCTGGTCACCACGCTCACCAAACGGATGGCCGAGGACCTCACCGAGTACTACCTGCAGATGGGCCTTCGGGTCCGCTACCTCCACTCGGACATCGACACCCTCGAGCGGGTGGAGGTGATCCGCGACCTGCGCCTGGGGAAGTTCGACGCGCTGATCGGGATCAACCTCCTGCGCGAGGGCCTCGACCTGCCGGAGGTCTCGCTGGTGGCCATCCTCGACGCCGACAAGGAGGGCTACCTCCGCTCGGGCACCTCGCTCATCCAGACCGCCGGCCGGGCCGCCCGCAACGTCCGGGGCGAGGTCATCATGTATGCCGACAAACAGACGGACTCGATGCGCTTCGCCATCTCGGAGACGGAGCGACGGCGGGCCCTGCAGGAGGCGTACAACCAGGAGCACGGGATCACCCCCGAGTCGATCCGGCGCGCGATCCGGGAGGTGCTCCGCTCGGTGGAGGAGCGCGACTACTACACGGTCGAGGTCGTTGAGACCGAGGAGCGATTCGAATCGGCCGAGGAGCTGGCGGCGGCGATCCGGCGGCTCGAGAGCGAGATGAAGGAGGCGGCCAAGCGGCTCGACTTCGAGCGGGCGGCCGAGCTCCGGGACCGGATCAAAGCTCTGCGCAAACTCGACCTCCGCGTGTCCTGACCGCCGGCGGCGTCGGCCGGGCCGTCGCGGTCATCGGCCCCGCCGACCGGGTGTATGCATTCTGATACACCACGCATTGCAAATCTACAACCAGTGGGACCCCGTCGGCCCCAGGCTGGTGGGCGGGCTCGACGGCTTCTTCGACGGAACCCTCGATCGGGACGAGCGGGCCTTCTTTCTGGCCTGGAACCCGCACGGGATTCTCAACTATCTGCGCGACAGCGCGGTGGGCGAGATCCTGCGGGAGGCGCTGCGCGGGCTCGGCGTCCGGGTCTTCCTGAAGGCGCCTCACCTCGGACGAAAGGCCGTCCTGGTCGGGCTCAACAACTATGGCGTCCGGGCGCCCAAGCTGAACGGGTGCGTGAACGACGCCCTCCAGATGGCCGACCTGCTCCGCCGACGCTTCGGCTTCGAAAAAGCCGGTCTCCGGCTGCTCACCGACGAGCGGGCCACGCGGGCCGCGATTCTGGATCGGTTGGAGTGGCTGGTGTCCGACGTCCGCGACGGCGACGAGCTGGTATTCCACTTCTCCGGTCACGGGTCCCAGGTCGCGGATCGGAGCGGGGACGAGCCCGACCGCCTGGACGAGATCATCTGTCCCTATGACATGGACTGGGACCGCCCTCTGACCGACGACGTCCTCGCCCGCTACTTCGACCCGCTGCCCAAGAAGACGAAGCTCACCGTCGTGCTCGACAGCTGCCACTCCGGGACCGGCATCCGCGACGTCCGCCCCCAGGCCGTCGACCGCTTCCTGCTCCCGCCGCCCGACATCCGCCACCGGGCGGCGGTGGGCATCGAAGACCTCGGCCCCTACTTCAGCGTCACCATCAGGGACCCCGCGCCCCAGGATCCGGCCGAGGGGCCGCGGCGCCTCTTTCGCCAAGCCCGGCCCCGAGGCGGCTACGAGCCCGTGCTGGTCGCGGCCTGCAAGGCCACCGAGACCTCGATCGACCTCCTGGTCGACCGGGACTATCACGGGGCGCTCACGTATGCCCTGGTTAAGGCCGTCGACGCGGCGCGAGGGCGCGTGACGTACCGCCAGCTCATCCGGCGGATCCGGGAAACGGTCACCGACTGGCACGTCCGCCAGACCCCGCAGCTCGAGGGGCCGACGGCGCGGCTCGGCTCGACCGCGTTCAGTCAGGATCGGCCCGAGCGCAGGCGTCGGCGCCCCGCGAAGCCCCGGCGGCGCCGCCCTCGGTCGCGGCGGGAGTGAGGGCCGACCGGTTCGCGGCCCGCCGCCGCCCGGGCGACGCGGTCAAGCGGCGCGGGGCGGGGAGGCGGCCCGTTCCGCCGACGGCTCGCGCAGCCGCCGCCAGATGATGCGGAGCGCGGCAATCACGGGGACGGAGAGGAACATGCCGGCCGTTCCCCCGATCTCCCCCCCGGCCAGGACGCCCGCGATCACCAGCGCCGGGTGGAGCTCGGCGCCCCGCCCCATGATCAGCGGACTCGACAGGTAGTCCTGGACGCCCCGCCAGAGGAGGAGGAACCCGGCCAGCAGCCAGGGGTGCTCATAGCCGCTGAACAGGCTGACCCCCACCACGATCACCCCGGCCGACAGGGGACCGACGATCGGGATGAACTCGAGGGCGCCCCCGATGGCGGCCAGGACCAGCGGGTAGGGGACGCCGGCCAGGGCGAAGACCGCCGACCACACGCCGAAGGTGATCGCCGAGAGCAGGAGCAGGGCCCGGACGTAGTCGGCCAGGAGCACGTCGACGTCGGCGGCGATGCTCCGCCAGAGCTGGCGGTGGCGGCGGTTCTCGAGAAGGGCGGCGGCGCCGGCCATGATGGCCTCGGCGTCCTTGAGGACGAAGAAGGCGAAGACCGGGATGAGGACGATCACCCAGGCGCCGGCCAGCCACTTGAGCGCCCGGCCGATGGCGCCCTGAGCATAGCCGACCATCTGGTGGGTATAGCCCCCCACCAGCCGCTCGACCTCCCGCACCTGCTCGGCCTCCCACCCCCGCTGCTCGAGGACCGAGCCGACCACGGCTCCGCTCTGGACGCGCTGGGACATCTCCGGCAGCTTCTCGGCCAACGTCGCCACTTCGCTGGCCAGGCGACGCCCGACGGCCCCGCCCAGGAAACCCAGCCCGACCAGGAGGATCGCGTACACGGCCAGGATCGCCCACACCCGGCGCCGGCAGCCGCGCTCGAGCAGCCGAACCAGGGGAAACAGGAGGTAGGCGAGGAAGACCGAGAAGACCAGCAGCAGGAGCAGGTGGCGGAGCAGGTAGAGGAGGCCGGCGACCAGGAGCATCGCGGCCACGGTGAGCGTGACCCGCGCGGCGCGCGCGTCGAAGAGGGACATGGTCGTGGGCCTCCATGCACTCCCGGGGCCGGCGGGCGGGCCCCGGGCTGGCTCCGGTTCGGGCCTTGTAGGACAATCGGGACGTGTCCGCCGACGCCCTGACCGAGAAGCTCGAGCGCCTCCCCGACCGGCCTGGAGTCTACTTCTACAAGGACGCCAAAGGCCAGGTCATCTACGTCGGCAAGGCCGCTTCCCTGAAGGCCCGGGTCCGGTCGTATTTCCAGCTCTCCCGCGCCCGGGACGCCAAGACCGACGCCCTGGTGGACCAGATCACCGATCTCGAGTACATCGTCACCGCCAACGAGTTGGAAGCGCTGATCCTCGAGTCGAACCTGGTCAAGCGCCATCGTCCCCGCTACAACATCATCCTCCGGGACGACAAGCACTACCCCTTCCTCAAGCTCACCACCAACGAGGAGTTCCCCCGGCTCATGGTAGCCCGACGGATCGCCAAGGACGGGGCGACCTACTACGGGCCCTTCTACCCGGCCACCGCCCTCCGGGAAACGCTCCGGCTGGTCCGCCAGCTGTTCCCGCTCCGAACCTGCTCGATCAAGATCGATGGCTCCGCCGATCGGCCCTGCCTCCAGTACTACATCCACCGCTGCAACGCCCCCTGTACCGGCTGGGAGACGCGCGAGGGCTACGCCAAGACGGTGGCCGACGTCGAGGCGTTCCTCGAGGGGCGGGAGGACGACCTGGCCCGCCGGCTCACCCGCGAGATGGAGGCCGCCGCCGCCGAGGAGAAGTACGAGCGGGCGGCCGCCCTGCGCGACCAGATCCAGGCCCTGCACAAGGTCCGGGAGTCGCAGAAGATCATCTCGACCGAGCTCGAGGACCAGGACCTGCTCGGGCTCGCCCGCCAGGGGTCCGAGGCGTGTGTGCAGGTCTTCTTCGTGCGCAAGGGCCGGCTCCTCGGCCGCGAGTCGTTCTTCTTCGACCGGCTCCTCGGGGCCACCGAGGGCGACGTGCTGTCGGCGTTCATCCGCCAATTTTACGCCAAGAACGTCGTCCCGCCCCGCGAGCTCCTCCTCTCCACCGCGATCCTGGAAGCCGAGCTGGTCGCCGAGTGGCTGGGCCAGCGGCGGGGCGGACGGGTCGAGCTGGCCGTGCCCCAGCGGGGGCGGAAGCGCGAACTGGTGGGGATGGCCGAGGAGAACGCGGCGCTCGCCCTCCAGACCCACCTCCTCTCCCGCGACAGCCGCCGGCAGGTGGTGATGGAGGACCTCCTGCGGACGTTGAACCTGCCGGGATTGCCACACCGCATCGAGGGCTTCGACATCTCGAACATCCAAGGCACGGAAGCCGTGGGCTCGATGGTGGTCTGGGAAGGCGGCGGGATGAAGAAGGACGACTACAAGCGCTTCCGCATCCGGACCGTCCCCGGCGCCGACGACTACGCGATGATGGCCGAGGTCCTCCGCCGGCGCTACGGCAAGGCGCTGGAGGAGGGGACGATCCTCCCCGACCTGGTCTTGCTCGACGGCGGCCGCGGCCAGCTCAACGTCGGGCTGCGGGTGCTGGAGGAGCTGGGGCTCGACTTCGTTCCCATCGTCTCGCTGGCCAAGCGCGAGGAAGAGGTCTACCACCCGGAGAGCCTCCACCCGCTGGTCCTCGATCCCGCGTCCCCCGCCCTCCACACGCTCCAGAAGATCCGGGACGAGGCCCACCGCTTCGCCATCACCTACCACAAGAAGCTCCGGCAGAAGCGGACGCTCACCTCCGTGCTCGACCAGATTCCCGGCGTGGGCCCCACGCTCCGGACGAACCTGCTCCGCCATCTCGGCTCGGCCCGCAAGGTCCGCGAGGCCTCGGTCGCCGAGCTGGCCGCGGTGCCGAAGATCACGCCCAAGCTCGCCCAGCGGATCCACGAGTTCTTCCATCCCAAGCTGGCGGTCACGGCGGTCCAGGTGGACGAGGCACCCGACGGGGGCGAAACGGCGGCCGCGACCTCGCCGTAAGTGCCCGCCAAACTTGCGTCCTGGCCCGATCTCTGCTAAAACTCCACGGTAACCATGGCTGGCGAGCGGCCGGACCATTACCCGTTCCGGGAGATCGACGCCAAGTGGCAGCGGCGGTGGGAGGAGTCGGGCATCTTCCGCGTTCGGGAGGAGGTCGGGCGACCCAAGTACTACTGCCTGGAGATGTTCCCGTACCCCTCGGGGCGCATCCACATGGGCCACGTCCGCAACTATGTCATCGGGGACGCGGTGAGCCGTTACAAGCGAATGCGGGGCTACAACGTCCTGTACCCGATGGGCTGGGACGCCTTCGGTCTCCCGGCCGAGAACGCGGCCATCGAGCACGGCGTCCACCCCGCCATCTGGACCCGAGAGAACATCCAGGCCATGAAGAGCCAGATGCGGAAGCTGGGGATCTCGTACGACTGGGACCGCGAGGTCACCACCTGCGAGCCCGAGTACTACCGCTGGGAGCAGCTCGTCTTCATCCGGATGTTCGAGCGGGGCCTCGCCTACAAGAAGGCGGCGACCGTGAACTGGTGCCCCTCCTGTCAGACCGTGCTCGCCAACGAGCAGGTCGAGGCGGGACGCTGCTGGCGGTGCGAGTCCGAGGTGATCCCCCAGCCGATCGAGGGGTGGTACTTCAAGATCACCGCCTACGCCGAGGAGCTTCTCGAGTGGTGCGACCGGCTGACCGGCTGGCCGGAGCGCGTGCTCACCATGCAGCGCAACTGGATCGGCAAGAGCGAGGGGGCCGAGTTCGACCTGCCGGTGGTCGGCCGGCCCGACCTCACGATCCGGGTCTTCACCACCCGCCCCGACACCTCGTTCGGCATGACCTACGCCGTCCTCGCCCCCGAGCACCCGCTGGTGGATCGGCTCGTCGCCGACGAGGCCGAGCGGCGGGCGGTGGCGGCCTTCCGGGCCGAAGTGGCGCGGGAGAGCGAGATCGAACGACTGGCCACCGACCGGCCCAAGCGCGGGCTTCGCCTCACCGTGCGGGCGGTGAACCCGTTCAACCGGAAAGAGATCCCGCTGTTCCTCGCCGACTACGTCCTGATGGGCTACGGCACCGGCGCCATCATGGCCGTGCCCGGCGAGGACCAGCGCGACTGGGAGTTCGCCAAGGCCCACGACCTGCCGATCATCGAGACCGTGAAGCGACCGCCGGGGTGGACGGGCGAGGCGTACACCGGAGACGGGGTCAAGATCAACTCCGGATTCCTCGACGGCCTCTCGGTCGCCGAGGCGAAGCGCAAGGCGATCGACTGGCTGGTCGCCCAGGGGCTCGGCGAGGCCAAGATCAACTACCGGCTGCGGGACTGGGGGATCAGCCGGCAACGCTACTGGGGGGCGCCGATCCCGATCATCTACTGCCCGACCTGCGGGACCGTGCCCGAGAAGGTGGAGAACCTCCCGGTCGTGCTGCCGCGGAACGTCCAGATCACCGGCAAGGGCGGCTCGCCGCTGGCCGACGTCCCCGCGTTCGTGAACACGCGGTGCCCGCGCTGCGGGGGCCCCGGGCGGCGGGAAACCGACACGATGGACACGTTCGTCGAGTCCGCGTGGTACTTCCTCCGCTACTGCTCGCCCAAGTTCGAGGGCGGGATGGCCGATCCGGCGGCGGTCCACTACTGGATGCCGGTCGACCAGTACATCGGGGGCATCGAGCACGCCATCTTGCACTTGCTCTACGCGCGCTTCTACACGAAAGTCGTGCGGGACCTCGGCCTCTTCAAGGTTGACGAGCCGTTCCAGCGGCTGTTCACCCAGGGCATGGTCATCAAGGACGGGGCGAAGATGTCGAAGTCCAAGGGCAACGTGGTGAGCCCCGACGACTTCATCGCCGAGTACGGGGCGGATACCGCGCGGGTCTTCGAGCTCTTCGCCGCGCCGCCGGAGAAGGACCTGGAGTGGAGCGATCAGGGAGTCGAGGGGGCCTTCCGCTTCCTCAATCGGGTCTGGCGGTTCGTCCAGACCCATCGCCCGGCGCTGGCGCCACCCGGCAACGGTCGGCCGGCTTCGCTGTCCGAGCCGGGCCGGGCCTTCCGGCGGATCGTCCATGAGACGATCCAGCGGGTGACCGACGACATCGAGGAGTTTCATTTCAACACGGCCATCAGCGGACTGCACGAGCTGGTGAACGCGATGTACGCGTTCGCCGGCGAGTCGCTCGAGCGGACGGCGGCCGAGGAGCGGCGATACCTGCTCGGCGAGGCCATCGACACGCTGCTTCTGCTGCTGGCGCCCTTCGCGCCCCACCTGGTGGAGGAGATGTGGTCCCAGTCCGGCCGGGGAGAGAGCGTCTTCCGCACCGCCTGGCCCACCGCCGACCCGGCCGCCCTCGCGAAGGAGGCGCTGGTGATCGTGGTCCAGGTGGACGGCCGCGTCCGCTCGCGCCTGGAGGTGCCGCCGGACATCAGCGACGAGCGCTTGAAGGCCCAGGCGCTGGCCGACGCGAAGGTGCGACCGTGGCTGGAGGGACGGACGGTGGTGCGGGTGGTGCCGGTCCCGGGCCGGCTCGTCAATATCGTGACGCGGGCGGGCGCGGCGTGACCCGGGGCGCCGCCCTGGCCGCGCTCGTGGTCGTCGCGCTCGCCGCCGGCGGCTGCGGCTACACGCTGCGGCCCAGTCTGCCCGCCAACATCAAGACCGTCCACATCCCGGTGCTCCAGAACCGCACGCAGGAGCCGGGCATCGAGGACTTCATCACCCAGGCGCTCACCCAGGCCATCGTCACGAGCGGCCTCGCCCGGATCGTGGAGGCAGACCGGGCCGACGCCATCCTGGAAGGCGCGATCGTGGAGTATTCTCTGACGTCGCTGGCGTTCGACCGCACCGCCAACGTGACCCAGTACCGCCTGCAGATCGGGCTCACGCTCACGCTGCGCGATCGGAACCGAAACGAGGTCATCTGGAAGCAGGACCGGATCGAGGAGCGGGCCGACTTCCCGGTGAGCGGGCAGGTGACCCAGACCCTGGCCCGCGAGCAGGACGCGGTGCGGCGAGCTGCGGTGGACGTGGCGCGAGCGATCGTCAGCTTGGCGTTCGAAGGGTTTTGACGCTGGAGGCGCCTGCCCTCCTCCGAGACCTCGCCGCCGGTCGGATCCCCCGCCTCCTCCTCCTTCACGGCCCGGAGCCAATCCTGCTCGACGAGCTGGTCGAGCGCGTCACGGCGGCGGTGCTCCCCGATCGGGCCGGGGCCGCCTGGAATCGCGAGGTCCTCTACGCCGACGGCGCGACGCCGGAGGCCGTGGTGATGGCCGGGCTCACCCTTCCCCTCTTCGGCGACCGGCAGCTGCTCCTGGTGCGGGGACTCGGCGAACTGGGGGCCAAGGCGATCGAGCGGCTCCGGGTCGCCATCGAGGGGGCGCGCGCCCAGCCCGGGGGCTGGCCGGCCGACGGGGTCACGGTGCTGCTGGTGGCGGGGGCGCTCGACCGGAAGAGCCCGGCCCTCCGGCTGCTGCCCGAAGCGGAGCACATCGAGGCGCGACCGCCGGCCGGCCGGGCCGTGGCGGGCTGGCTCCAGGCGCGGGCGCAGGCCGCCGGGCTCACGCTCACGCCGGGCGCGGCCGAGGCGCTCCTCGCGCTGGTCGGGGAAGACCTCAGCCGTCTGGCCGGCGAACTGGCGAAGGCGGCGGTCTTCGTCGGCCCGGACGGGCGGGTGACCGAGGAGGTCGTGCTCGCCCTGGTCGGCGAGAGCCGCGTCCGGCAGTACTGGGAGCTCGGCCAAGCGCTGGAGGACGGGGACCGGCCCCGCGCGCTCCGCGTCCTCGACCAGCTCCTAGCCGCCGGTGAGGAGCCGACGCCGCTCCTGGGCCAGGTCGTCGGCTACCTGCGCGACGTGTGGCGGGTGAAGGCCGGGCTGGCCGAGGAGCGGGACGCCCGGCAGATCGCCGGGCTCCTCCCCCGGCGCCGGCCGCCCTTCGCGGTCGAGCGGCTGATGGCGCGGGCGCGGGCCGTCTCCGGCGCCGCCCTCGAGACGGCGGTCGCCCGTTGCTTCGAGGTCGAGCGGCGGCTGAAGTCGGGCGAGGGCGAGCCGCGAGCCCTGCTGACCGCCCTGGTGGCTGACGTGGCCCGCGCGTGACGCCGGCTGGCCCGGGCGTCGCCGGCGCCCGAGCGGCGGGGGGCGCCGGCTTCCCGCGGGGGACGCGGATATTCGGGTGTTGCCGGCGTCCGGCGCCCGCGCGGGTCAGGCGCCGCGCGCGGCGGACGCCGGCTTCGGCTTGCTCAGCGCGTTGAGCTGACGCGTCAGGCGGGACTTGCGGCGGGCGGCCGCGTTCTTGTGCAGGATGCCCTTGGTGACGGCCTTGTCGAGGACGCGAATGGTCCGAGCGAGGGTGGCGCGGGCCTCGTCGACCGACGCGGCGCCGAGCGCCGTGCGCACGCTCTTGACCGCAGAGCGGACGTTGGAGCGGACGGCGGCGTTCCGCAGGCGGCGTCGCTCGTTCTGCCGTATGCGTTTCTGCGCTGATCGGATGTTGGCCACGGAATCACCTCCTTCGGCGAACACCGGCTGGATAGTCGCGAATCGCGACTCTACCGTGCGCCTCCGATCGTGTCAAGCGACGAGCCGAGCCTGACCGCCGACGCCAGCCTCGCCCCGCCGGTCGGCGCCCGAGGTGGTGTCGTGCGAGCGGCGGCGGTGGTCGGCGGCGCCACGCTGGTGAGCCGTGTCCTCGGCTTCGTGCGGGACATGGTGGTCGCCCAGGCGTTCGGTGCCGGCCCCGCCACCGACGCGTTCTTCGTCGCCTTCCGGCTGCCGAACCTGCTCCGGCGTCTGGTGGCCGAAGGCGCGCTCTCCTCGGCGTTCATTCCCGTGTTCACGGAATACCTCACGACCCGGCCCCGGCCCGAGGTCCTGCGGATGTTCCGGGCCGTCGCCGGGGGGCTGGTCGCGGTCCTGGCCGGGCTCACCGTGGCCGGCGTGCTGGCCGCCCCGGCGCTCGTCCGCGTGATGGCGCCGGGCTTCTTCAGCGATGCCACCACGGGGGTTCTCACCGTCCGGCTGACCCGGGTGATGTTTCCCTACCTCTTCTTCGTCGGCCTGGCCGCGCTCGGGATGGGCATGCTGAACGCTCACCGTCACTTCCTGATGCCCGCCCTGGCGCCGATCATGCTGAACCTGGCGATCATCGGCGCCGTCTTCGGCCTGGTCCCCCACCTGGCCGAGCCGGTGTTCGGGCTGGCGGTCGGCGTCCTGGTGGGAGGGGTGGGGCAGGCGGCGATCCAGCTCCCGGCCCTGGCCCGCCGCGGGCTCCTGGTGGCGCCCGTGCTCGATCGCCGGCATCCGGCGGTGACGCGAATCGTGCGCCTCCTGGCCCCCGTCGCGGTCGGGCAGTCGGCGAGCCAGCTCAACATCCTGGTGGACACGATCATCGCCTCGTTCCTGGTCGGGGGGAGCGTCTCCTACCTCTACTACGCCGACCGCCTCGTCGAGTTCCCGCTCGGGGTGTTCGGCATCGCGGTGGCCACCGCGGTGCTGCCGACGCTCTCCGAACAGGCGGCCAGCGGTGACGTCGCCGCCCTCCGGGCGACCCTGGCCTTTGCCCATCGCCTGGCCGCGTTCATCCTGGTGCCGGCCGCCATCGGGCTGCTGGTGCTCCGGGAGCCGCTGGTCCGCGTCCTGTACCAGCGCGGCGAATTCGGCCCGGTGGAAACGACGCAGACGGCATGGGCCCTCGGCTTCTACACCCTCGGCCTGCTCGGATTCGCCAGCGCCAAGATCGGCGCCCAGGGCTTCTACGCGCTCGGCGACACGCGGACGCCGGTCAAGGTCGCGATCGCCGCGATGGTGCTCAACAGCATCCTGGCCGTCAGCCTCGCCTTCCCCCTCCGGCACGGGGGGCTGGCGCTGGCCACCTCCTGCTCGGCGACCGTGAACGCGTTGGCCCTGGCCTGGCTCCTCCGTCGTCGGGTCGGCGGGGGCGCGGTCGCCGGAGCCCGGCGGGGGTGGGCGCAGATCGGCGTCGCCTCGACGGCGCTGGCCCTGGCCCTGCTCGCCACTCGCTGGCTGTGGCCCCCACCGGCGGCGCGGCTGGCCGAGGCGGGTTGGCTGGCGGTGATGATCGCCGGCGGCGCGCTCGTCTACGCGGCGGCCCACGCGATGCTGGGCACCGAGGAGGCGACGGCGGTGCGCGCGCGCCTGCGGGGGCGACTCGGTCGTGCCCCGGTTCGCTTGCCTTGAGCCGCGCCCGGTTGGTATACTGCGCGGGTAGGCACGGATGCGGGCCCTGCTCCAGCGCGTGATCGAAGCCTCGGTCGAGGCCGATGATCAGGTGATCGGCAGAATCGACCGGGGGGTCGTCACCCTGGTCGGCGTGGCGCAAGGGGACGGGCCCCGGGACAGCCGCTACCTCGCCGAGAAGATTCTCCACCTCCGCATCTTCGACGATCACCAGGGGAAGCTGAACCACTCGCTCCTGACCACGAGCGGGGCCTGTCTGCTGGTCTCGCAGTTCACCCTCCTCGCCAACACCGCTCGGGGCCGGCGGCCCGACTTTCTGCAGGCGGCAGCCCCGGACGTCGCGGCGCCGCTCGTTTCCGACGTCGCGAGCCAGCTCCGCGCGGGCGGGGTGCCGGTCGTGGAGGGGCGCTTCGGCGCCCGGATGGTCGTCCGCCTCGCCAACGACGGCCCGGTCACCATTCTCCTGGACTCTCGCGAGCAGGGATGACGCGGCATGCCGAGCCCGGAGACCTCGTGGACGAGTACCTCCAGACCCTCCAGGTCGAACAGGGGGCGTCACCGCTCACCGTGAGCGCCTACCGGCGGGACCTCCGCCGGCTCGCCGCCTTCCTCGGCCATCGCCGCCGGACCCTCGAGACCGCCCGCCCCGCCGACCTCGCCGCGCATCTCGGCGCGCTCCACGCCGCGGGTCTGGGCCCGCGTAGCCTGGCCCGTCAGATCGCGGCCATCCGGGGCCTCTATCGCTTCGCCCGCGTCGCGCGCCGAGTGGCCGCCGACCCGGCGGCCCTGCTGGAGACCCCCCGACCGCCGCGGCGGCTTCCGCGGGCGCTCTCCCGCGACGACGCGGCCGCCCTGGTGGAAGCGGCAGGGGGCCCGGCGCCGGCGGCGCGGCGCGATCGCGCGATCCTCGAATTGCTGTACGGCTCCGGGCTCCGCGCGTCGGAGATCGTCGGTCTCCGACCCGGCGATCTGGACCTCCAGGGACAGTTCGTCGTCTGTCACGGCAAGGGGTCGCGACAGCGCCTGGTCCCGCTGGGCGCCCGCGCGCGGGCGGCCGTCCACGCGTACCTGGCGGGCGGCCGGGCGTCGCTCGTCCGGGGCGCCGACCCCGGGGTCCTCTTCGTCAACCATCGCGGCCGCCCGCTGTCCCGTCAGGGGTTGTGGGCGCTGGTCCGGGCGTACGCCCGGCGGCTCGGGCTCGCGCGGGCCTTCCCCCACGCGCTGCGGCACTCCTTTGCCAGCCACCTGCTCCAGGGTGGGGCCGACCTCCGCTCGGTCCAGGCCCTCCTCGGTCACGCCGACATCGGGACGACCGAGATCTACACGCACCTGCCGACGGACGCGGTCCGCGAGATGTATCGCCGCTTTCACCCCCGCGCTCAGTGAGCAGGCCGTGACAAGACCCGAGCAGATCAAGGACGCAGGCCCGAGACGCGCCGAGGCGTATGCCGCATACGTTGAGGCGCGGCGAGGGCCGAGGACGCAGAGATGCGACGGGTATTGGCACGGCCACCGGTGATGGTGATCCGGCGGACGACGTACCCCCAGGTCGAGCCGCGGGCGGCCGGCCTCATGACGCGGGCCGTGGCCGTGGTGCCGCCGGCCCTGCCGATCGGGGAGGCGGCGCGGCTGGCCCGCCACCGGCGCGCGGAGGTAGTCCTGGCGCGGCTGGGGCCGCGATGGGGCGGCGCGACGGCTGAGGTCCTCGCGCGCGCGCTCGGGCTCGGGCTTGACCGGGCCCCGCTGGCCTCGGTCCTGTGGGAGGCGCCGCCGGTGCGCCCGACGGTGTCCGAAGTGGCGGCGCGGCGGCGGCTTTCGGCGGCGACGCCGTTCCTCGTCGTGCTGGACGATACCCGGCCGCGAGGGGTGGTGGTGCGCGACCCGGCCGCCGGCGGCGCGTTGCCCCGCTCGGCGGCGGCCGCGCTGGCGCGGCTCGACGCCGCGACGCTGCACGTCCTGCGGACCGCGGGCGCCGAGGGGGCGCAGCGAGGCTGGCCGGTGGCGGCGGTCGGGGGATTCCCGCGCGACCTCCTGCGCGGGGGACTGGCCGAGCCGCCGCGCGATCTCGACATCGTGGTCGAGGGGGACGGCCGGGCGCTCGCCCGTCGGTTGGCCGGCGCGCTCGGCGGGCAGGTGCGGGAGCACGAGGTCTTCGGCACCGCCACGGTGACGGTGCCGGACGAGCGCGGGCCCCGGCGCGTGGACGTGGCGACCGCGCGACGCGAGCGCTACCGGGTGCCGGGGTCGCTGCCCACCGTCGAGCCGGCCCCGCTGGCGGCGGACCTCGCGCGCCGTGACTTCTCGGTGAACGCCCTGGCGATCCACCTGGCCGAGGCGGCGTGGGGGGCAGTCCTCGATCCGACCGGCGGGCTTCCCGACCTGGCGGGCGGCCGGATCCGCATTCTCCACTCGCTCTCGTTCATCGAGGACCCGACCCGGATCTTCCGGGCCGCCCGCTTCGCGGCCCGGCTCGGTTTCCGGGTCGAGCCGACGACGCGCCGCCTCCTGGCGGCGGCAGCAGCGCTCCCGGTCTACGACGCGCTCTCCGGCGAGCGCCTGCTGGCCGAGCTGGACGCGATCCTGGCCGAGCCGGCCCCGGCCGCGATCCTGACCTGGCTCGGGCGCGCCGGCGGCTTCCGGCTTCTCGTTCCCACCTATCGCTTCGGCCGGCGGGCGGCGACGCTCGTCGGCCGGGTCGAGGCCGCGACCGCGGCGCTGCCGCTCGAGCCGGCGACCCGGCGGGCGCTCTACCTGCTCGCCCTCGGCGATGGCCTCGATGCGGCGGCGTGGGCGGCGTGGCTCGCGCGGTGGAGCGCGCCGGCCCCGCTCCGGACCGCGGCGGAGCGCGCCCGCGCCGAAGCGCCCCGGCTCCTGGCCCGCCTGGACGGGGCGACGCGACGAGAGCGCGCGTACGCGGTGCTGCGCGGGGTGCCCGAGGTCGTGGCCGCCTGGGCGCACGTCCTGGCCGCTGGCGGCGCCCCTCGGCGCCACATCGTCGCGCACCTGGGCTCCTGGCGGCAGGTGCGCCCGCTGCTCAGCGGTGACGACGTGGCCGCGCTGGGCGTGGCGCCGGGACCGCTGGTCGGCCGCGTGCTCGAGGACCTCAAGGCGGCGCAAGTGGCCGGACGGGTGCGCCGGCGCGAGGACGCCGCGGCCTGGGTGCGCCGGGCCGTCGCCAAGAGCAGCCACCCCCATCCCAAGGGAGGAGGTCAATAGTGCCAACGAAGTACGTGTTCGTGACCGGAGGCGTCGTCTCGTCGCTCGGCAAGGGATTGGCGGCCGCGTCGATCGGTTGTCTCCTGGAGGCGCGCGGGTTTCGCGTGACCCTCCAGAAGATGGATCCCTACATCAACGTGGACGCGGGGACGATGAGCCCCTACCAGCACGGCGAGGTCTTCGTCACCGACGACGGTGGCGAGACCGACCTCGACCTCGGCCACTACGAGCGGTTCACTCGCGCTAGCATGACGCGCGACCACAACGTGACGACCGGGAAGGTCTATCACACGGTGATCATGCGGGAGCGGCGGGGAGACTATCTGGGCCGGACCGTCCAGGTCATCCCCCACATCACCGACGAGATCAAGGCCTCCATCCGCAAGGTCAGCCACGACGTGGACGTCGTCATCGTGGAGATCGGCGGAACGGTGGGCGACATCGAGGGACTGCCGTTCCTGGAGGCGGTCCGCCAGTTCAAGAAGGACGTCGGCAAGGAGAACGTCCTCTACATCCACCTCACCCTGGTGCCCTTCATCCAGGCCGCGTCCGAGCTGAAGACCAAGGCCACCCAGCACTCGGTCAAGGAGCTGCGGGCGATCGGCATCCAGCCCGACATCGTGCTGTGCCGGACCGACCGCTTCCTGCCGGCGGGGATCAAGTCCAAGATCGCCCTCTTCTGCGACGTCGAGGAGGACGCCGTCATCACCGCCAAGGACGTGGAGACGATCTACGAAGTGCCGCTCGTCTTCCACCAGGAGGGCCTCGACGACTTCGTGGTCAAGGCGCTCGGGCTGCCGCCCCAGCCGATCGACCTCGCGGCCTGGGAGGCCATCGTCCGCAAGATCAAGAAGCCGGTGCAGCAGGTGCGGATCGCGGTGGTCGGGAAGTACATCGAGCTGAAGGACTCCTACAAGAGCCTGGCCGAGGCGCTGACTCACGGCGGGATCGCCCACGAGGCGCGGGTGGAGGTGCAGTGGGTGGATGCCGAGCAGCTCCTCCAGGACGGCGCGGCTGCCCACCTGGGGGGCGTGGACGGCATCCTGGTCCCCGGCGGCTTCGGCGATCGCGGCATCGAGGGCAAGATCGAGGCGATCCGGTATGCCCGCGAGCAGGGGGTGCCCTTCCTCGGGATCTGCCTCGGCCTCCAGTGCGCGGTGGTCGAGTTCGCCCGGCGCGTGGCCGGCCTGGCCGGCGCCAACTCCGCCGAGTTCGACCGCCGGACCCCGCATCCGGTCATCGATCTTCTCCCCGAGCAGCGGGAGATCGAAGCCAAGGGGGGGACGATGCGGCTGGGGCTCTATCCGATCGACATCGTGGAGGACTCGCTGGCGGCCCGCGTGTACGGGCGGCTCCGCATCGAGGAGCGCCACCGGCACCGCTACGAGGTCTCCAACGACTACCGGCCGATCCTGGAGAAGAACGGTTTCCGGGTCTCCGGCATCTGGCCCGAAAAGCAACTGGTCGAGATCGTGGAGCTGGCGGACCACCCGTGGTTCATTGCCAGCCAATTCCACCCCGAGTTCCGCTCCCGGCCGTGGGCCCCCCACCCGCTGTTCGCAGGCTTCATCGGCGCCGCCTGCGCGCGACGAGGACGGCGGTAGCCGGCGCTCGATGGTCGACGCGGCGACGGTCCCGGTCCGCATCGGCCCCGTCCCGGTGGGAGGCGGGGCCCCGCTCGTCCTGATCGCGGGTCCCTGCGCCATCGAGGACGAGGCTCACGCCCTCCGCACCGCGGAGCGGCTCGTGCGCATGACCGGCGAGGCCAAGGTGCCGTTCGTCTACAAGTCGTCCTATGACAAGGCCAATCGCTCCTCGCTTCCCTCGTACCGGGGGCCCGGCCTCCGCGAGGGGTTGCGGATCCTCGCCCGCGTGAGAGACGCGACCGGCTGTCCCGTCCTTTCCGACGTCCATCTGCCCGACGAGGTGCCGGCAGCGGCGGAAATCCTCGATTGCCTCCAGGTGCCGGCGTTCCTCTGTCGCCAGACCGACCTGGTGGTGGCCTGCGGCCGGAGCGGCCGGCCGGTCAACGTCAAGAAGGGTCAGTTCATGGCGCCCTGGGACATGGGCAACGTCGTCGAGAAGCTGCGGGCCTCGGGCTGCCGGGCCGTGACGCTGACCGAGCGGGGCGCGACCTTCGGCTACAACAACCTGGTGGTGGACTTGCGGGCGCTGGCGATCATGCGGGGCTTCGGCACCCCGGTCGTCTTCGACGCGACCCACGCCGTCCAGCTCCCGGGGGGCGAGGGGACGCGCTCCGGGGGCGAGCGTCGGTACGTCGCCGGGCTCGCCCGGGCCGCGGTGGCCTTCGGCGTGGACGCGCTCTTCATGGAAGTGCACGAAGACCCCGACCGCGCCCCCTCGGACGGGGCCACCATGCTCCCGCTGGCCGAGCTGCCGCGCTTGCTGGACGAGGTGCAAGCGATCCGGGAGGCGCTCCGCTGATGGACGAAGTCCTGAAGGCGGCCCGCCGCGTCCTCGACATCGAAGCGGAGGCGGTCCGCGCGCTCGGCGAACGGCTGGACGCGCGGTTCGTGCGGGCGGTCGAGCTGCTGGGGGCCTGCCGCGGGCGGGTGGTGGTGACCGGGATGGGCAAGTCGGGACTGGTCGGCAAGAAGCTCGCGGCGACGCTCGCCGCCACCGGGACGCCCGCCCTCTTCCTCCATCCGGCCGACGGCGCCCACGGCGACCTCGGGATGCTGGTCCGCGGCGACGTGGTGATCGCGCTCTCCAACAGCGGCGAGACCGACGAGCTGCTGGCGTTGCTCCCGGCGATCAAGCGGCTCGGCGTGCCGCTCGTCGTCCTGACCGGCGACCCGGGCTCCCGTCTGGCCCAGCACGGCGACGTCGTGCTCGACGTCTCGGTCCGCGAAGAGGCCTGTCCGCTCAACCTGACGCCGACCGCCTCGACCACCGCCGCCGCCGCGCTCGGCGACGCGCTGGCGGTGGCGCTCCTCGTGCGGCGGGGGATCCAGCCCCAGGACGTCGTCCGCCTCCATCCCGGTGGCGCGCTCGGCCGACGGCTCACCCGGGTCGAGGAGCTGATGCACCGCGGGCCCGCGATCCCGGTGGTCGGCGAGGACGCGACCCTCGACGCGGCCGTGCGCGAGATGACGGCCAAGCAGCTCGGGGCGACCGCGGTGGTGGACGCCGGCGGCGTCGTGGTGGGGATCGTGACCGACGGCGATTTGCGGCGTGCCGTCCAGCGGGGAAGAGGCGCGCTACCGGCGGTGGTGAGCGCGGTGATGACGCGCTCCCCGAAGACAGTCGGGCGCACGGAGCTGGCGGCGGCGGCGCTCGGGCTGATGGAGCGCCATGCGATCACCCAGCTCCTCATCGTCGATGACGCCGGCCGGCCGGACGGCATCCTCCACCTGCACGACCTGTTGCGCGCGAAGATCGCTTAGCCGTGGCGGCCCGCTCCCGTGGCCGGGCGCCGTCGACGGCCCGCCTCCGTCGGATCCGCCTCCTGGTCCTCGACGTGGACGGCGTCCTCACCGACGGCGGCCTCTATTACGGTCCCGACGGCGCGGAGTGGAAGCGCTTCGATGTCCGGGACGGCCTGGCGCTGGCCCGGGCAGTGGCGGCGGGTCTCCCGATCGCCATCGTCTCCTCGCGGAAGTCGGACGCGGTCGCCCGTCGCTGCGCCGAGCTGGGGCTCACCGAGGTCCACCAGGCGGCCGCCGACAAGCTGGCCGTCTACGAAAGCCTGCGCGCGCGGCTGGGCTGCCGCGACGCCGAGGTCGCCGGCATGGGCGACGACCTGGCCGACCTGCCGCTGCTGCGTCGGGTCGGCATGGCCATCGCTCCGGCCGACGCCGTCGCCGAGGTTCGCCGCGCGGCGGACTGGGTGAGCCGCGCCCCCGGCGGGCGGGGCGCAGTCCGTGAGGTGATCGAAGCCCTCCTGCGCGCCCGGGGCCGGTGGCCGATCTGAAGCGGGTGGCCGGCCGGCGTTGCGGGGGCCGTTTACACTCGGCACGATTTATGCTAGCGTGCGAACAGGTCTTCATTTGAAGTAACTTTGTCAGCATCATGCGGCGCGCTTCGACGATCGCCCTGGTGTGCTTCGTCGCCCTCCTGGTCGGGCTGGGCGGGATGGTGGCGTGGAAGGCGCGCGCTCGCCGCGTGTCGGCCCCGCCCCCGCCGGCGCCGGGCGCCGACTATCGCATCCGCGAGATTCACATCAACGAGACGCTCGAGGGGAACCTCCGCTGGACGCTCGACGCCGACCAGGCCGACGTCTTCGACAAGGAGCAGCGCACGGTCATGCGGAAGGTCGTGGTCCGAGTCTTCTCCCGGGAGGCGGTGTGGACGGTGACCGCCGACGAGGGCACGCTCGACAACGACAAGCGCGACGTCGAGGTGCAGGGGAACGTGGTGGTGACGTCGAACGATGGCCTCCGGATCACCACCCCCCAGCTGGTCTGGCAGAACAAGGAGCGGTACCTCCACACGGACCAGGCGGTCACGATCACGCGACCGGGCACGACCATCACCGGCCGCGGACTCGATGTCCGGATGCAGGAGCAGGAGGCGGTCCTCCAGAAAAAGGTGCGGGTCGTCATCGAGGATCGCGCCAACGCGAACCTGGCCCTGTTCCCCCGGAGTGGCATATGACGCAACGCCGGCTCATCATCGCCGCGACCATCCTCGGCCTGGGCCTGAGCGCCGCCCCGCTGGCCGTCGCCCAGCCGAAGCCGTCGGCGCCGCCGAAGGCCGCGCCCAAGGCGCCCGAAAGCAAATCGGTCCCGGCCGCCAAGGGCGAGCGGAAGCCCGGCCAGCGCTCCAACTCGCCGATCGTCATCGACGCCGACCGGATGGAAGCGATGAAGCGGGAAGGGCTGGTCATCTTCACCGGCAACGTGGTCGCCAAGCAGGACAACTCGACTCAGACGGCCGACCGCATGGAGGTCTACCTCGACGACAAGGGGGAGCGCGTCCTGCGGATCGTCTCCACCGGTAACGTGAAGATCGTCACCGAGGACTGCCGGACTGGCACCGCCCGTCGGGCCGAGTACTACGACGACGAGCAGCGGCTCCTCCTGATCGGCGACGCCAAGGTCTGGCAGGAGGAGAACGTGGTGACGGGCGAGGAGATCGAGATCCTTCTCGCCGAGGACCGGAGCACGGTCAAGGGCGGCAGTCGGGAGCGGGTGAAGTCGGTGTTCTACCCGAAGCGCGAGGAGGCGAAGCCGGAGGCGGGCGCGCCGGCGGCCAAGAAGGAGGAGAAGCGGGCGTCGTGCGGCTAGGCGCGGCGGCCCCGGCCGGATCGGCGGGCTGATGGGCCTCGAGGCGGAGGGGCTCCAGAAGAGCTTCTGGCAGCGCCGAGTGGTGGACGACGTGAGCCTGGTCATCAACCCGGGCGAGGTTGTCGGCCTGTTGGGCCCCAACGGGGCCGGCAAGACGACGACGTTCTACATGGTGGTCGGCTTGCTCCAGCCGGACCAGGGACGGATCCTGCTGGACGGGACCGACATCACGAACTTGCCGATGTACCGGCGCTCCCGGCGAGGCATCGGCTATCTGCCTCAGGAGTCGTCGGTCTTTCGGAAACTGACGGTGGAGGACAACCTGTTGGCGATCCTGGAGACGCTGGAGCTGTCGGCCCGGGAACGGGAGGAGCGCCTGATCGCGCTCCTGCGCGAGCTTCAGCTGGAAGGCCTGGCCAAGCAGCGCGCCTACACCCTCTCCGGCGGGGAGCGCCGGCGGCTGGAGATCACCCGGGCCCTCATCACCTCCCCCAGCTACCTGCTCCTCGACGAGCCCTTCACGGGCATCGATCCCATCGCCATCGCCGACATCCAGGAGATCATCTCCCGGCTCAAGCAGAAGGGGATCGGGGTCCTGATCACCGATCACAACGTCCGGGAGACGCTGTCCATCACCGATCGGTCGTACATCCTCTACGGCGGCCAGATCCTCGTCTCGGGCACCTCCAAGGAGCTCGCGACCAACGAGCGGGCCCGGGAGATCTACCTCGGTGAGAAGTTCTCGCTCTGAGGCGCTCGGGCACGCAATGGCTCGCGCGCTGAGCGGGTAGGAGACGCGCCATGGCCATGGAAGCTCGCCTCACTCTCCGGCAGACGCAGCGGCTGGTCATGACGCCGATGCTGCAGCAGGCGATCCAGCTCCTCCAGCTCTCCACCATCGAGCTGCAGGAGCTCCTCCAGAAGGAGCTGACCGAGAATCCGATGCTGGAGGAATCGCCCACCGAGGAAGGCCCGGCCCCGGAGCCGCCGGCCGACCAGCCGGCCGCCGAGGTGACGCCGCCCGACGCCCCGGCGGTCGCCGAAACCGTGGAGGCCCCCGAGCTGCCGTTCGACATCACCGAGATCATGTTCGGCCCGCCGGAGGAGCGAACCCTCGTCCAGCAGGAGGAGCACGAGGAGACGCGCTTCGAGAACTTCGTCGGCACCACGACATCGCTGGCCGATCACCTCTACGATCAGCTCCGACTGTCGGTGGCCGAGCCCGAGGTGCAGAAGGCGGGCGAGGAGATCATCGGCAACCTGGACGAGGACGGGTACCTGCGCGCCACCCTGGCCGAGATGGCCGAGAAGACGAGCCTGCCGTTGGGCACCTTCGAGGCCGCGCTCGCCCTCGTCCAGACCTTCGATCCGCCGGGGGTGGCTGCCCGCGACCTCCGGGAGTGCCTCCTCATCCAGCTCCGCCAGCAGGAGGGGCCCGACCCGCTGGCCGTCGAGATCCTGGAGAGCCAATTCGAGGCGTTCCAGCGCTGCAAGTACGCCGAGATCGCGCGGGCGCTCAAGCGCGACCCCGACCGGATCCAGGAAGCCGTCGAGGAGATCGCCGGCCTGGAGCCGAAGCCGGGCCGCCGCTTCGCCCCCTCCGACACCCGCTACGTGGTGCCCGACGTCCACGTCCACAAGACCGAGGACGGCTACGCGATCGTGCTCAACGACGACGGCATCCCCCGGCTGCGGATCAACCCCTACTACCGGAGCATGCTCGTCCGGGGCCAGAGCGACGAGGCCCGCCGCTATGTCGAGGACCGGCTACGATCGGCGATCTGGCTGATCAAGAGCGTGCACCAGCGCCAGCGGACGCTCTACCGGGTGACCGACTCGATCGTGAAGTTCCAGAAGGAGTTCCTCGAACACGGGCTCCCCCAGCTGCGGCCGCTTTCCCTCCGCGACGTGGCCGAGGACATCGGGATGCACGAGTCCACCGTCAGCCGCGTCACCACCAACAAGTACGTGCAGACGCCCCAGGGCCTCTTCGAGCTGAAGTTCTTCTTCCACAGCGGCATCGCCACCGGCCGCGGCGACATGGTCTCGTCGATCAGCGTGAAGAAGATGATC
This sequence comes from Candidatus Methylomirabilota bacterium, assembly GCA_036001225.1. GTDB lineage: Bacteria > Methylomirabilota > Methylomirabilia > Rokubacteriales > DASRDR01 > DASYUM01. The sequence continues at coordinate 28,931 of DASYUM010000130.1, read as the reverse complement.
CAGGACCTGGTGGCCCAGGAGAATCAGCAGAAGCCGCTGTCGGACCAGGAGATCACCCGCACCCTCAAGCAGCGGGGACTCTCCATCGCTCGGCGCACCGTCGCCAAGTACCGCGAGGAGCTGGGCATCCTGCCGTCCCACCAACGGAAGCTGGCCACCCGTAAACGCGCGTAGGCCGGAGGCCGCGGATGCAGATCCACATCAGCGGCCACGGCGTCGGACTCTCCCCGGCCATCCGGCGCCGGGTCGAGAGCAAGCTGGGCAAAGTCGCCCGGTTCCTGCCCAAGATCACCGAGACCCGGGTCGTCCTGGGCCGGGAGCGCCACCGCCACCTGGCCGAGGTGACGTTGTCGGCCAAGGGAGCGACGCTCCACGCCGAGGCGGCGGCCGGCGACTTTCACGCGGCGGTTGACCTGGCCATCGAACACCTCGAGCAGCAAGTCCGCCGCCGAAAGGACCGGATCCGCGCGCGCAAACCCCGACTGTCCCGCCGCCCGCTGCGCGACGTCGGCCCGGTCGAGGAGGCGGCGCCCCCCGCTGGCGACGTCATCATCCGTCGGCTCGACATCAAGCCCATGTCGGTCGACGAGGCGGTCGAGCAGATGCGCCTCCGGTCCGACGGCTTCCTGGTCTTCACCAACGCGAAGAGCCGAGTGGTCAACGTCCTCCGGCGACGGCCGGACGGGCAGCTCGAACTCGTCCAGCCGAGCGGCGCCAGTGGCCGGTGAGTCCCCGTCCGCCCCGGGGCCGGAAGAGACCGGCCGGCTCCGTCTCATCATCATCACCGGGCTCTCGGGGGCGGGGAAGAGTTATGCCATCAAGTGCTTCGAGGACATGGGCTACTACTGCGTGGACAACCTTCCCGCCACGCTGATCCCCACCTTCGCCGAGCTGTGCGTACACTCGACCCGGCGCATCCGGCGGATCGCGCTCGGAGTGGACGTCCGGGCCGGCGAGTACCTCAAGCCGATCGCCGAGGTCCTGACCCAGCTTCGTAGCCGCGGCTATGCGACCGAAGTCCTCTTCCTGGAGGCCTCGGAGGAGACCCTGGTCCGACGCTACCACGAGACCCGCCGCCGCCACCCCCTCAGCGCGACCTTGCTGGAGGGGATCCGGGCCGAGCGGGAACTGCTGGCCCAGCTGCGGGAGCTGGCCGATCAGGTGATCGACACCACGCACATCACGGTCCACCAGCTCAAGCAGACGCTCGTCGAGCTCTACGGCGAGCAGGAGCCACGGCTCGGTCTCCACGTGGCCCTCGTCTCCTTCGGCTACAAGTACGGCATCCCCTACGACGCCGACCTCGTGCTCGACTGCCGGTTCCTCCCCAATCCGTTCTTCGTGGACGGGCTGAAGACCCTCGACGGCCGGGCGCCCGACGTGCGCCGGTTCGTCTTCGCCGAGGGCGAGGGCCGGGAGCTGCTGACCCGCCTGCGCGAGCTGCTCGGCTACCTGCTGCCCCGCTATCAGCGGGAAGGGAAGGCCCACCTCACGATCGCCGTCGGCTGCACCGGCGGCCGCCACCGCTCGGTCGCGCTCGTCGAGGAGCTCCGCGAGTTCGTCGAGGGTCAGGGCTTTCCGGTGGGGGTGACGCACCGCGACGTCGACCGCGAGGGCTGACAGGGGTCTGCCCGCTCTCCATCGCGGGAGGGGGAGCGGATTCTCTGATACCATCGGGACGTGGCCCTGACCCTCATCTTCGGCGTTCACAACCACCAGCCGCTCGGCAACTTCGACGAGGTCATCGCGGAGGCCGTGGCTCGCGCCTACCGCCCGTTCTTCCACACCCTCCGCCGCTTCCCCGCGGTCCGCACCCTCGTCCATACCTCCGGGCTGCTCCTCGACTGGTGGGAGGCGCACGCTCCCGATCTCCTCGACCTCCTCGGCGAGCTGGCCGGCCGGGGCCAGATCGAGCCCCTGACCGGTGGGCTCACCGAGCCGATCCTTCCGCTCCTCCCCGACCACGACAAGGTCGGTCAGATCCGGGCGCTGACCGAGCGGCTGGCCAAGCGGCTGGGGGTGCGCCCGCGGGGGATGTGGCTGGCCGAGCGGGTCTGGGAGCCGCACCTGGCCCGGCCGCTCGCCGAAGCGGGCGTGGAATACGTCCTGGTGGACGACCACCACTTCGCGATGGCCGGCCTCGACCCCGAGCGCCTGTCCGGCTATTACCTGACCGAGGAGCAGGGGCACCCCCTGGCCGTGTTCCCGATCAACCAGCGGCTCCGCTACCTGATCCCGTTCCGACCGCTGCCCGAGGTACTGGGCTTCCTCGGCGAGCGAGCGGCGGCCGGCGGCGCCCTGACGATGGTGGACGACGGTGAAAAGTTCGGGATCTGGCCCGGCACCCACCAGCTCGTCTACGAGCAAGGCTGGCTGGAGGCGTTCTTCGACGGCCTCCAGCAACTGCCGGGGCTCGAGCTGGCCACGGCGGCCGAGTATCTGGACCGCGAGCCTCCGGCCGGGCGGGTCTACCTGCCGACCACGAGCTACCGCGAGATGACGGAGTGGGTGCTGCCGCCGGAGGCGGCGGCCGAGCTGGAGCGGACGCGGAACACCCTCGAGGGTGTCGCCGGTGCCGCCGCCGGTCGGCTGCTGCGGGGCGGGTTCTGGCGAAACTTCCTCGTGCGCTATCCCGAAGTGAACGACAACTACCGGAAGATGCTCCGGGTCAGCCGCCGACTGGCGGCCGCGCTGGCCCGGTGCCCGGATGACCCGGCGCTCCTGGCCGCCCGGGACGCCCTCTGGCGGGGGCAATGCAACGACGCCTACTGGCACGGCATCTTCGGCGGGGTGTACCTCCCGCACCTCCGCCGGGCGATCCGGAGCGCGCTGCTCACGGCCGAAGCGGCACTGGATCGGCACGAGTCGGCCGGTGGCGTCGCGCACGAGACCGGCGACTTCGACGGCGACGGGGCCAGCGAGATCGCCGTCCGCTCGGACCGGCTGAGCCTCCTGGTCCGGCCCGCGGCCGGGGGCACCGTCACCGAGCTGGCCTATCGACCGCTCGCCTTCGACCTGGCCGACGTCCTGACCCGCCGGCCCGAGAGCGCGCACTTGCGCCTCGCCGAGGCCGAGCCGACCCATGACGGGGAGGCCCAGGTGCGGACGATCCATGACCGCTGGCTGGTGAAGGAGCCGGGGCTCGGACGGCTCCTCACCTACGACGCCCACCGGCGGGCCAGCCTCCAGGACTACCTGCTGGCGCCGGACGCGTCGGTTCCCGCGGACCTGGACCGGGCCTGGATCGCCTTCGCCGGTCGGCGGTACGGCGCGGCCGTGGCCACCCGGGGTGACGGGGTCGTGGTGGAGCTCCAGACCGCGGGCTGGCTCCCGGACGCCGAGGTCGGGCTGACCAAGACGCTGGAGGTCCGGGCCGGCGCCGACGCCCTCGGCGTCGGCTACGCGCTGCGGGCCTCGCGGCTGTTGGCGGCGGCGTTTGCGGTGCGCTGGAACCTCACGCTGACCGGACCGGCCGGCGGCCGCTACGCCCGGACCGAGGAGGGCGCCGCCGGGTCGCTGGAGGAGGCCGGCGAGCGCGAGGGGGCGAGGCTCGAGCTCGTGGACGACTGGCTCGGGCTGACCGCGCGGCTCGAGTGGCGCCCGCGGGCCGCCGTCACCTGGGGCCCCGTCTACACGGTGTCGCTCTCCGAGGCCGGTCTCGAGCGCGTGTGGCAGGGCGTGGAGGTGACCGTGCGGTGGCCGGTGGCACTGGGGCCCGAGGCGTGGACCGGGCAGATCGGTCTCACGCTCGTGCGCCACGAGCGGCGAGCATGAACGTCAGGCCGGAGGAGCTGCCGGTCCGGATCGACAAGCCGTGGGGCTACGAGATCTGGTACGCGTGGACGGACCGGTACGTCGGCAAGATCCTGCACGTCAAGCGCGGGGGGAAGCTCTCCCTCCAGTACCATCACCAGAAGGACGAGACGAGCTACCTGCTGAAGGGTCGCCTCCTCCTCACCAAGGGTCCCAGCGTGGACCAACTGACGGTGACCGAGATCGGGGCGGGGCAGGTCTGGCGGAACCGGCCGGGCGAGATCCACACCATCGAGGGTCTCGAGGACACCGACGTCCTCGAGGTCTCGACCCCCGAACTGGACGACGTGGTCCGGCTCCGCGATCTCTACGGCCGCGAGGGGACCAGCCAGCCGTGAGCCCGGCCCGATACCCCGTCGCCCCGGCTCGTCCTCGGCGCCCGGCCCGCCTCAACTTGAGCGGCGTCGGGAGCTCGTGCTAAAGTACCCCGATTGCGGCGTCCACCGGCGCGCGCGATCGTACCCATCCGGGAAAGCGAGGAAGCGGCGATGGCGCACGACGAGTACCTGTTCACCTCGGAGTCGGTCACCGAGGGCCATCCGGACAAGATCGCGGACCAGATCTCCGATGCCGTGCTGGACGCGATCATGGAGCAGGACCCCACCGGGCGGGTGGCGTGCGAGTGCCTCCTGACCACCGGGCTGGTCATCGTCGCCGGGGAAATCACCACCTCCTGCTACGTGGATATCGCCCGCATCGCGCGGGAGACGATCAAGGGCGTCGGCTACACCCGGGCCAAGTACGGCTTCGACTACGAGACGTGTGGCGTCATCGTCTCCATCGACGAGCAGTCGCCGGACATCGCGATGGGCGTGGACCGGCTGGGGGCGGGCGACCAGGGGCTCATGTTCGGCTACGCCTGCACCGAGACCCCGGAGCTGATGCCGGCCCCCATCTCGATCGCCCACGCCCTGGTTCGCCGCCTGGCCCACGTCCGCCGGGAGGGCACGCTGCCCTACCTCCGGCCGGACGGGAAGTCCCAGGTCAGTGTGCGCTACGTGGACGGGAAGCCGGTCCGGGTCGAGACGGTGGTCATCTCCGCCCAGCACAGCCCCGAGATCGCGCTCGAGCAGCTGCGGGCCGAGATCATCGAGCACGTGGTGAAGCCGACGATTCCCGCCGCGATGCTGGACGAGAAGCGGATCGTCTACCACATCAACCCGACCGGACGGTTCGTCATCGGCGGCCCCCAGGGCGACACTGGACTCACCGGACGGAAGATCATCGTGGACACCTACGGCGGCTCCTGCCCCCACGGGGGCGGCGCCTTCTCGGGCAAGGACCCGACCAAGGTGGACCGCTCGGCCTCCTACATGGCGCGGCACGTGGCGAAGAACATCGTGGCCGCCGGCCTGGCCGAGCGCTGCATGGTGCAGGTCGCCTACGCGATCGGCGTGGCCGATCCCGTCTCGATCATGGTGGAGACGTTCGGGACCGGCAAGGTCCCGACCGCCAAGCTCGAGCAGATGATCCGGCGGCACTTCGATTTCACCCCGGTCGGCATCATCAAGTACCTGGAGCTTCGCCGTCCCGTCTTCCGCAAGACCGCCGCCTACGGCCACTTCGGTCGGAGCGAACCCGAGTTCACCTGGGAGCGCACCGACCGAGTGAAGGACCTCCGCGAGGACGTCGGGCTGTAGCGGCGGACCCGCCGCCCGCACCTCGGCTGGGAGAAGGGATACGACCGTGACCACGCAACACGACGTGAAAGAGCTCGGCTTGGCCGGCCCGATAACCGTCGCATCCCGTCGTCCTCGGTCGTCGGCCCGCCTCAACGTATGCGGCATACGCCTCGGCGCGCCTCCTCCCTGCGTCCTAGGGCTGCTCGGTTCTCGGCCCGGCCGGTAGGTTGAGAGAAGAGGGATACGACCGTGACCACGCAACACGACGTGAAAGAGCTCGGCTTGGCCCCGGCCGGCCAGCAGCGCATCGAGTGGGCGGAGCTGGCCATGCCGGTCCTCCGCCAGGTCCGGGAGCGCTTCGCCCGCGAGCAGCCGCTGCGCGGCACCCGGGTCGGCGCCTGCCTCCACGTGACGACGGAGACCGCCGTCCTCATGCTGACCCTCAGGGCCGGCGGGGCCGCCGTCGCCCTCTGCGCCTCCAACCCCCTCTCCACCCAGGACGAGGTGGCGGCGGCGCTGGTCCGCGACCATGGCATCCCGGTCTTCGCCCAGAAGGGCGAAGACCACGACCGCTACTACCGGCACATCCAGGCCGTGCTGGCCACCACGCCGCAGGTCACCATGGATGACGGCGCCGACCTCATCTCCACCCTCCATGGCGACCGGCGCGACCTCGCCGGCCACGTCGTCGGGGGCACCGAGGAGACGACGACCGGCGTGATGCGACTCCGAGCCATGGAGCGGGAAGGGGTGCTCGCCTTCCCGATCATCGCCGTCAACGATGCCGACACCAAGCACCTCTTCGACAACCGCTACGGGACCGGGCAGTCCACGCTGGACGGGATCCTGCGGGCCACCAACATTCTCCTGGCGGGGCGGGTGGTGGCGGTGGCCGGCTACGGGATGTGTGGCCGCGGACTGGCGGCGCGGGCCCACGGCATGGGGGCGCGGGTACTGGTGACCGAGGTCGATCCCCTGCGCGCGCTGGAGGCGGTCATGGAGGGCTTCCAGGTCGTGCCGATGGGGCAGGCGGCGGCGGAGGCCGACGTCTTCATCACGGTGACCGGGAACACCAGCATCATCCGCACCGAGCACTTCGCCCGGATGAAGGACGGCGCGATCCTGGCCAACTCGGGCCACTTCAACGTCGAGATCGACCTCGAGGGGCTGGAGCGCGTGTCGGCGTCGCGCCGCACGGTCCGCCCGCTCGTGGAAGAGTTCACTCAGAAGGACGGGCGCCGGCTCTACGTGCTGGGCGAAGGCCGCTTGATCAATCTCGCCGCCGCCGAGGGGCACCCGGCGGCGGTGATGGACATGTCGTTCGCCAATCAGGCCCTCTCGGTCGAGTACCTGGTCCGGGAGCAGGGCCGGCTGGAGCGCCGCGTCCACCGCGTGCCCGCCGACATCGACCGCGCCATCGCCCGGCTGAAGCTCGCCTCGATGGGCGTGGAGATCGACGCGCTCACGCCGGCGCAGCAGAGCTACCTCAGCTCCTGGACTCACGGGACCTGAGCCCCGGGCGACGCCCGGTCCCGGCCCGGCGGGGAGTTGTCCGGCGGGGACTCCCGGCGGTCGCCGTCCTCCTGGCCCTTCTCGTCGGCGGCTACGCGGCCGCCGCCCGGCTGGCCCCGCTGCCGACGCCCCCGGGATGGCCCCCGCCGACGGATCTCGCCGAGTATGCCGCCGTCCTCCACGTCCACTCGCGCTACTCGCACGACGGGCGGGGGACCGTGGAGGAGATCGCGGCCGCCGCGGCCCGAGTCGGGGTCCGGGTCGTCTTCCTGACTGACCACAGCACGCTGGTCCCGCTGCTGGAGGGCAAGCAGCGCTGGTACGGCCCCGCCCTGGTCCTGATCGGCGCCGAGGTCACGACCAACGCCGGCTACCTCCTCGTGCTCGACGTGCGCCCCGGCCTGCCGGTCGAGGGCCGCGGCCTGCCGTTCGCCGAGGCAGTGGCGGCCTATCGGCAGGCGGGGGCCATCGTCCTGCTCGCGCACCCCGAGCACCCACGGCTCGGCTGGCGGCAGGATCCGCCGGTGGTGGACGGGATCGAGGTGGTGGATGTCTTCGACCAGGTGGTGGCGGCTCCCTGGCCTCGCCAGCTCATGGGGCTCGTCGCCTATCCGGCGAATCCCGTCATGGCGATCCTGTCGGTCATCCGCTGGCCGCATGGGGTCCTCGAGCGGTGGGACCGCATGGCGCGCGAGCGGCCGACCCTGGGTGTCCTGGCCCTCGACGCCCACGGGGGGATCGAGCTGACCGAGGAGACGGGCGTCCGGTTCCCGTCTCACGAGACGGCGTTCCGGCTCGGCCAGCTCCACTTCGTGAGCCGAGAACCGCTGGCCCACGACCCCCGCGACCGCGACCGCGTGTACGGCGCTCTGCGGGCCGGACAGTTCTACAATGCCTTCGACGGCCTGGCGCCCGCGGCCGGGTTCCGCTTCGTGGCCCGCCGCGCGAGCGAGGTCGCGCTGATGGGGACCACCGTGCGGGCGGGGGAAGGGTGGGTGTTCGAGGTCCGAGTGCCGCCGGTCGGCGAAACGATGATGCGGCTCGTGCGGGACGGCGAAGTCGTCCACGCCGAGGCCGGCGCCCGAGAGGTCCGATGGCCGGTCGAGCAGCCAGGCGCGTACCGCGTCGAAGTCGACCTGCGGGCGAACCTCTTCCCCATCGCGACGCCCCGGGACGTGCCGTGGATCTTCTCGAACGCGATCTACGTTCGCCGTTGAGGTCGTCCGGGCCGAGGCGCGCGACCCCCAAGACCGGGCCCGGGCCCGCGGCGCGTCCGAGGTTCCGTCCGTGAGCGTGGCCGCGCCGGCGACCGTCGTGAGGGCAGCGGTCGCCGACGCCGAGGCGTCGCGCTGGGGCCGGCGTCTCGCGGCGGTTCTCGCCATCCTGACCGCCTGCCGGGTCGCCTACCTGGCCGCCGGCGTCCTCGATCTCTCCCCCGACGAGGCCCACTACTGGGAGTGGTCACGCCGGCTGGATCTCGCCTACTACTCCAAGGGCCCGCTGGTCGCGTACCTCATCCGGGCGCTCACCGCGCTGTTCGGCTCCTCGGCGTTCGCCATCCGAGTGGGCGCCGTCCTGCTGAGTCTGCTCGGCTCCCTGGTCGCCTACCGCCTGGGGCGCCAGACGTTCGGGGACGCTCGGGTCGCGGTGCTGGCGGTCCTGGGCCTCCAGCTGACGCCGCTGTTCTGGGCGGGCAGCCTCCTCCTGACCATCGACGCGCCGTTCCTCGTCCTCTGGACGCTGGCGCTCCTCTGCCTACACCGCGCGCTCGTCGGGGGCGTCGCCCGCGCGTGGTTGGCGGCCGGGGTGGTGATCGGGCTCGGCTGCCTGGCGAAGTACACGATGCTCTTCGTCCTCCCCGGCCTCGTCCTCTACGGCTGGCGGGCGCCCGCGGCCCGCCGGTGGCTCCGCCACCCGGCCCCCTACGCGGCAACCGGTCTGGCGCTGGCCCTCGTCACGCCCGTCGTCGTCTGGAACGTCCGCCACGCCTGGGTGACCGCTCGCCACGTCGCCAGTCAGGGACTGGGGAGCGGACTCGGGTGGGTCGAGCCGCTCGAGTTCGTCGGTGGTCAACTCCTGGTGCTGACGCCGGTCGTCGCCGCGCTCCTCGGTTGGGGTCTGTGGTACGGGATCCGCGAGGGACTCGTCGCCGGGCGCGAGCCCTACCGCTTCCTCGTCGCATTCGCGGTGCCGGTCGTCGGCTTCTACGCGCTCCTGTCGCTCCAGGGGAAGGTCCAGGCCAACTGGCCAGCCGCCGCCTATCCGCCGCTGGCGCTCGTCGCCGCCGGCGCTCTGCTCGACCGGGCCGCCCCCGCCACCCGGCGCCGGCAGGCGGTGCTGATCGCGGCCGGCGGCCTCGCGCTGCTCGGGAGCGCGCTGGGGCACGCGACAGACCGCCTCGGGATCCCGCCCCGGCTCGATCCGACCACCCGGCTCAAGGGATGGCAGGAGCTGGGCGGCGCGGTGACGGCGCTCCGCCGCCAGATGCCGGCGCCCGAGCGGACGTTCCTGGTCTCCGACCGCTACCAGATCGCCAGCGAGTTGGCCTTCTACGTGGAAGGCCGCCCGCCCGCCTATAATGTCAACCTGGGCCGGCGGCTCAACCAGTACGACTTCTGGGAGGGGCCCGAGTCCCGCCTGGGGTGGGATGCCATCTACGTCCGGGAGGGGACCGGTGAGCTGGATGCGCGGATCGTGCGCGCCTTCGAGCGCACCGAAGGCCCCGTGATGCTGGAGGTGCGCCGCCAGGGCCGGCCGGTCCGGGTGTTCGCGCTCTATCGGGGCTACGGGTTCCGCGGGCTGGCTCCGCCCGAGGGGCCGATCACTTACTAGGCTCGGACGTGACGCCGGCGCCCGCCCTCTCCGTCGTCATCCCCGCCTACAACGAAGAGCCGAACGTCGAGGCGTGCTATCGCGAGCTGGTGGAAGTCCTGGAAGGGGTGGGCCGATCGTTCGAGGTCATCGTCGTGGATGACGGGTCCACCGATGGGACCTTCGCCGTGCTGAGCCGGCTGGCGGCCGGCGACCGTCGGCTCCGGGTCGTCCGCTTCCGGCGCAATGCCGGGCAGACGGCGGCGCTGGCCGCCGGCTTCCGGAGCGCCCGCGGCGAGACCGTGGTGACCATGGACGCCGATCTCCAGAACGACCCGCGGGACATCCCGGTGCTCCTCGACCGACTTCCCGGCCACGACGCCGTCTGCGGCTGGCGGGTGGACCGCCACGATCCCTGGGCCAAGCGCCTGGGGTCGCGGGTGGCCAACGCGGTCCGCCGGCGCGTCACCCACGACGGGGTGCACGACACCGGGTGCATGCTGAAGGCGTTCCGCCGGGAGGCGCTGGCCGGACTTCGGCTCTACCGCGGGATGCACCGCTTCCTGCCCGCCCTGCTCCGACTCGAGGGCTGCCGGGTGGTCGAGGTGCCCGTCCGGCACCGCCCGCGGCGGGCCGGGCGGTCCAAATACGGCAACTGGAGCCGCCTGTGGGTCGGACTCGCCGACCTGTGGGCCGTGCGCTGGATGGCCCACCGCCGGCTTGCCTACGAGGTGGTGGAAGAGCTCGGGCCATCGAGGGGCGTCCCGGGCCCGGAGGGGCGGACATGAGGGGCGGTCGGGGGACGCTGCTCGTCGTCGTCCTGATCCTGCTCTTTGTCGGCCTGGAGGCCGTCCCCTTCTACACCGACTGGCTGTGGTTCGAGGAGGTCGGCTACGCGTCCGTCTTCCTGCGCGTGGTGACCCTGCGGGGCAGCCTGTTCCTGGTCGTCGGCCTGGCGAGCTTTCTCTTCCTGTGGGGCAATCTGCGGGCGGCGGCCTACGCCCGCCCGCCCGACGTCTTCTGGGAGCTCGAGGAGCCGCTCGGACTCCCGAGCCGGGTCATCCTGGAGCCGCTGCTCCAGCGCGCGCTGATCCCGCTCACCATCGCCCTCGCGCTCCTCTTCGGCCTGTCGGCGAGCGCCGAGTGGCAGATGCTGCTCGCCTACCAGCACGCCCAACCCTTCGGGGGGGCGCCCGACCCGATCTTTCAGCGAGACATCGGCTTCTACATCTTTCGGCTTCCGCTCTGGCGCCGAGCCCTGGACTGGGTGTTCCTGCTCGTCGGCTGCACCCTGCTGGTGACCGGCTTCCTCTACTTCCTGGGACGGGTTCTGGTGCTGACCGCGCGCGGCCCGGTGATCACCGCCCGCGCCCGCGCGCACCTGCTGGGCCTCCTGGCCGTGCTCCTCTTCGCCAAGGCCGTCGACTTTCACCTCGACCGGTTCGAGCTCCTCTATTCCCAGCGCGGCGCCGTGCTGGGAGCGATGTACACCGACGTCAACGCGACGCTGCCCGCCCTGTCCCTGCTCGCCGCCCTGGCCGCGCTGGTCGGGGCGGCCGCCCTGCTCCAGGTGTTCTGGCGGGGAGCCCGCACGGTGTTCGCGGGGCTGGTGGTGCTGGGGGTGGGGTGGATCGTCGGGGTGTGGGCCTACCCGGCGCTGGTCCAGCGGATCCGGGTCGCGCCCAACGCGCTGGTCGCCGAGAGCCCGTTCATCGCGCACCACATCCGCTTCACCCGGCAGGCCTTCGCCCTGGACCGGATCGAGGAGCGCGACTTCCCGGCCCGCGAGTCGCTGGAGCCGAGCGACCTCGCCCGCAACGCGGCCACCCTCCGGAACGTGCGGCTCTGGGACCACGGCCCCGTGCTCGCCACCTTCGCCCAGCTCCAGGAGATCCGCACGTACTACCGCTTCGTGGACGTGGACAACGACCGCTACGTGATCGGCGGGGACTACCGGCAGCTCATGCTGTCGGCGCGGGAGCTCTCCTACCAGAACCTCCCGCGCGATCCCCAGGGGCGCGACGCCGACCGGCAGTGGATCAACGAGCACCTTCAGTACACCCACGGCTACGGCGCGGTGGTCGGGCCGGTCAACCGGATCACCCCCGAAGGGCTTCCCGAGCTGTTCATCCGCGACATTCCGCCGGTCTCCACGATCCCGGTCAAGGTCACCCGGCCCGAGATCTACTACGGCGAGATCGCCAACGAGTACGTCTTCGTGGGGACGCGGTCCCGGGAGATCGACTACCCGGCCGGCGACGAGAACGTCTACACGACGTATCAAGGCCGGGGCGGGGTGCCGGTCCACTCCTTCTGGCGCCGGCTCCTGCTCGCCGTCCGCTTCGGCTCCTACCGGATCCTCCTCAGCGACGAGATCAGCGCCGACAGCCGGGCCATGTACTACCGGCAGGTTGGCGAGCGCGTGCGCCGCGTCGCGCCCTTCCTTCGGTTCGACGCCGACCCCTACCTGGTCATCCGGCCCGACGGCACCCTGGTCTGGATCATCGACGCCTACACCACCACCCACCGATTCCCCTACGCCGAGCGCGTCTCCGGCTTCGGCAACTACGTCCGCAACTCGGTGAAGGCGGTGGTCGACGCCTACCATGGCACGTTGAGCTTCTACCTGGCTGACCCGCAGGACCCGCTGGCCCGCGTCTACGCGGCGGCCTTCCCCGGCCTCTTCCGGCCGCTGGGCGAGATGCCGGAGGATCTCCGGGCCCACATCCGCTATCCCGCCGGCCTCTTCGCCATCCAGGCTCGGATGTACGCGACCTATCACATGCAGGACCCCCGCGTCTTCTACAACAAGGAAGACCTGTGGTCGATCCCGCGCCGGCAGGAGAGTGGGCGGGACCGGGAGATCGAGCCCTACTACACGATCATGCGGCTCCCCGGCGAGCGGCAGGAGGAGTTCGTCCTCCTCACCCTGTTCACGCCGCTCCGGCGAGACAACATGATCGCGTGGCTGGCCGCTCGCTCGGACGGCGAGCAGTACGGGCGGCTCTTCGCCTTTCTGTTTCCCAAGCAGCGGCTGGTCTATGGACCGCGCCAGATCGCGGCCCGGATCGACCAGGACCCGGTCATCGCCCAACAGCTCACGCTCTGGAATCAGCGGGGCTCGACGGTGATCCGCGGGAGCCTGCTGGCGATCCCCATCGAGGAGTCGCTCATCTACATCGAACCGATGTACCTGGCGGCCGAGAAGGGCTCCATCCCCGAGCTCAAGCGCGTCTTCGTCGCCTACGGCACCCAGATCGCCATGGAGGAGACGCTCGAGGCCTCGCTCCAGGCGATCTTCGGCCGCCGCCCGTCGTTGGCGGCGGCGCCCACGCCGGAAGGTCTGCCGCGGGCCGCCGGGTCAGCCGGTGACACCGTCGGGGTCCTGGTCGGGCGCGCGTGGGAGGCGTGGGCGCGCGCTCAGGAGTCGCTCCGGCGCGGCGACTGGACGGCGTACGGGGAGGCGCAGAAGCGCCTGGAGGAGGCCCTCCGGTCGCTCCGCGAGCGCACCGGGGCGCCCGGCCGGTAGTACCCCTCGCCTTCCCGACCGGCGGCAAAATTTGCACGCCCGGCCGGCGGGCGGCGCGCCGACGGGCGCCTGGGACCGGGGGTCCGTCGTGGCACCCTCCTTGCTCCGTCCCCGGAGGGGGGCACCTCCATGCGACACCGAACGCTGATCCTGCTGCTGGCGGCGATGCTGATCGCCGGCGCCGGCTGTGCCGGGGGACCGTATCCATCCCCGGGCGCGGCCGGGTCGCCGACGGGCACCGGCGGCGCGGTCCCGGCCGCGCTCCCGGGACCGACCCGAACCCTGCCCCCGCCGCCGGCGGTCTCGCTGCAGGCCCCGGCCGGGAGCGACTACAAGATCGCGCCCAAGGATCAGCTCAAGATCCAGGTCCACAGCCAGAACGACCTCACGCGCACCGTGCGGGTCAACGAGTCGGGCGCGATCAGCCTGCCGCTCCTGGGCGAGGTCGCGGTGGCGGGACTCTCGCCGGCCGAGGTGGAGGCGAAGCTCGCCGCGGGACTCAGGGACCGCTATCTGGTCAACCCCCGGGTGACCGTGAGCGTGACGGAGTACCTGGGCCGGCAGGTGGTGGTGCTGGGCGCGGTCCAGAAGCCCGGCGCCTACCCGCTCAAGACCAATGGAACGACCGTGCTGAGCGCGCTGTCCGGCGCCCGCGGGGTCCGGGACAACGCGGACCGGGTGGCCTACGTCCTGCGGGCGCAGCCGCGCCCGGGCGAGCCGCAGCCGGTGACGGTGGATCTCGACGCGCTGTTGCGGGCCGGCGATCCCCGTCACAACGTGGTCGTCGAGCCGGGCGACTCGGTGTACGTCCCCGAGGCCAACACCTTCTACGTCGCCGGCGAGGTCGAAAAGCGCGGCACCTACACCCTCCGACGCGACACCACGCTGGCCAAGGCGATCACCGAAGCCGGCGGCGTCACCAAGCGGGCGGCGACGGGCGAAGCCAAGATCATCCGCACGCTCCCCACCGGGGAGAAGCGCGAGATCACCGGCCTCGATGTCCAGGCGGCGCTGGCCGGCGACCGGAGCCACGACGTGCCGGTCCAGGCCCAGGACGTCGTGGTGGTGCCGGCCAGCGGCGCGAAGGTCGCGGCCTATGGCTTCCTGGACGTGCTGAAGAGCGTCCTCAAGCTCTCGCTGATCGCCTTGTAAGTGTTCGGGGGGGTCTGGGAAGACCCCCCCGATGCCCCCCCTCGGATTGCGGCGGCAAAGCCGCCGCCCGAAGCGGAACACCCTGCGCGCGGCGGCTCGGCGTCACCCCGCGCCCGGTCATTCCGACGGACTCCCGACGCAACGCGCGACTCGCAATACCCGGGCGGACCTTGACGCGGTTCGATGGGGGGCGGTGAACTAGTCGGCGCCATGACCCCGGCCTCCCGACCCCCGGGCCCGCGACGCCTCCCGCCGGGCCTCGACTGGCTCTGGCTGCTCGTCTGCGTCCTGGCCTCCTCGGGGTGGTGTCTCACCGCGGCGGCCCAGCTGAGCGCGACCTGGGACGAGCCGGTCTACCTGCGGGTCGGCCTCGAGCGCTGGCGATCGGGCAGCTACTGGTCGCTGCTGCGCCTGGGCACGATGCCGCTGCCGGTGGATGTCCAGACGCTGCCCCTCTACGTGGCCGAGCGGCTGCGCGGCCTCCCCTTCGATCCGGTCGCCGACTTCGACGTCATCCTGCCCTGGGCCCGGGCGGCGACGCTCCTCTTCTGGTGGCTGCTCCTGCTCTATGGCTGGCTGGCCGGGTGGCAGCTCGGGGGGCGCTGGGCGGGCCGGCTCGCCGTCGGCCTGCTGGCCTCGGAGCCGACGCTGCTCGCGCACGCCAGCCTGGCCACCACCGACGTGGCGGTCGCCGCGTGCGTGCTCGCGCTCGTTTACCACTTCCGGCGCGGCCGGGAGGCGAGTTGGCGATGGCGGGTGGGCCTCCCGGCGCTCTGGTACGCTGCCGCGGTGCTGACCAAGGCGTCGGGACTCGTCCTCGGCCTCTCCTGCCTGGCGGTGAGCGAGGCCGAGCGCCTCGTCCGGGCCGGGATTCTCCGGCCGGCGGCTGGCCCGGGCGGCTCCCCCCTCGGGCGAGCGTGGGCGGGGCTGCGCCCCTTCCGGCGTGACGTCGCCCAGATCGTGGGGCTGGGCCTGCTGGTCGTGTTCGTCTACTGCGGGAGCGACTGGCGCGCGGAGCCGACATTCGTGGCCTGGAGCCGCGGCCTGCCCGAGGGCCCGAGCCGCAACACCATGATCTGGGTGGCCGACCACCTGCGGATCTTCCGGAACGCCGGTGACGGGCTGGTGCGGCAGGTCAAGCACAACCTCCGGGGCCGCGAGACCTTCCTGCTGGGCCGGGTGTACCCGCGCGGCGTCTGGTACTACTTCCCGACGGCGCTGACGATCAAGCTGACGCTGACGTGGCTGGCGCTGCCCGTGCTCATCGCCCTCTGGCGGCCGCGCGCGCTCGCCAACTGGGCCTGCGTGCTGGCGGCCACCCTGATCCTTCTCAGCGTGACCTTCCGGGTCCAGCTCGGCATCCGGTTCCTCCTCCCGCTGTATGCCATCGCGGCCGTCGGCCTGGCCGCCGCCGCGGTGCAGGCCATTCGTGAATCGCCGCCGGGCTGGCCCCGCCGGATGCTGGTGGCCGCGGTCGGGGCTGGTCTGGCCTGGACCGCGGTCTCGGCGGCCCGGGTGTGGCCGAACGGGCTTTCCTACACCAACGAGCTGTGGGGCGGGACGGCGAATGGCTACCGGCGCCTGGGCGACTCGAACTACGACTGGGGGCAGGGGCTCAAAGAGCTCGCGCGCTGGCAAGCGGCGCACGGGATCGCCGCGCTGGACGTCTGGTACTTCGGCACCGACCCCAGCGTGGGCCGACCTCCGATGGCGCGGGCGTCGTTCGCCGACGGCATCGCCGGGCCGGCCGATGTCCTCGACCGCGTGCGGGGGCGCTACCTGGCGGCCAGCACCACGCTGCTCTACGGCAAGCTGCCGACTGATTCGGAGCGGCGCACCGCCGCGTTCCTCCGCGGGCGCCAACCCATCGGTCGCACGACGACCTTCTTCGTCTACGACTTTACGAAGGAGCCGGCGCCAGGCTCCTAGCCCGGATAATTCGCGAACGCGCAGGCCGAACGGGTCCTGCCGCCGCGAACCGCCCCACCGTGCTCGCTCGGGCCCGAGCGTGCGGCTGGTCGACAGTCCGGCGCCTGCCGCCTTGCGGCAGGCTTCCCGCGGCGGTGGCGGCGCCCTGCGCTCCGCGCGGTGGGGCGCCCTGTTCGCGGCGTCACCCGTTCGGCCCCGCCTTCCTTCATGAATAAGTCGAGCTAGGAGGCTAGCGGCTCACGCGCGCGTAGCGGGAAGCCGAATCACCGAGTGCACGATGGTCTACTTCGAGCGGCGGCTTTGCCGCCGCATTTTCCTGGGGGAGGTCTCGGAGGGGGCCGCCGAGGCCCCCTCCGAAGAACTAGGTGCGCGCGCGCAGGAAGAAGAAGAGACCGAGGGAGGCGAACAGGATGTTGGCGGTCCAGGCGGCCACCACCGGCGGGAGGATCTCGGTCCGGGCCAGCGCCACCGCCGCCGAGTGGACCAGGAAGTAGCCGAGCCCGAGCGCGAGGCAGAAGGCGATCCCGATCAGCCGTCCGGCCCGGGGCGACTGCAGGGCGAACGGAATCCCCACCAGCGCCATGATCACGTGGGCGAAGGGAAAGGAGAGCTTCGAATACAGGTCCACCAGGTACTTGCCCACCTGGTGGCCACCCTCCTGCAGCCGGCGGATGTAGGCGCGCAGTTCCACGTAGTTCATCACGTCGGGCGCCTTGGGGACTTGCGCGAAGTCCTCGAACCGCTCGGGGAGCCGGAGGCTGAGCGTCCGGAACGGTTGGATCCGGTCGGCCCGGCCGGGCTGGAACTCCCGCAGCGCGCCCTCCCGCAGCTCCCAGACCTCATCCACCTCGCGCCAGCGCATTCCCCGGGCGTCCCATCGCCGCCGCACCCCGAAGTCCGGCCCCAGCTCCAGCACCGAGGCGCCGCTCATGTCGCGGTTGGTCGGGTCCAGCAGCTCGATGTGGTAGATCCGGCTTTCCCGCCCGGCTTCCTCCCGGCCGCGGTACCAGATCTGGCTCCGCTTCTGGAGATGGGGGAGCGTCTTGCGCTTGATCTTGGCCTCGTCCACCTCCACACCCTTCTGGTTGAGGACCGGGAGGAGGACCTCCTGGAACGACAGCGCGCCGAGCGTGACGGCGGCGGCCAGACCGAAGACGGGGAGGCTCGCCCGGTAGAGGCTGACCCCGCCGGCCTTGAGCGCGGTCAGCTCGTTGCTGCGGGAGAGGTTGAGGAAGAGGAGGATCGTGCTCATGAGCACGACGATGTGGAGCCCCTGGTAGACGTAGGGCGGCGTCCGATAGAGGAAGTGCTCGAGGATGTACCAGAAGGACGGCTTGAGCCGGACGAACCGATCGAAGGTCGTCATGAGGTCGGCCACCACGACGACGATGGTGGTCAGGGCCAGGCCGTAGCCGAGGAAGGCGAGGAACTCGCGGGTGAGGTAGCGGTCGACGATGTGGAGCGCGTTGCTGCGGGCGATACGGCGGACTCGGCGTCGCGGGCGAGGCCGGGCGGCCACCGGCGGGCGGGCGCGCCGGGGCCACAGCCGACGCGCGGCGTGGCCGAACCCGACGGCTCCCCGTTGGGCGGCGGCCGCGAAGGGGAGCGGGCGCTCGTTGACGCTCGCCCACATGAGGTAGACGCCGAGGGCGCCCACCACCAGGTTCGGCCCCCACATGGCGACCCAGGGGGGGATCCGTCCGGCATCGCCCAGCTGCTCGCCGACCGTGAGGAAGACGTAGTAGAAGAAGACGATCGGCAGCAGGACCACGAAGGCCGCCCACCGGCCGCCGCGGGGCGCGCGGATGCCGAGCGGGACGCCGACCAGGCCGAACACGAGGCAGGCGGCCGGGATGGCGTACTTCTTGTGGATCTCCACCCAGTAGGGGTTCGGGTTCCCGCCGACCCGGCTGACCTGGGCCGCGTTGTCGCGGAGCTCGGCCAGGGTCATCTCGCGATCGCCCTTGGGCGCCTCGCCGGCCCGGATCAGGGGGTTCTCGAGCGTCAGGGTCAGGTCGTAGAGCCGGAAGGTCGTCTGCCGGTACTTCTGGAACGAGCGCGGCACGGTCTCGTGCACCGTCCCGTCGAGGAGCCGGAGCGTGATCCGGCGGTTGACCTCATCGGACAGCAGGCGCCCCTCCCGCGCGGTCACCACCCGCAGCTCGTCGGGGTTGCGCTCGTCGGCGACGAAGACGTTGCGGAGCGCGACCTGGTCGGGGGCCAGCTCCTCGACGTAGATCACGAAATGGCCGAAGGTGTCGTTGAAGACGCGCTCCTTGAGACCGACCGCGGCCTGGGTGCGCAGGATGTCGAAGATCAACGACTTGAAGGCGTAGTTCGCCCGGGGCACTGCCTCGTGCATGAGCACGCCGGTCACGACGGTCACGCCGGCCGCGAAGATCACCACCGGGCGGAGGAGCCGGAGGGGACTCATCCCCGACGCCTTCAGCGCCACCACCTCCATGTCGGCCGAGAAGCGACCGAAGGCGACGAGGATCGCGAGGAGGAAGCCGATGGGAATGGTCAGGACGAGGAAGGCGGGCAGGATGTAGGCGAGGAGCAAGAGGACCAGGTGGACGGGGACGCCCTTGTTGATGATGAGGTCGGTGAGGTCGAAGATCTTGTCGAGGAGGAGGAGGAAGGTGAAGATGAACAGCCCGAGGAAGAAGGGAAGGAGCAGCTCTTTCCAGACGTAGCGGTCGAGGATCCGCACGGCAGCCATTCTAATCCCCGGAGCGGAGCTTTGCCTCGTTCCGGTCCCCCCGCCCCCGGCGGTGTCGGTTTCCGGACGGGTGCTACAATGACGACCATGCCGGAGAAATCGCCCCCCGCGACGCGTCCCGCGCCGCAGCCCACCGGCGAGCCGGCGCTGTCCGATCGCTACGATCCCCGCCAGGTGGAGGAGCGCTGGTATCGGACCTGGGAAGCGCGGGGCTACTTCCGGGCCGACCCGTTCGCCAAGAGCAAACCCTACTGCATCGTGATGCCGCCGCCGAACGTGACCGGCTCTCTCCACATCGGGCACGCGCTCGACAACACGCTCCAGGACATCCTGATCCGCTGGAAGCGGATGGACGGCTTCAACACCCTCTGGCAGCCCGGCACCGACCACGCCGGGATCGCCACCCAGGTCGTGATCGAACGCCAGCTCGCCGCCGAGGGAACCAGCAAGGAGGCGCTGGGGCGCGAGGCCTTCGTCCGCCGCGTCTGGCAGTGGAAGGAGCAGTCGGGGGGGACGATCGTCCACCAGCTCAAGCGCCTCGGCGCCTCCTGCGACTGGGAGCGCGCGCGGTTCACGATGGATCCCGGTCTCTCGGCCGCCGTCCGCGAGGTCTTCGTGCGGCTGTGGGAAGAGGGGCTGGTCTACCGCGGCGACTACATCGTGAACTGGTGTCCGCGCTGCCGGACCGTCCTCTCCGACCTCGAGGTCGAGCACGAGGAGCGGGATGGCGAGCTGTACTACATCAAGTACGGACCGCTGACGCTGGCCACCGTCCGCCCCGAGACGAAGCTCGGGGACACGGCGATCGCCGTTCATCCCAAGGACAAGCGCTATGCCCGCTACGTGGGCCAGACCCTGACCATTCCCTCGGTGGAGGGCAGCCTTGACATGCGGGTGGTGGCCGATGCCGGCGTCGATCCGAAATTCGGCACCGGCGTGATCAAGGTCACCCCCGCCCACGACCCGGCCGACTTCGAGATCGGGCGGCGCCACGGTCTCGAGGTCCGTCAGGTGATCGACTTCGAGGGGAAGATGAACGCCCGGGCCGGCAAGTACGCCGGCCTCGACCGGTTCGACGCCCGCCGCCAGATCGTCGAGGACATGCGGGAGCTGGGGCTGATCGAGAAGACCGAGCCGTACCGGCACCGGGTCGGGGTCTGCTACCGCTGCAAGACCGTAGTGGAGCCGCTCGTCTCCAAGCAGTGGTACGTGCGCATGAAGCCGTTGGCCGAGCCGGCCATCAAGGCGGTCCGGGAGGGCCGGACCCGCATCGTGCCCCGGCTGTGGGTCAAGACCTATTACGCCTGGATGGAGAACATCCGCGACTGGTGCGTCTCGCGCCAGCTGTGGTGGGGACACCGGCTGCCGGTCTGGTACTGTGACGCGGACGGCTCGACCCACGTCTCCCGCGAGGACCTGACCGAGTGTCCGCAATGCGGGGGGCCGCTCCGTCAGGACGACGACGTCCTCGACACCTGGTTCTCGTCGGCGCTGTGGCCCTTCTCCACCCTCGGCTGGCCGCAGGAGACCCCCGAGCTGAAGACGTTCTATCCGACCTCCTGCCTGGTCACCGGGTTCGACATCCTCTTCTTCTGGGTGGCCCGCATGATGATGACGGGCCTCCACTTCATGGGGGAGGTGCCGTTCCGCGACGTGTACATCCACGCCCTCATCCGGGACCTCGAGGGCCAGAAGATGTCGAAGTCGCGGGGCAACGCCATCGACCCCCTGGAGGTCATGGACGAGTACGGGACCGACGCCCTCCGCTTCACGCTGGCCGCGCTGGCCGCCCAGGGGCGCGACATCCGCATGACGCCGGAGCGGATCGAGGGCTACCGCAACTTCGCCAACAAGCTCTGGAACGCCGCCCGGTTCGTCCTCGCCAACGTCGGCGACTACCGGCCACGGAAGCCCAAGGCGGCCCCCGCGCTGGCCGATCGCTGGATCGTCAGCCGGCTGGCTCGGACGATCGCCGAGGTGCGGCGAGGTCTCAGGGCCTACCGCTTCAACGATGCGGCCGGCGCCATTTACCAGTTCCTCTGGCACGACTACTGCGATTGGTACCTGGAGTGGTCGAAGCCGACGCTCTACCGTGGCGCCGATCCCGCCGTCCGGGCCCGGACCCAGGCCACCCTGCTCGAGGTGCTGGAGACGACGCTTCGCCTGCTGCACCCCTTCATGCCGTTCATCACCGAGGAGATCTGGCAGCGGCTGCCCAAGCCCGGCCGCCAGCCGGACAGCATCATGATCGCCCGATTCCCGCGTCGGCGGGCGGTGGACACCGCGGTCGAGGCCGAGTTCGGGCCCCTCATCGACCTGGTGGCGAAGGTGCGGACCATCCGGAGCGAGATGCAGGTCCCACCCGGGCGAGAGTTGACCGCGATCGTGAAGCCGTCGAGCGAGGCGGTGGAAGGCCTGCTCGGCCGCGAGGCGGCGGTGCTCGGCGCGCTGGCCCGGGCGAAGCTCTCCATCGACCGGCACGCGGTGCGACCGCCGCAAGCGGCGCTCGCCGTGTCCGATGCCGGGGAGGTTTACGTGCCGCTGGAAGGGATCGTGGACCTCGCCGCCGAGCGCCGGCGGCTCGAGCGGGAGCTGGCCAAGGTCGAGGAGGAGCTGGCGCGGCTCACGGCGAAGCTCGCCCGGGCGGAGTTCCGGGAGCGCGCGCCGGCCGAGGTGGTGGCGCGGGAAGAGGCCCGCCGGGCCGACCAGCTCGCCCTCCAGGCGAAGCTGCGGGACGCGCTCGAGCACCTCCGGTGACGCCGGTTGCCCTGGCGCCCGACCTCGCGCCTGACCGGGCGCTGAGCGCCGAGTTCGCGGGCTGCCTGCCGGGCGGGCGGCTGGCCGGGCCCCTCCTGGCCTTCGCGTCGGTGACCTCGACGCAGACAGTCGGCCGCCGGCTGGCGGCGGCCGGCGCCCCCGAAGGCACCGTGGTCCTCGCCGATCACCAGGCCGCGGGGCGCGGCCAGCGAGGCCGCCGCTGGCTGGCCCCTCCCGGGGCCGCGCTCCTCGTCTCGTGCGTGCTGCGGCCGCCGCTGCCGCCCTCGCGCTGGCCCGAGCTGACGCTGGTCGCCGCCCACGCGGTGGCCGACGGGGTGGCGCGGGCGGCCGGCATCGGGACGGCCGTGAAGTGGCCGAACGACGTGATGGTCGGCGCCCGGAAGCTGGCCGGCGTCCTCGCCGAGGGAGTGGTGGGGCCGGCGCCGTTCGTGGTGGTCGGCATCGGGATCAACGTGGGCCAGCGGGCCGAGACGTGGCCGCCGGAGCTCGCCGACCGCGCGGTCTCGCTGGCCGCGCTGGAGCGCCCGGTATCCCGGCCGGCGCTGCTGGCGGCCGTCCTGGCCGCGCTGGCCGTCCGGTACCATGCGCTGATCGAGGGCTGGTCGGGCGCGCGCTGATGCTGCTCGTCTTCGACGTCGGCAACACCAACACCAAGCTCGGCGTCTTCGACGGCGCCCAGCTGGTTGCCTCCTGGCGGCTGACCAGCCGGCACGAGCAGACCGCCGACGAATACGGCGCCTTCACCCACACGCTGCTCCGGGAGAAGGGCATCTGGCCGGGGGCGATCCGCGGGGTCGCCATCTCCTCGACGGTGCCCCGGGTCCAGCCGACGCTGGAGGAGATGGCCGCGCGCTACTTCGGCGTGGTCGCGCTGGTGGCCGAGCCGGGGGTGAACGTGCCGGTGCCGATTCTGGTGGACTACCCGCGGGAGGTCGGAGCCGACCGGGTCGTCAAGGTCGTAGCCGGGGTCGAGCTGTACCGCCCGCCGCTCATCATCATCGACTTCGGCACGGCCACCGTCTTCGACTGCGTCTCCCCGCGGGGAGAATTCATCGGGGGGGCCATCGCCCCCGGGATCGCGATCGCCACCGAGGCGCTGACCTCGAAGGCGGCCCGGCTGTTTCGAGTAGACCTC
This sequence comes from Candidatus Methylomirabilota bacterium, assembly GCA_036001225.1. Taxonomy (GTDB): domain Bacteria; phylum Methylomirabilota; class Methylomirabilia; order Rokubacteriales; family DASRDR01; genus DASYUM01. The sequence continues at coordinate 5,928 of DASYUM010000130.1, read as the reverse complement.
ACCCGACCCAAGGAGGCGATCGGCCGCAACACGGTCACCAACATCCAATCCGGCATCATCTACGGCTACGCCGGGCTCGTCGACGGTCTCGTGGAGCGGATGCGGGCCGAGATGGAGGGAACCCCCACGGTGGTGGGGACCGGGGGGTTGGTGGGGCTCATGCAGCCGGTCACCGCGTCGATTCAGATCGTGAATCCGCACCTCACCCTGGAGGGCCTCCGCATCGTCTACACGCGGGCGGGCGGGCCCGGCCGTGCTTGACACCCCCGGTGGCGGCCCCTATAATGTCCCACATCTTGGGGGTGGGGCGGTTGGTAGTCCCTAGGGGTAGGTGGCGGCCCCCACCGGCATTGGGGCCCTGAGAAGGAGCCACACACATGGGCATGTGGATCGGTCGAGGGCGGAAGGCCCGCGTCGCCTACGGGTTCGACGACATCGCCCTGGTGCCGGGCACCGTCACCGTCAATCCCAACGAAGTGGACGTGGCCTGGGAGCTGTGCGGGCGGCGGATCGAGCTGCCCATCGTGGCCGCTGCCATGGACGGCGTGGCCGATCCGCGGTTCGCGATCGAGATGAGCCGCCTGGGCGGACTGGCCGTCCTCAACCTGGAAGGCATCCAGACCCGCTACGAGAACCCCGACGAGGTCATCGAGCGCATCGTCTCCTCCAGCCAGGAGGAGGCCACCCGGATCATCCAGTCCATCTACGGGGAGCCGATCAAGGAGGAGCTCGTCCACCGGCGGGTCAGCGAGATCAAGAAGGGAGGGGGCACCGTCGTCGTCTCCTCGATCCCTCAGCGGGCCATGCGCTTCGCCAAGCTGGCCGAGGAGGCCGGCGCCGACTTCTTCGTGGTCCAGTCCACCGTCACCACCGCCCGCCACATCGCCACCGAGTACGAGCCGCTCGATTTCCGGCGCCTCAAGCGTGAGCTGGCGGTGCCGCTGATCGTCGGCAACTGCGTGACCTACGAGGCGACCCTCGAGCTGATGCAGACGGGCGTGGACGCGCTGCTCATCGGCGTCGGCCCCGGCGCCGCCTGCACGACCCGAGAGGTGCTCGGCCTCGGTGTCCCCCAGGTGACGGCCACCGCCGACGCGGCGGCCGCCCGCGACTTCGTCTTCAAGCAGTCCGGCCGCTACGTGCCGATCATCACCGACGGCGGGATGACGACCGGCGGCGACATCTGCAAGGCCCTGGCCGCCGGCGCCGACGCCGTGATGATCGGGTCCGCCTTCGCGCGGGCCCTGGAAGCCCCCGGGCGCGGCTACCACTGGGGGATGGCCACCCCGCACTCCAACCTGCCCCGCGGCACCCGCATCCGGGTGGGCGTGGTGGGACCCCTCGAACAGATCCTCTTGGGCCCGGCCTTCACCGACGACGGCACCATGAACCTGGTCGGCGCGCTGAAGACGTGCATGGGCTCGGTCGGCGCCCGGACGGTCCGGGAGTTCCAGCTCACCGAACTGATCATCGCGCCCGCCATCAAGACCGAGGGGAAGATCTTCCAGAAGGCCCAGCGCGTCGGCATGGGCAAGTAGGCGCCCCTGATGGCCCCCGCGCGGCCGGGGCCGCCGAGCCAAGGCATGGATAAGGTCGCGGTCGTCGATTACGGGTCGCAGTACACCCAGCTCATCGCCCGCCGGATCCGCGAGGCTCGCGTCTACTCGGAGATCTTCCCGCCCGACGTCCCCGTCGAGCGCCTGGGCGCCCATCAGGCCATCGTGTTGTCGGGGGGTCCGGCCAGCGTTTACGATGCCGGCTCGCCGCTCCCCTCGGCCCGCCTGTTCGAGCTGGGGGTCCCGGTGCTGGGGATCTGCTACGGCATGCAGGCGATGGCGGCCCTGCTGGGGGGCAAGGTCGTGCCGGCCGAGCACCGCGAGTACGGCCGCGCCGAGCTCGGCCTGGAGGCACCGGATCAGCTCCTGGAGGGGGTGACGCCCGAAGGGGATGGCGGCGGCATCACGGTGTGGATGAGCCACGGCGACACGGTTCTGGCCCCGCCGCCCGGCTTCGCCGCGCTGGCCGGCACCGCCAACTGTCCGGTGGCCGCGATGGCCGACCCCGCCCGCCGCCTGTACGCGGTGCAGTTCCACCCCGAGGTGGCGCACACGCCGCAGGGGAGCCGGATCCTCGAGAACTTTCTCTTCCGCATCGCCGGCCTCACCCCGAGCTGGTCCATGGCTTCGTTTGTCGAGCAGGCGGTCGAGGCCATTCGCCGACAAGTCGGCCGGGAGCGGGTGCTCTGCGCGCTCTCCGGGGGCGTGGACTCGGCGGTGGTGGCGGCGCTCGTCCATCGCGCCGTCGGCCCTCAGCTCACCTGCGTGTTCGTGGACAACGGGCTCCTCCGCAAGGGCGAGGGCGAGTCCGTGCGCCGCACCGTCCGCGAGCACTTTCGGATGAACCTGGTCTACGCCGACGCGACCCAGCGCTTCCTCGACCGCCTGCGCGGGGTCAGCGACCCCGAGGTCAAGCGGAAGCTCATCGGAGCCGAGTTCATCGCCGTCTTCCGGCAGGAGGCCGAGCGGCTCGGTGAGGTCCGCTTCCTCGCCCAGGGGACGCTCTACCCCGACGTGATCGAGTCCACCTCGTTCCGCGGCCCCTCGGCGACCATCAAGACTCACCACAACGTGGGCGGGCTGCCGCCCGACCTCCGCTTCGAGCTGGTGGAGCCGCTGCGGGAGCTGTTCAAGGACGAGGTCCGGCAGGTCGGCACGCTGCTCGAGCTGCCGCCGACCCTCGTCTGGCGCCAGCCCTTCCCGGGTCCGGGGTTGGCCGTCCGCATCCTGGGCGAGGTGACCGAGGAGCGGCTGGCCCTCGTCCGCGAGGCCGATGCCATCGTACAAGAGGAGATCGAGGCGGCCGGCCTCGCGCGCGAGCTGTGGCAGGCCTTCGCGGTGCTCCTCCCGGTGCGGACCGTCGGCGTCATGGGCGACTTCCGCACCTACGCCCAAGTCGTGGCCGTTCGGGCGGTCGTCAGTCAGGATGCCATGACGGCCGACTGGGCGCGCCTGCCCTACCAGGTCCTCGGGCGGATCTCGACGCGGATCATCAACGAGGTGAAGGGGGTCAATCGCGTCGTCTACGACGTCTCGTCCAAGCCGCCCAGCACGATCGAGTGGGAATAGGCGTCCCGGCCCCGTGGCCGGAGTCGCGGCGCCGACCCGACGGAGGGTAGCCCGATGGGCAAGTTGGTCTTCGCGGGAATCATCTTGCTGGTCGGCCTCGGCCTCTACGCCGCCCTCCGCCGGGAGCGCGGCGCCCTCGGTGGGCTCGGCGGCGCGCTGCCCCGCGTGGTGCTCGGCCTCGCCGTCGGCATTCCGGTCGCCATCCTGGTCTTCTCGATTTTCCGCATCATCCCGGCCGGCCAGGTCGGGGTGAAGGTCCTCTTCGGACAGGTGGAGCCTGTCCCGCTGCGAGAGGGCCTGAACCTGATTTGGAACCCGCTCTACGACATCGTCGTGATGGACGCCCGCGTGGAGAAGCACACCGCGAAGTACGACGCCGCCTCCAACGACCTCCAGGCCGTCCACGTCGAGATGGTGCTCAACTACCGTCTGATGCCGGATCGGGCGCCCGAGGTCTACCGCAGCATCGGGCTCGGATACTCCGCCCTGATCATCGATCCGGCGGCCCAGGAGGTCCTGAAGGCCAACACGGCCACTCACAACGCGGCCGAGATCCTCCTCAAGCGTCCGGCGATCAAGGCCGACATCCAGCGCGACCTCACCGCGTGGCTCGCCAAGTACGGGATCGAGCTGAAGGAGGCGGCCCTCGCCAACATCCGGTTCGATGCGAACTACGAGAAGGCCATCGAGGCCAAGCAGATCGAGGAGCAGAAGGCCGAGCAGAAGCGCTACGAGCTGATCCAAGCCCAGCGGCAAGCGGAGATCGTGGCCGCGCAGGCCAAGGGCAAGGGCGACGCCGCCCGCGAGGAGGCCAAGGGCGTCGCCGATGCCCTCCGCATCAAGGGCGAGGCCGAGGCCGCCTACAACGCCAAGGTGTCGGCCTCCCTCACGCCGGTCCTGATCCAGCAGCAGTACCTGGCCCGCTGGGACGGCCGCCTGCCCCAGTACACGCTGGGCAGCAACGTGGTGCCGTTCCTACAGGTGCCGGGGACAGCAGGCGACGGCCCGCGACGCTGAGGTCGGGGACCGGCTGAGACACAGGGAGGAGACGAATGGAACGCCTGGCGCGCCTCTTCGTCGGCATCGGGTTCCTGTGGGTCGCCCTCGTGCTCGTCTGGAGTGTCCTGGCCGGGTTCGAGGAGCCTTACATCTGGTTCAAGTGGGCCAGCGACTCGCTGCAGTGGGCCTGGCTCTACCCGACCTATCTGGCGCTGGCCTTCTTCGTGGTACCGGTCGGCATGCTGACCTTCCTGCGTGACATCCTGGGGGATCCGGTCGCGCTCTGGGTCAAGTGGGCGGCCCCGGGGGCGTTCCTGGCCATCTACGCTCTGTTCCTGGTCGCGGTCCTCCCGGAGGTCGGGCGGCCGCTCTTCCTCAGCCTCGAGTCGGTGGTGGGACCCATCGCGCCCCTCGCCTCCGGGCCGGGGGCCCGGGTCCCGGCCGAGAGCGTGGGGAGCTGGCTGATGCGCTTCGGCGTCGCCTTCGCGGTCCTGGCCGGAGTCCCCGGGATCATCGGGGCCATCGTCGGAATGGTCACTGGCTCCAAGGCCGGCGTGCGCCGGCACTGAGCCGCGCGATGGGGGGACAGGCCGACTTCGTCCATCTCCACGTCCACTCCGAGTACAGCCTGCTCGACGGCGCGGCCCACCTCCGGCGCCTCGTCGAGCGCGCAGCCCAGCTCGGCTTCCCCGCCCTCGCCCTGACCGACCACGGGAATCTCTTCGGAGCGATGGAGTTCTACAACCTCGGCCGCGAGGCGGGGGTGAAGCCCATCCTCGGTGCCGAACTGTACGTCGCGCCCGGCCACCGGACGGAGCGGGCGCCGGTGGACGGCCAGTACGAGGGCGCCAACCATCTCACGGTCCTCGTGCGGAACGCGACCGGCTACCGGAACCTGATCCAGCTCGTCTCCCGCGGCTACCTGGAGGGGTTCTACTACAAGCCGCGGGTGGACAAGGAGCTGCTCGCCCGGCACGCCGAGGGGCTCCTCGCCCTCTCCGGGTGCCTGAACTCCGAGGTCTCCCGCCTCCTGCTGGCCGGCGACGTGGCCAGGGCTCGAGACGCGGCCGGCGGGTATGCGGAGATATTCGGACGCGACTTCTACTTCATGGAAGTCCAGGCTCACGGCCTGCCCGACCAGCTCCGGGTCACCGACGGGACGGTGCGGATCGCCCAGGCGCTCGGGATCGGCCTGGCCGGAACCAACGATTCCCACTACCTGGAGGCCGCCGACGCTCGCGCCCACGAGGTCCTCCTCTGTCTGCAGACGGGGGCCAAGCTGGCCGACCCCGGCCGCTGGCGGTTCGCGACGGAGGAGTTCTACCTCAAGTCGGCCGAGGAGATGCAGAAGGTGTTCGCGGAGCTGCCCGAAGCCTACGCGAACACGCTGGCCGTGGCCGAACGCTGCGAGCTGACGCTCGGCTTCGACCAGTTCCACTTGCCGCGCTACGAGGTCCCCGCCGGCCATACCCTGGACAGCTACCTCCGCGAGGTCGCCGAAGCGGGGCTGCGCCGCAAGTACCCGAGCCCGACGTCGGAAGTCGACGATCGGTTCGAATACGAGCTGCGGATCATCCGGGAGATGCAGTTCTCCGGCTACTTCCTGGTCGTGTGGGACTTCATCAAATACGCCAAGGATCGGGGCATCGCGGTCGGGCCCGGCCGGGGTTCAGCGGCGGCCTCGCTGGTCGCCTATTGCCTGGGCATCACCAGCGTGGACCCGATCCGGTACGGGCTCGTCTTCGAGCGCTTTCTGAATCCCGGGCGGAAGTCCATGCCCGACATGGACATCGACTTCGCCGAC
>DASYUM010000129.1:0-9414 GCA_036001225.1 Candidatus Methylomirabilota bacterium | reverse complement strand
GACGTCCAGGCGCGGCTGGAGGGGGCCTTCGCGGGGGTCCCGGACGTGACCGTGCGAATGGACCAGCGGATGGGCGAGCGGCGCGGGGCCACCGCCCCGGGGCCGAGTCCCGATCGACGCCGGCTCGAGCGCCGGCGCGCGTTGACCGGGCTTCAGCGGCTCGTCTGGGAGGCGTTTGGCGTGTGGCTGAGTTCCTAGGGGCGTGGGCGGCGGACCGAGGGTGAGGGGAGTGCGCGAAGAGGCCGACGACCTCGATCGGCTGTACGCAGCGCCGCTGGGCGAGTTCACCGCCGCCCGGGCGGCGCTGGCCGCCCGGCTCCGCCGGGACGGGCGAACCGAGGCGGCGGCCGAGGTCGCGCGCCTCAAGAAGCCGAGCGCCCCGGTCTGGGCCGTCAACCAGCTGGCCCGCCGGGATCGGGTCGGGGTCGAGCGCCTGGTCCAGGCCACCGAGCAGCTCCGGGCGGCTCAGCTCGGACGGGCCGGCGGCGAGGGGAGCCTGGCCGACGCCACCGAGCGCCAGCGGGCCGCGCTGGCCCCGCTGCTCGACCGGGCCACCGCCATCCTCGCCGACGCCGGCCTCGGCGCCACGGCCGCGACCCGAGAGCGCGTCTCGAAGACGCTCCTGGCGGCGGCGATCGATCCGGACGCGCGCGCGGACCTCCGGCGCGGCCGACTCAGCGGGGAGCTCGAGCCGCCGGGCTTCGAGGTCTTCGCCGGCGTCACCCCCGCCAGGCCCCGGGAGAACGCCATCGCCCGCCGGCGCGGAGGCCGCGGGCCCCGAGCCGGCGAGGTCCGCGAGCTGGCGCGGGAGCGCGAGCGGGTCACCGCCGCGCGCCAGGCGTTGCAGGCGGCCCAGACGGAGGCCCGGACGCTGGCCGACCGGGCGGCCAAGGAGGCCGCACGGGCCGCCGAGGCCCGCCGCGCGGCCGACGAGGCAGCCCGCGCGGCCGACCGCGCCCGTCAGGAGGCGGAGGAGGCGGCGGCGGCAGTGCGGAAAGCCGAGGCCGCACTCCGGTCGCCCGAGGACCAACAGAGGAGCTGACGCCACGGTGTTCCGGGAAGGGGAGACCATGAACCGGACGAAGACCGTGCTGACGCCGGAGCGCTACGCCTCCGGCATGACGTTCGAGCAGTACCTCGCCTACATCGCGAGCCCCGAGAACCTCGGGCGTGAGGGCTCGGGGGGCGCGCCGCGGAAGGACTGGAGCAGCTGGATGCGGGACTGGTACGCGTCCTCACGCCTCTCGGACACCCAGGCCGGGGCGATTCGGTGGCTGGCCGCCCAGCCCGGGGGGCCGGCCAAGATCCTGGCCATCGCCGAGGAGTGGTCGTCGGACTGTCGGCGCGACATCCCGATGCTCCAGCGACTGGCCGAGGCGGGCGGGCTCGAGCTCCGGATCTTCCGGCGCGACGGCCAGCACTTCGGCCGGAGCCAGCAGCCGAACCTCGGCGAGGCCCCGGACAGCAACGCCGACCTCATGGCGGAGTTCCTGAACGAGAAGAACGGGCAGACCTGGCAGTCGATCCCCGTCGCCGTGTTCTACACCAAGGCGCTCGAGTACCTGTACCACTACATCGAATACCCGGCCATCTACCACAAAGACCGCCTGGTGATGGGCCACATCCGCGCCCCCCGCTCCGGCGAGACGCCGGTCGAGACGCAGGCCCGCGGGGACCGTGACTTCATGGCGCTGCAGCAGTCGCCGTTCTTCCGCATCTGGGCCTGCGCCGGCGTGGACGAGATCCTCTCGGCGCTCCACGAGCGCCTGGTGATGGGCTCGCTGGGGTAACCGGAGGGACATGCCCGGCCGCACGGGGGGCGGCGCCGGGAAGGGGACCAGGGGAGACTAGGACTTCAGATCCTCGTCGACGTGCACGGTGCCCTCGCGCCCTTCGCGGGGGAGGATCGTCGGGTCGTCGCGGCGGTCCTGGATCGGCCGTACCCAGCCGAGCTCGCCGACGACCTCCTTGAGCTGCTCCAGCAGATCGCCGTGCCCGCGCGCCACTACGAGAAAGGTCTGGTCACCACCCTGCGGCCCGGCTGACCTGATCGCTGACTCCGGGCCCGGACCCGGTCCGACTTGCACCGTCTCCTCGACCGGGCTGCCACAGGCCGCACAGACCAGCGTCCTGCCGCACTCGGGACAGTCCACCGTCTCTCACCTCCGGTTCCGGTAATCGTCCTGCTGGCCTCCACTCTCCTGCAGCAGTGCCATAAATGTCAAGTCTTGAGGGGTCTTGGCGCCGGTTTCCTTGACACCGGCCGGGCGGGAAGGTACAGTACCTTCGTTTGGACACGGGACGGGACTCGCGTTGTTGAAGGCGATTCAGCGCTTCTTCGGCTTCGATGTCGGAGATGACGGGGAGTTCGACCCCTTGCTGGCTCGCCATGCCCCCGCCCTCAGCACGGCGTTCCGCGTCGGCGAAAGGCTCTCCATCAAGGGCGAAATCGTCGGTGAAGGCGACCTCGAGCTGGCCGGCCGCTTCGAAGGGATCGTCAACGTGCAGGGCACCGTGGTGATCGGCGATCGGGCCGAGGTGGACGCCGACATTACGGCCTCCACGATCGTGGTGGGCGGCAAGGTGCGAGGCAACCTCAACGCGACCGGTCGGGTCGAGATCCTGCCCCAGGGGGTCCTGACCGGCAACCTGAAGACGGGGAGCTTCGCCGCGGCCAACGGCGCGTCGGTCAAGGGGGAGATCCTCATCGAGCGGGGCGCCAAGCCCCGCGTGGAGGTCAGCGGATCGCCATGAGATGGGTCGGGATGTTGTGCCTGCTCGCTGCCCTGGCCACGCCGGCCACGGCCGGCGAACTTCTCCTCGCCAACGGAAGCCGCCTCGACGCCGACCTGACCAGCGACGTCCTGCTGGTCTCGACCGGTACCGACCTCATCGAGGTGGCCCCGGAGACGGTCGGCCTGCTGACGGCCGGCGAGGTCCAGCTGAAGGACGGTCGCGTCCTGCGGGGCACGCTGGTCGGCGGCCGGCTCAAGACACGGACCACCCTCGGGGAGCTGGCGATCACCGTCGATGAGCTCCGTCAGTTCCGCGCCGACGGATTCGCGGCGATGCCCGCGGCGGTCGCGGCGCCCGCGCCCCCGCCGGCGACACCGGCGGCCCCGGCTCGACCCGAGCCGGCCCCGGTGACCCCGACGGCGCCCGGGGCCGCGGCGCCGTCTCCGGTCACGCCGGCCCCGGCCCCCGAAGCCACCGGCTCGAGGGCCACGGCGGCGCTGACCCCGACCGTGGCGCCGACGCCGACCCCGGGGCCGACGGTCGCATCCGTGACCGAGCCCGGGGCCCGCCCGCCGGTGGTGGCCGGCAGCCGGCTGGAGGTCGTGATCGACCAGAGCGCCCTCCTCCGCGACGCCGTGACGGCAGCGCCCCCGGTCGGTCGCGTGGCTCGGGGCGAGCGCGTGATGTACCTGGACTCGATCGACCGGCGGCTGCGGTTCTTCAACGCCGTCCTGTTCGACGGCGGCTTCTGGATCAAGGTCCGGGCCGCCGACGGAACGGAGGGCTGGCTGCCCGCCTCTACGCTCCGCGAAGCCCGGTGAGGGGCTGGGGGCCGCTGGCCGGCCTCCCCCCGGTCGCCCGCTGGGGGGTGGTGGGGGTCGCCGGCCTGTTGCTCGCCGCCGCGGTCAGCGCCGGGGTGTGGACGATCCTCCAGCACCGGGAGGCGACCGCGCGGCGGGCCTTTGCCGAAGCGAGCGCCGCCTATCGTCAAGCCGTCGGGAGTACCGACGAGGCGGCGCTGGACGGCGCCGCCCGGACGCTCACGCAATTCATCACCGCCCATCCCCGCGCTTCGGCCGTCGCTCAGGGCTGGTACTTCCTGGGCAACGTCGAGTACCGGCGCCGGCGGTTCGACGCCGCGCTGGTCGCGTTCGACGAGGCGGCCCGCCGGGACAGCGGGACCGTCGGGATCCTGAGCCGCCTCGACCAGGGCTACACCTGGGAAGCCAAGGGCGAGCCCGCCCGGGCGCTCGAGATCTACACCCAGGGGCTCACGGGGCGGGGTCCGAAGGACTTCCTCTATGCCGACCTGCTCCTGGCCGTCGGTCGGACCCAGGAGCAGCTCAAGCAGCCGGCGGCCGCCATCGAGACCTACCGGCGGCTCCTGCGTGAGGTCCCGGACGCGGCCCGCACGGAGGACATCCGCGTCCGTCTCGCCATCCTCGGCGCCAGCGCCTGACGGCGCGCGCCGGCCAGCCCGCGTCTTTTTCCCGCGTCCCGGTCGCGTCCTCCGCGCCCCACCCTGAACTTGACAGAATGCCCCTTATCGGACATGCGGCTCGGCCGGGCAGGACCCTGTGCCGACGGAGCCCCCCGACGTGGGAGCTACGCGACCGGATACGTGGTGCTGAGGACTTCGGCGACGGCCACGTCCCACGCCAGACCCGGCCGTGGCGGACCCACCTTCCGGGCTACCACGCTGACCCCGAGATGGGCCCGAACCCGATGCATGCCGCGCATGGCCGGCTCCGTGCCGAGCGGCAGGATCATGCACGGCAGGCCCTCGGCCGAGCGCAGGATCTCGAAGCCGGTGGGCGGCCCGAGCAGGACCCGGAACGCCTCTGCCGAAAACCGCCAGAAATCCCACGGCACCTCGTGCGGTGGCCACGTGGGGTGCGTGTTGATGAACAGCAGCCCCTCCGGCCGCAACACCTTGTTGATCTCGAGAATGGCCTTCCACGGCATCGCCAGGTGCTCGAACGTCGAGATGGCGCAAACGAGATCGAAGGCCTCGGGCTCGAAGTGGCGCGACAGCTCGTGGATGTCCCCGACGACATCCACGTCGGGACCGGGATGGATGTCGAAGCCGACGTAGCGCATCGAGTCCGGGACGATTTGCCGGATCGTCGAGCGGCGGGCACCGAGCTCCAGCACCGTCCGGACGCCTCGGCGCCGCGCCTCCTCGGCCAGGAAGTGAGCGACGTGGTGGAAGGGGTCGTCGGCGCTGCTACGGACGAGCAAGCGGCTCAGCAGGTGGACCACCTCGCAGAAGGTGGCCTGCCAGACCCGGCCAGCGAGGGTTCGCGCGGACACCGGGCGACCGGCTCCCCGGGTCAGCCGGGGATCTGGGCCTCCTCGGGCAGCTTCTCCCAGTTCGGCTTCCACTCCGGCACGCGCCAGCCGAGGGCCTCGACCAGCCCGCGGACCTCCTCGGCGAACGCCCGGCGCACCTCGTCGTTGTCGCGCGTTTTCAGGCCCAGCTCCTGGTAGAGCCGGTTCTTCGCGCTGCCGGGCCGGCCGAAGATGTTCATGGTGCGGATGTACCATTTGTGGAAGGTCCGCTGGGCGTCGTCGCGACCGGCCGGGTCGTCGGCCAGGCGCTTCACCCACAGCTCGCCGTGGCGGATGTGCATCTTCTCTTCCTTGAAGATCCCCTCGATGGCCCGGACCCACGGGCCGTAGGAGCAGCGCCGGGCGTCCTCGAGCTGGTGGCCGGCACCTCGGTCCATGCAGAAGTTGAACATCACGAAGTCGGCCCAGGTGTCGATCGGGTAGTAGAAGATGTTCACCCGCTTGTCGGAGGACAGGCGGGCCGTGCCGATGTCGGCCTCGGGGTCGTCGATGCGCCGGGCGAACTCCTGATCGTGGGGGCGGACGTGCCCCTCGACGTCGAACCCCAGCTCGTCGAGGAGGTCGTACATGACCTTGGCGTGGCGGGTCTCGTCCTTGACGATCTGGGCCACCACCAGCTTCTCCTCCATGCTGGGCGCCTTCATGATCCACGGCACGTAGCCGTAGGCGCCGGCCAGCTCGGAGTCGGCCTGCATGGTCATCAGGTGGACGAGGTTCTCCCGATAGAGGTCGCTCATCTCGTCGGCCGTCTGGATCTTCTCGCCGGTGGTGATCCGCGCCAGCAGGCGCCGGTGCTTGTCCTGTTCGGCCGTGTTCATGGCATCCTCCTTGGCTCGCTCTTCTCGACCACCCGGACGGCCTTGCCCTCGCTGCGAGGCACGGTCCGCGGCGCGACCACGGTCACCTCCGTCGTCAGGCCGAGGCCCGCCCGGAGCCGCTCGGCCACCCGTCCCCGCAGCCCCCCCACCTCCGCCCGGTCGGCCTGCCAGCCACCCCAGGTCGCGAGGATGGCCTCGGCGACCTCGACCTGCACCTCGAGGCGGGCCATGGGGCCGGCGCGATCCACGATGAGCTGGTAATGGGGCGCCAGCTCGGGCAACTCCAGGAGCACGGCCTCGATCTGCGAGGGGTAGACGTTCACGCCCCGGATGACGAGCATGTCGTCGGTGCGGCCCTTGATCCGCGCCATGCGGGCCAGGGTCCGGCCGCACCGGCAGGGCTCCTCCGCGAGGGCCGAGAGGTCGCCGGTCCGATAGCGGATCACCGGCAGGGCCTCCTTGGTGAGACTGGTGAAGACCAGCTCCCCTTCCCGTCCCGAAGGGAGCGGTACCCCGGTCGCCGGCTCGACCACCTCGACCAGGAAGTGGTCCTCGTTGACGTGGAGGCCGTCACGCGCCTCGGCGCACTCGGCGGCCACGCCGGGACCGATGACCTCCGAGAGACCGTAGAAGTCCACCGCGGTGAGACCGAGGTGGGCCTCGATCTCCCGCCGCATGCCCTCGCTCCACGGCTCGGCCCCGAACGTCCCGTAGCGGAGCCCGAGCGCGCCCGCCTCGATGCCGGTGTCGCGCAGCGCCTCCCCGAGATGCAGCGCGAACGACGGCGTGCAGGCGAGCCCCGACGGGCGAAAGTCTTGCAGCAAGCGGAGCTGGCGGAGCGTGTTCCCGGACGCCACCGGGATGACCGTGCAGCCGAGCCGCTCGGCCCCGTAGTGGAACCCGAGCCCACCGGTGAACAGCCCGTAGCCGTAGGCGTTGTGGACGAGGTCCCCGGGTCGCGCGCCCGCCGCCGCCAGACCGCGCGCCATGCACTCGCTCCAGGTGGCGAGGTCGCGCGCCGTGTACCCGACCACGGTCGGCTTCCCCTTGGTCCCCGACGAGGCGTGGATCCGGCGCACCTCCGGCAGCGGCACCGCGAAGAGGCCGACCGGGTAGTGGTCACGGAGGTCGGCCTTCACCGTGAACGGCAGCCGGGCGACGTCCCGGACGTCGCCGATCGCCTCCGGCGTCACCCCGGCGGTCTCGAGCGCCTTGCGGTAGAAAGGCACCCGCTCGGCGCACCACCGGAGCGTCGCCCGGAGCCGGGCGGTCTGCAGCCGCTCCAGCTCGGCTCGCGACAAGCACTCGGCGGCGGGGTCCCAGATCACCTCAACCTCGTCCTCAACCGGGTGGGCCCAACCTCCCGCCGCACGGGAATCAGCGAGTTCGTGGGACGCCTCTCTGGCCGGCGCCGCCCGGCCCGGCGAGGATCCGGGTCTCGGCCGGGCCCTCGAGCCGGGGTCGCGGCGGGGCGGGGGCCCCCCCGCCCGGGACGAGCCACCCAACGCGAGCCTCCGGACGTTGCGGCGCGACGGGCATCGGCCCCGACCTCACAGGATCTCGACGTCGCGCACCAGCCAGCGCTGCCGGCTCAGGAATCGCGACATCGCCTCCAGGACCTCGGGCGAGACAACCTCGTCCATGCTGACGCGGTCCGGCAAGATGTGGCGCACCTCCGGATACGAGACCAGGACACGGCAGAGCGTTCGCACGCGCGGGTCCACGTCGAGGAGACCACGATGGCGCGGCGGATGCCACTCTTCCTGGAACGTGATGCGGATGGCCCGCGCCGTCATGGCGCGACCCCCCGGTCGAGCAGCCCGCGGTAGAGCGCGACGAGCCGGGCTCCCAGGGTGGTCGCCGCCGCCGGGAGCGCCGCCTCGCGGGCGCCGGCAGCGAGCTTGCTCGCCAGCCCGGCATCGGCCAGCAGTTCCCGCACCGCAGCCGCGAACACCTCGGGGTCCTCGGGGACGAGCAGCCCGCTCACGCCGTCCACTACCGCCTCCTCCACCCCCGAGGCGCGCACGGCGACCACCGGGACCCCGACCGCCATCGCCTCCAGCACGGCCAGGCCCTGGGTCTCGGTGGTGGATGCGAACACGAAGAGGTCGGCCGCCTGATAGTAGCGCACGATCTCGTCATGGACGACGCCGCCGACGAACCGCACCCGCTCCCCTGCCCCCAGCCGGCCGGCGCGCCGGCGGAGCGCCCGCTCGTGGGTGCCGCGGCCGACCAGCCAGAACTCCGCGTCGGGGTGTCGTGCGGCGACGCCAGCGAAGGCGTCGATGAGAAATCCCACGTTCTTTTCGCGGTCGAGGCGCCCCACGTAGAGGAGGAGCGGCCCGGCTCCGACACCGAGGCGCGCGCGGGCGGCGGCGCGGTCACCGGGCCGGAAGCGGTCGAGGTCCACCCCGGTCGGGACGACCTCGATCGGCCGCCGCACGCCCTGGGCCCGGAGCCGCGCCGCCAGTCCCGCCGATGGCGCGATCACCAGGTCGGCGGTGTTCGCGAAGCGCGTGCTCCAGGCCACCGCCTGGCGGGCCACCAGCGGGCGCGGCAGCGGGACGTAGTGGGCGTACTTGTCGTAGAGCGTGTGGTAGGTGAACACCAGCGGCCGCCCGAGCCCCCGCGCCAGGCGCCGGGCCGTGCCCCCGAGCAGAAACGGATGCTGGACGTGGAAGATGTCCAGGTCGAGGGTGGTCAGGCGCCGGCGGAGCGCCGGACCGACCGGGAACGGGAGGCCGAAATCGGGATACGTGGGCGCCGGCACCGCCGGGACCCGCACCACCTCGCGATCGAGGGCGGCGCCGGCCATCCGGGGCGCGACGACCACCGCGTGGTGGCCGAGAGTCTGGAGGGTGAACCGCAGCGTCTCGACCGAGGTCGAGACGCCGCCCAGCATGGGGAGATAGTTGTTGGTGAAGAGGCCGACGCGCAAGGGGCGGGCGGCGGCGCCGGCTACATCTTGTACTTGCCGAAGTCCTCCGGCTTGAGGTTCTCGAGCCACTCTTTGAGCTTCTCCTGGTCGTCCGATTCCTTGGGCGCGACCTCGACGCTCTTGGCCCGCCGCACCACGTCCTCGTCCACGAAGATCGGCGCTCCCACCCGCAGCGCCAGGGCGATGGCGTCCGACGGGCGGGAATCCACGGTGATCTCCTCGTCGCCAAGCCGGAGGTGGATCAGCGCGAAGAAGGTGTTCTCGCGGAGGTCGTTGACCACGATCTTTTCGACCTTCGCTTCCACGGACTCCAGGATGTTCTTGATGAGGTCGTGGGTCATCGGCCGGGGCGTGGAGATCTTTTCCAGCTCGAGCGCGATCGCGTTGGCTTCGAAGATGCCCACCCAGATCGGCAGCGAGCGCTTCTCTTCCTCGTCGCGGAGGATGATGATGGGCGTGTTCGATACCGGGTCCAGGGCGAGCCCCCGAACCTTCATCTCGACCCACATGGTCTGCCCCTCCTGCCTCCGCGACCCGCCCCCCATTCGCGGCCCGGCGGCCACCTCGACG
>DASYUM010000128.1:0-13155 GCA_036001225.1 Candidatus Methylomirabilota bacterium | reverse complement strand
GGGCGACCAGGAGGACCAGCAGGGGCGTCCGTTCGTCGGTCCCGCCGGCCGGCTGCTCGACCGCGCGCTGGCCGAGGCCGGGATCGACCGGACCCGCGTCTACGTCACCAACGTCGTCAAGCACTTCAAGTGGGAGCCGCGTGGCACACGCCGGATCCACGCCAAGCCGAACGCGGCCGAGATCGCGGCCTGCCGCCCGTGGCTCGAGGCCGAGATCGGGCTCGTCCGCCCGAAGGTGCTCGTGTGCCTGGGGGCGACCGCGGCCCAGGCCCTCCTCGGCAAGACCTTCAAGGTGACCCAGCGGCGTGGCGAGTTCGTGCCGAGCCTGCTGGGGCCGGTGGCCATGGCGACCGTCCACCCGTCGTCGATCTTGCGCGCGCCCGACGACGCCGCTCGCCACGCCGAGACCGAGCGCTTCGTGGAGGACCTCCGGAGGGTCGCCGAGCGGCTCTCGGCCTGAACCGGTCTCCGCCGCCGGGCGCTAGTTTCTCGGGGGGGTCTCGGAAGACCCCCCCGATGCCCCCCAATGGCGCGCCACAGGACGTCGCGGGGCTGGGCCCCGCCGTCCGAGGCGCGCGCACCCGAAGGTTGCGGCGGCAGAGCCGCCGCTCGGACCAGACCACGGGACCCGTTGTGGCCCGGCTCGGTGGCGCGTGGTTACCCCGACGGGCCGCTAGCGGACCCGGGGGCGCTCCTCGATGGTGAACCGCAGCGCGAAGCCGTCGCCGACCGGCTGCGGCGCGGGCTCCGGCGGCTCCGGCGTCGGGGCCGGCCGGCACGCCTCGCAGCGCCAGGCCCAGTAGAGCGTGCACGACCGGCCATCCTCGCCGTCGTGCGGCCAGTGGCGGTCGCACGCCTCGCAGTAGTGCTCGTGCGAGGTGCGTGCCGCGAGCCGGAAGCGGATCCACCGCATCTTCATCCGCATCTTCATCCGTCGCTCCGTCGCCCGGTCCGGATCGAAGTCCCCCTCGTCGTCCCGAGGCAGCAGCCTCGCTCGGGACCTTAAGCGGCGGCGCCGGCGGTGTCAATCGAAATCTAGCGGTGGGTGGCGGTCTCGACCCCAAGATGTTGGGTCGGGCGGCCGCCGCCGGGGCGCGACCGTCAGGCGATGCTCGTGTAGATGCCGGCCGGGACCAGGCGGTAGACGCGGACCGGCTGGGCCACGTTCTTGAGCTGGTGCTCGCCGGTGTCCTCCAGCACGTAGTGGCCCTTGATCCGTTCGGCCGTCTCGGGCCCCACCTTCACCTCGCCGCCCCGGGTCAGGCCGGCGACCCGGGCCGCGAGGTTGGTGGTGGGGCCGGACGCGGTGAAGGTCCAGCGCCCGCCGCCGGCGGCATCGAGCTTGGTCGCCCCCACCAGCGCGGGACCGCTGTTGATCCCGACGTGGATGGCCACCGGCGGGTAGATGCCGGTGAACTCCTGATTGAGGGCGGCGACCTTGCCGAGGAGCTGGAAGGCGGCGCCGGCGGCGTTGAGCGCGTGGCGGGTCCGGCTGCCCTCGCTCTGGAAGATCACCATGAGGCCGTCGCCGGCCGTCTCGTTGACGTCGCCGTGGTTGGCCCGGATGATCTCCAGGAACGCGGAGAAGTAGTCCTGGATCATCCGGTTCAGCCGCTGGGGCGGCAGCTGTTCGGAGAGCCGCGTGTACCCCTCGACGTCGAGGAAGAGGACCGAGACGTCCGCCTCGCGCTTCTCCAGCTCCCGGGCGTCGGGGTTCTTTTCGAGGAGGATCTTCACCGACTCCGGCACGAACTTGGCCAGTTCGCCCTTGACCTGCTCGAGCAGCTCGACCTTCTGCATCGACTCCTTCAGGTCGGCCAGCGCGGTGGCCAGCTGGGCGTTACGGGCCTCGAGGTCGGTCCGGGCCGCCTGGAGATGATCGGCCATGTCGTTGATCACGCGGCCGAGCTGGCCGATCTCGTCGGTGTTGGTCGTGGTCACCCGCGCGGTGAGATCGCCGTCGCCGATCTGCCGGGCCGTGGTCGCGACCCGGCTGATGGGCCGCAGCACGACACGCCCCATGAAGACGACGAGGCCGAGCGCGACGCTGCCGACCATGAGCAGCTTGATGCCGAGCTGGCGCAGGGTGGCCGCCCGCAGGTCGGCGTCGAGGCGGTCCAGGCCGAGGCTGATGCGCACCACCCCCCGCACCTGGTGGTCGGTGCCGTGACACTCCTGGCACTTGTCGAGGTTCCTGAGCGGACGGAAAAGCGTCAGCACCCGGCGGCCGTCGAGTTGCTCCTCGGTCTCCTGGGGCTCGACGACCTGGACGGCTCGGGTGAAGAGGGGGTGACTGAGGCGTTCGCCGGGCGCCCGCCGCATCTTGGCGATGCGCTCGATGATCTGCGGCTCGAGGCCGGCGATGCGGTTCACCTCGTTCACCGTCTCCATGTCGGTGAACGCTTCCACCCCGTTGCGCCGGTAGACGTCGATCCGTCGGACGTCCTTCAGCTCGGCCTTCAGCTCCTGGATGAGCTGGCGGATGATGTCGGGCCGGCCCTCCAGCATGCCGTTCTCGATGCCCGTGACGATGGAGCCGGCCAGCAAGCGGGCGGTGTCGCGGTGGCGGGCGACCAGGGTCCGCGCCTCGTAGTGGAGGTTGACGGCCAGGACGACGCCGATCCCGACGCTCAGGATGGCGAGGATGAGCGCGATGACCTTGACGCGCAGCCGCTCCCGGAAGGAGGTGAGGAGACTGGGCTTTCGGCCCGAGCCCGTTGGGCCCGGGGTCCGCGGATCGTGACCGAGGAGGCTGGTCGGAGGGGCCGGCCCCTCGATCTCACTCATCGTCGTGACGGCGACCGGGTCGGGGGAGGCGGGCGCGGCTCAGTTCGATGATGACCGGCGGGCGTGGGGGGAGGCAGGCCCGATCCGGTCGCTGAAGAGCGACCAGCCCGGCTGTGCCGGGAGGGCCGAGGTTTCAGTCATCGTCGAAGGTGCCCTGGTTCACGTTCCGGCCGCACCACGGGCACTTCACCGTGTCGGGGGGCACGGGGCTTCGGCAGCCGGGGCAGAGCACGGGAATCACGGCGAGGCCGATTCTACCAAGCCGGGCCCGGTCCTGGCTATCCGGCGGCACCCTCCGGGGAGGAGGCCCCGCGGGGCGGGATCCTGGTTGGTTCCGGCACTGGAATTGCTTCCCCTTAGGGGCACATGCGCACCCGGCCCGGGCACCCCTATCCCCTCGGCGCCACTTGGGACGGCGCCGGGGTGAACTTCGCCCTCTTCTCGGAGAACGCCACCGGGGTCGAGCTGTGCCTGTTCAACGGGGCCGGCGGCGACGGTGAAGCGGAAGTCCGCGTCCCGATGACGGAGCAGACCGACCAGGTCTGGCACATCTACCTTCCCGAGGTCCGTCCCGGCCAGCGCTACGGCTACCGCGTCCACGGGCCCTACGACCCCCCGGCCGGCCATCGGTTCAACCCCGCCAAGCTCCTCCTGGACCCCTACGCCAAGGCCATCGACTCGACCGTCCGCTGGAGCGACGCCCTGTTCGGCTACGAGGTCGGCCATTCGGACGCCGACCTCTCTCGCGACGACCGGGACAGCGCGGCCGGGATGCCCAAGTGCGTGGTGATCGACCCCGCCTTCAGCTGGGGGGAGGACCGCCGGCCGCGCACGCCGCTGAACCAGAGCGTCATCTACGAGGTCCACGTCAAGGGGCTCACCGCCCGTCACGCCGACGTGCCCAAGGCGCTCCGGGGCACCTACGCCGGGGTCGCCTCCCCGGCGGCGGTGGACTACTTCAAGGCGCTCGGCGTCACCGCGGTCGAGCTCTTGCCCATCCAGCAGTTCATCGCCGACAAGCAGCTGGTGGACCGGGGTCTGACCAACTACTGGGGCTACAACTCCATCGGCTTCTTCGCCCCCGACGTGGGTTACGGCGCCAGCGGGCGGGCCGGCCAGCAGGTGGCCGAGTTCAAGACGATGGTGAAGACGCTCCACGACGCGGGCATCGAGGTCATCCTCGACGTCGTCTACAACCATACCGCCGAGGGGAACCAGCTCGGGCCGACGCTCTGCTTCCGGGGGATCGACAACGCAGCCTACTACCGGCTGGTCGCCGACGACCGGCGCCACTACATGGACTACACGGGCTGCGGGAACACCCTGAACATGACCCACCCGCGGACGCTCCAGCTCATCATGGACAGCCTCCGCTACTGGATCCTCGAGATGCACGTGGACGGCTTCCGGTTCGACCTGGCGGCGGCGCTGGCCCGTGAGCTCAGCGACGTGGATCGGCTGGGGGCGTTCTTCGACATCATCCACCAGGACCCGGTCATCTCCCAGGTCAAGCTGATCGCCGAGCCGTGGGACCTCGGCGAAGGCGGCTATCAGGTGGGGAACTTCCCGGTCTTGTGGGCGGAGTGGAACGGCCAGTACCGGGACACCGTGCGGGCTTACTGGAAGGGGGACGAGGGGCAGGCCGGGCCCCTGGCCTACCGGCTCACCGGCTCCAGCGATCTCTATGGCCGGGGCGGCCGGCGCCCCTACGCCAGCATCAACTTCGTCACCGCCCACGACGGCTTCACGCTCGCCGACCTCGTCAGCTACAACCAAAAGCACAACGAGGCCAACGGCGAGGAGAACCGGGACGGCGCCGACCACAACCTGTCCTGGAACTGCGGCGCCGAGGGGCCGACCGACGACCAGGGCGTCGCGGCCCTCCGGGAGCGGCAGAAGCGGAATTTCATGGCCACCCTGCTCCTCTCGCAAGGCGTGCCGATGCTCGCCGGCGGGGATGAGATCGGCCGGACCCAGCAGGGGAACAACAACGCCTACTGCCAGGACAACGAGCTGTCCTGGCACGACTGGAACCTGGACCGCGCCCGCCGCGACCTGCTCCGCTTCGTCCGGTTCCTGATCGGGCTCCGCCGCCGCCACCCGGTGCTGCGTCGCCGCCAGTTCTTCTACGGCCGCCGCATCCACGGCTCCGAGGTGAAGGACCTCGCCTGGTTCCGTCCCGACGGCAAGGAGATGACCGAAGAAGACTGGACGAATCCGCACACGCGCTGCTTCGGGCTGCGGCTGTCCGGTGACGCGATCGAGGACGTGGATGCCCGCGGGCGGCGGATCGCGGACGACACCTTCCTGATCATGCTGAATGCCCACCACGAGTCGGTCCCGTTCCTGCTGCCGGCCCACCGGCGCGGCGTCCGGTGGGAGGTCGTGGTAGACACGCGCGCGGCCGATGGACGGCGGAAGCACGCCCCGCTCAAGGGCGGGGAGGTATACGAGCTGGAGGGTCGCGTGCTCGCCCTGCTCCGTCTGCAGCGAAACGGGAACGGCCCGGCCGGCCGGCGCCCTCCAGCCCCCCCACCGGCCTAGGAATCTGTCGGGGCAACAACGCGCGGCGCGCAGCCGAACCGCCAAGGGCTGGTGTTCCGCTCCGGGCGCCGGCTTGCCGGCGCAACCCCCGCGGGGGGGCCTCGGGGGGGTGTTCCGAGACCCCTCCGAAAACCTAGGCGCTGCGCGGGCTCGCGGTCGTCGGCGCCGGCTCCCCGGCCCGGGCGATGAAGAAGCCCAGCGCCCGCGACGACGCGCCCGGCGGCGGTCCCCGGCGCTCGCCCCGGCGGCGCTCGGCCGCGGCCGGATCGGGCTGGAGCCGCCGGTCGGCCACCCGGCGATCCCAGATGACCTCGGCGAGCCCCCGCGCTTCCAGATACTCCTTGAGCATCCGGTAGACCTCGGTCTCGCCCCGGCGCACCACGGCGATGTAGCGCGGCGGAGTGTCGATCTTAGCGTGCGCCGCCACGCCGCCCCCGCTCGCCGACCATCCGCAGCTCCGCCTCTTCCCGGCGCTCGGCCTCCCATTGGGCGAGCCGGCGCTCGACCCGTCGCAGGAGCCGTCGCTGGTCGAGGAATGCCTCGAGGAGTTGGCCGATCACGACGGCCCAGCCGCCGACGCCGAGGCCGACCAGGAGGCAGGCGGCGGCCAGGAGCGCGCGGCCCGTGGGCTCGACCCCCAGCCCCCGGAGGTCGAGGGCGAGCGCGAACCCGGCGGCGACGATGCCCAGCGCCAGGACGAGCAGGCCCACCAGGATGTGGACGCGCGCCCAGACTCGCGTAAACCCGTACTTCATGGGTCTTACGGCGCCGACCAGGCCACCTTGCCGCTCTTGTGGAACAGCGTGAGGCCGGGAGAGCCGTCGGCGGCCACGTCCATGAGCGCCCGCCCCTTGCCGTCCTGGCCGTAGAAGCCGAGGGCGAGCGTCCCGTCGGTCGCCATGCCGAGGACCGCCCGCAGGCGGCCATCCTTCTCCAGCCGCAGCGCCGGCGTGCCGCCCGGGGTCACCAGGAGCTTCACCGCGGTGGCGGGGTCGTCCCCGGAGAGATAGAGGTGGCGCGGCCCCAGGGCCGCCCGTGGCTCGCCGTCGCGGTCGAGGAAGGTGAGCATGGCCGTCCCGTCGTCGGCGAGGCCGAGGGTGAGCCGGGCCGCGCCCGCCGCGTCGCGAAGCACGAAACGCTGGGCCTCGACCACGGCCGGAGCCACGCCTGGCCGGGGGGGCGGCGCCTCCAGGCTCCGGGCTCCGGCGAGCGGCAGCGGGCTTCCGGTCACGGCAACGATCACGAGCGCGACCGGACCCAGGGCGGCCGCGAGCTTCCAGCGTCGCAGCTCCCGCTCCAGCCGGCTCAGGCGGGCGTCCACTTCGAGACTGCTCGACCGTCCGTGTTGCACAGGCCCTCCCATCGCTGAGGATTCGACCTCTGGGCCCGCCCTCCCGGCGAACCCCCTCCCACGTTGACCTATAAGGAAAGCGCTTCGGGGCGGCCCAAGTCAAGCCCTGGCGGTGGCATTGGGAATCCCTGATGTCAGCCTCCGACCATGGGCGGCGTGCTAGCGGCCGGCGGGCTGTCGCGGTACAATGCGGCCAAGGAGGCGAGCATGGCTGACGTCAAGGAGCCCGGGGTCAAGGACAAGGTGCAGGACCTCCTGGATACCGCGATCAATCCGGCGGTGGCGGCCCACGGCGGCTACATCGAGCTGATCGACGTCAAGGACAGCACGGTGTACCTCCGCATGAGCGGGGGCTGCCAGGGGTGCGGAGCGGCCGACGTCACGCTCAAGGCCGGGATCGAGCGCATGATCTTCGAGGAGATCCCCGAGATCACCGAAGTCCTCGACGTGACCGACCACGCGGCCGGCGAGAACCCCTACTACACGCCCTCCAAGGGCTGAGCCCGCCGGCGACGCCCCTCTGATCGCCGTCGGCCCGGCCCGGCGCCGGCGGCGCGCCGTCCTCGTGCGACGCCTCCTGCTCCTCATCCCCACCACGACCTACCGGACCGAGGACTTCCTCGAGGCGGCCCGGAAGGTCGGCGTCGAGATCGTCGTCGCCTCCGAGCGACCCAACACCTTCGCGGGCGAGTTCCCCGACGACCTGCTGACGCTCGATTTCGCCGATCCCGTGAAGGCCGCTGCCCAGGTCGCCGACCTGGCCCGCCGCCGCCCGATTCACGCCGTCGTCCCGGTGGACGACCTGACCACGGTGGTGGGCGCGGCGGTGGCGGCCGCCCTCGGGCTGCCGACGTCGAATACGGTCGCGGCTGCGAGCACGACCCGCAACAAGTACCGGATGCGCGAGGCGCTCCGAGCGGCGGGCGTGCCGACCCCACCCTACGCGCGCTTCACCGTGGCCGACGACCCGGCCGCGGCCGCCGGCCGCGTCGGCTACCCCTGCGTGCTCAAGCCGACCGTTCTCGCCGCGAGTCGGGGCGTCATCCGCGCAGACACGCCGGCCGAGTTCGTCGCCGCGTTCGGACGCATCCGGGCGATCCTGGCGACCCCCGAGGTGGCGGCGCTCGACGAGGGGGCGGCCGAGATCCTGGTGGAAGGCTTCGTCCCGGGACGGGAGGTGGCCCTGGAGGGTCTCCTCCAGGCGGGCGCGCTCGGCGTCCTGGCCCTCTTCGACAAGCCGGATCCGCTCGACGGGCCCTTCTTCGAGGAGACCATCTACGTGACCCCTTCTCGACTGCCGACGGCGGTCCAGGGGGCGATCGCCGACACCGCCAGCCGCGCGGCGGACGCCCTCGGCCTCCGCGAGGGACCCATCCATGCCGAGCTGCGGGTGAACGAGGCCGGCGTCTGGCTCATCGAGGTCGCTGGTCGCTCGATCGGGGGCCTGTGCTCGCGGACCCTCCGCTTCGGGACCGGGATGTCGCTGGAGGAGATCATCCTCCGCCATGCGCTCGGGCTCGACATCGCCACACTGGCGCGGGAGCACGCGGCCGCTGGCGTCATGATGATTCCCATCCCGCATCGCGGCGTGCTGGCCGAGGTGCGGGGACAGGACGCGGCGATGGCCGTGCCGGGCATCGAGGACGTCGCGATTACCGCGCACCGCGGCCAGGAGCTGGTTCCGCTTCCCGAAGGCTCCCGCTACCTCGGGTTCATCTTCGCCCGCGGCGACCGGCCGGAGCAGGTCGAAGCCGCGCTCCGGGAGGCGCACCGCCGGCTCGAGTTCGAGATCACGCCGCTCCCCGCGTAGGCATGCCCGAGTCCGCCCCCCCGGCCGAGCCCCGGCTGCACCGCTGCGATCTCGCCGTCTGCGAGGCCATGTGCTGCTACGACGGGGTCTACCTCGGGAGCGACGAAGAGGCCCGGCTCACCGCGACCGTGCGCGAGCACGCCGAGTTCTTCGCCTTCCTGCCGTCCGCCTACGTCGTGGATGGAACCTGGCAGGACCGGCTCCGCGGCCGAAAGACCGCCGTGCGGCTCCACGCCTATCGGAACCTCGCCTATCCGTCCCACTTCCGGCGGACGCGCTGCGTCTTCGCCTTCGCCGATGGCCGCTGCTCGCTTCAAGTGCTGGCGACCGGGCTGGGCGAGCACCCGTGGTCCCGGAAGCCGCGGGCGTGCTGGCTCCACCCGCTGCACGAGGGCGCGGCGGGTCCGATTCCGCCTCCGGTGGACTCGACCGCCGACCGCGACCGGCGCGAGCCCGACTTCCCCGGCTTCGCCCCCTTCACCGACTGCGGCCGCCATCGTCCGGATGGCGCGCCCTGGCGCGCGGTGCTGGCCGAGGAGCTGGCGTACTACCAAGCGACGGTCAGATCACAAGCGACGGTCAGATCAGCCCCCGATCCACCAGCTCCTGCTTGACGTAGGCATAGAGGATCGGGGCCAGGACGACCCCCGGCACGCCGAAGGCCGCCTCCATCGCCACCAGCGCGACCAAGAGCTCCCAGGCCGCCGCTCGAATCCGGCTCCCCACGATCCGGGCATTGACGACGTACTCGAGCTTGTGGATGACGACGAGGAAGGTCAGCGACGCGACCGCAACCCACACCGACACCCCGAGCGAGATGATCACGATGACCGTGTTGGAGATGAGGTTCCCCACCGCCGGGAGGAGGCCGGTGATGAAGGTCACCGCCACCAGGGTGCCGGCCAGCGGCAGGTGGATCCCGGCCAGCGGCAGCGCGACCAGCAGGTAGAGCGCGGTCAGCAGCGTGTTGACGGCCGAGATCCAGACCTGAGCGAAGACGATCGCCTCGAAGGCCGCCGCCAGCCGGCGGAGCCGCTCCTCCAGCGCTTTGGCCAGCGGCCCCGCTGCCCCCCGGGGTTGGCGGAAGAAGACCATGAGCCCGATCGCGATCCCGGCCGCGACGTGGAGGAGCATCCGTCCCAGCTCGCCGCCCGTCCGGCGCAACGCGGCGGCGTGGGCGCGCAGCCAGTCGGCGACGGCGCGCTGGAGGTCGTCGGCATCCCGCAGCGCATCGGGGACCAGGGCGGGCCCTCCGCGCCGCTCGAGCCAGAGCCGGGTCTGGTCGAGGACTTCGGCCATCGTCTGGAAGAGGGCTGGCACGTCGCCGGCGCGGCCGCGGATCAGCCCGAGCAACCCCAGAACGATGCCGCTGGCGACGCCGACGACGAGGAGACCCATCAGCCCGGCGGCCACCAGCCGGGCGGCGCCGTGGGGCAGGCGGCGGCCGACCATCAGTCCCGTGAGCCGGTGGAGGAGGACCGTGACGAAGAGCCCGGCCACGAGCGCGGGGACCAGGTGGACGACCAGGACGAAGAGGACGCCGGCCGCCACCAGCACCCACGCCGCCACCTCGTAGGCCGTGGCTCTCATGGAAACCTCCGCGGGTGCGAGGGCTCGCGTCGGGGACGCTCGCGCTGGTCGGCATGCTACCGGGCCCGGACCGGTCTGTCCAGCCGCGGGTGTCCAGCCGCGGGTTGACGGCGACGGCGTTTTCGATTAGCAGTGGGGCCAAGGGACGGGATGAGGAGGGCGGCCGAGCCGCCAGGAGGGAAGCCATGCGAGGGACGGGTCGGGTCGGCTGGGGTGTGGTGCTCGCGGTGGTCGTGGTCGCGGTGGGGCTGGCCGGGGGCCCGGCCCTCGGGCAGGGCCGGCCCGAGGACACCCTGGTCGTGTACTCGGCCGCCGACGCCGACATGGTGAACGCGGTGGTGGCCGCGTTCCAGCAGAAGCACCCGGCGATCAAGGTCTCCACGGTGGTGGCCGGGTCGGGCGAGCTGGTCAAGCGGATCGAGGCCGAGAAGGGCCGGCCCCTGGGCGATGTGGTCTGGAGCGCGGGCCCGGAGGCGATCGGTAGCCAGAAGGCGCTGTTCGAGCCGTATCTGTCGCGGGAGGCGGCCGCCTTCGCTCCCGGCCAGGCCCCCGGCGACCGCACCTGGACCCCGTTCACGACCATGCCCTACGTCATCATGTACAACAAGAAGCTCGTCCCCGAGGCCGAGGCGCCCAAGGCCTGGAAGGACGTCCTCGATCCCCGCTGGAAGGGGAAGGTCGCCTATGCCGATGCGACCAAATCGGGGTCGTCGTACACCTTGCTGGTCACCTGGCTCACCATCTACGGGAAGAACGACGCCGGCTGGAAGTTCGTCGAGGACCTGCTCCGGCAGACGAAGGTACTGCCCAAGTCCAGCATGATCTACCAGATGGTGGCCAACGGCGAGTTCCCGGTCGGCCTCACCTTCGAGCAAGCGGCGTTCGACTACCTCAAGAGCGGGGCGCCGGTCGGCATCGTGTATCCCTCGGATGGCACGGCCGTGATCCCCGATGGGAGCGCGCTCATCAAGAACGGCGCTCACCCGAACGCCGCTCGGCTCTTCCTCGACTTCACCGTGAGCCGGGAGGGACAGGAGCTCATCGTCCAGAAGTTCGGGCGACGCTCGGTGCGGAAGGACGTCTCCTCGCCGGCCGGCCTGCCGCCGCTCGACCAGATCAAGACCATCCCCTACGATCTCCAGTACGCGGCCGACAATCGGACCCCGCTCCTCAAGCGCTTCCAGGACGTCCTCGTAAAGACCCAGTGACGTGCTCTTCCCTCTCCCGGGCGGGGAGAGGGAGCCAGCGCCGTGACCCAGGTCGGGATCGAGGGGGTGGTCAAGCGCTTCGGCGACACGACCGCCCTCGACGGCGTCAGCCTGGTGGTCGGGGCCGGGGAGCTGTTCACGCTGCTCGGCCCGTCGGGCTGCGGCAAGACGACGCTCCTCCGGATCGTGGCCGGGCTCCTCCCCCAGGACGCCGGCACGGTGCGCTTCGCCGGCACGGTGATCGACGCGGTCCCGCCCTACGCGCGCAACCTCGGAGTCGTGTTCCAGAGCTACGCGATCTTTCCCCACCTGAGCGTGCGCGACAACATCGCCTACGGGCTCCGGGCGCGCAAGCTCCCGGCGCCAGCCCTGGCGGCCAGGGTCGCGGAGACGGCGCGGCTCGTCCAGCTGGAGGGACTCCTGGATCGAATGCCGGCCGCGCTCTCCGGCGGCCAGCAGCAGCGCGCGGTCCTGGCCCGGGCCCTGGTGATCGAGCCCCGCCTGCTCCTGATGGACGAGCCCCTGTCGAACCTCGACGCCCGCCTCCGGTTCCAGCTCCGCGGCCTCATTCGCCGCCTCCAGCGGCAGCTCGGCATCACCACGCTCTACGTCACTCACGACCAGGAGGAGGCCCTCGCCATCTCCGACACCATCGCGGTGATGGACCAGGGGCGAGTACTCCAGACCGGCAAACCCTGGGAGCTCTACCGGGCGCCGGCCAGCCGGTTCGTGGCCGAGTTCCTCGGCAGCATGAACGTCGTCGCCGGCCGCGTGGCGAGCCCCGGCCGGGCCGGCGTCGCCGCCACGGTCGAGACCGACTTCGGCACCCGCTGGGCCGTGGCCGATGGCCGGGGCCTGCCGGCGGGGGCGCCGGTCTACCTCGGCGTCCGCCCGGAGTCGCTCCGGCTCGACCCTCCGCCCGCCGCCGAGGCCTGGAACAGCGCGGCCGGCCGGATCGTCGAGGTCACCTACCTCGGCGCCCTGGTCCGCTACGAGGTCCGGGTCGGCGACGGGGTCTCACTCACCGCCGAGGTGCACGACCCGGACTTCGCGACGCTGCGGTCGGTCGGGGACCCGGTCACCCTCTGGTGCCGGCCTACCAAGGTCATCTCCCTCGCCGACAGGTGAGCGTGGCGGCGACGCGCCCCGGCCGCTCGATGCCCCGCCGCGACGGGTGGTGGATCGTGACGGCCCTGGCGTTCGTGGTCGTCCTGGCCGCGCTGGTCTGGCCGCTCGGCGAGGTGCTCCTCACGAGCCTCACCGGCGAGGGCGGCCGGCTCGTGCTGGCCGACAACTACCGGCGGGTCGTCGGCCACCGCTACTACTACGCGAGCGTGATCAACAGTCTGGTGCTGAGCGGGCTCGCCACCCTGGGCGCCGTCCTGCTCGGCACGCCCCTGGCCCTGGCCGTTGCCCGCTATCCGGTGCCCGGCAAGGCGTTCGTCCGCACGGCCGCCAACCTGGCGCTCCTCTCGCCGCCGTTCATCGGGGCCTACTCCTGGGTGGTCCTGTTCGGGCGGAACGGTCTGGTCAACCACTGGCTGGAGCCGGCCGGCTGGCGGCTGCCATCGATCTACGGCTACCCGGGGGTGCTCCTGGTGTTCGTCGTCCAGTACTTTCCCTTCGTCTTCCTCCTGGTCTCGGGCGCGCTGGCGGCGGTGGACCAGTCGATCGAGGACGCTGCCCTGAGTCTGGGCTCGCCGCCGGCCCGGACGTTCCGTACCGCGATCCTGCCCGTCATCGCGCCCTCCCTGACCGCCGGCGCCCTCCTCGTGTTCATGGCCACCATGGCCGACTTCGGGACGCCGATGCTGATCGGGGAAGGACTGCGCACGCTGCCGACGCTGATGTACGGCGAGTTCATC
>DASYUM010000127.1:0-8262 GCA_036001225.1 Candidatus Methylomirabilota bacterium | reverse complement strand
GGCCCACGACGCCCTGCGGGCGGAGGGCGGCCAGGCCCTCCAGGAGCTGCAGGGGCGCCACACGCGCCTTCTCGCCGCGCTCAAGGCGGCCCAGGACGCGGTCGGGGAGGCACAGGCGGAGGGCGCCCGGGCCCGGCAGGAGTGGGAGACGCGGCAGGCCGAGACCGCGCGCGCCCTCGAGGAGCTGCGCAGCGTCCACGACGCCCTGGTCGAGGAACGCGAGGCGACCGCGCAGAGGTTCCGCGAGCTGGCCACCCGCACGCTGGCCGAGCTGGAGGCGGCCCAGGACACGCTGCGCCAGGAGCGGGCCCGGGCCGCGCAGGCGCTGCGGGAGCTGGAGGCGCTCCGGAAAACGGCGGCCGCCAGCCTGCCTCACCGTCCCCGCTGACCTCCCCCATTTGGGGGAAAGCGGGTTCGGGGGCGAAGCGCCCGCCGGGAAACCAGGAGCGTCTCGGGGGTGATCACGCGCGGCGTGAGCCCGGCCGCACGGGTTGGGTGGTCCGCTTCGAGCGGCGGCTTCGCCGCCGCAACTTCTCCTGGGGGAGGTCTCGGAGGGGGCCGTCGAGGCCCCCTTCGATGACCTAGACGAGCGGCCAGGGGTAACGGTGGCCGCTGCGGTCGATCGGGAATCGGCCGTTGGCGAGGAGCGCTTCGGCGCGGGCCAGCAGCGCCTGTCCCTCGGCCGGTTGGAGCAGCTCGACCAGCGCGGCGGGCAGCCCCCTCTCCACGAGGCGGCGCACGTCGCGGAGATCGTCCCGCGGGATCGCCTCGCCGCCGAACTCCCAGATCACCGTCCGGAGCTTGGGCTCGGCGTGGAAGGTCAGCCCGTTGTCCACCCCGTAGATCTGACCCTCCGGTCCCAGCAGACAGTGGCCCGCCTTGCGGTCGGCGTTGTTGGCGAGCAGGTCGAAGGCGCAGATCCGCTTGAGCGCCGGGTGATGACGGGGGTCCTCGCACAGCGTGAAGTAGTGCCGCTCGAAGTCGGCTTCGACGAACAGCTGGAGCGACCCCGGCCCGTAGGGGCCCGCGTCGCGCGGCACGGTGAGCGGCACCAGCCCCCAGCCGAGGGCCTGCGAGAGCTGGTAGGCCGCGATCTCCCGGCGGAACAGGCCGCGGGGAAAGTCCCAGAGCGGCCGCTCGCCGCGCTCGGGCTTGTAGACGGCGAGGGTGGTGGCGCCGTCGAGCTGAACCTCGACCAGGAAGGTGGCGTTCGAGCTGTCGGGCAGGCGCCCCTTGACCTCGACGTCCCCGCGGGTCAGGAGCTGGACGGCCGGGTCGCCCCGCTGGCGGTTAGTCGCGCCCGTGGCCGTTGCTCCGCGGGCAGATGTGGCCGCCGGGATTGAGGGGCCGGCCGCAGATCGCGCACGGTGGACGGCCGGCCTTCACGAGCGCCCGCGCCCGCTCCACGAAGGCCGAGGCCTGGGCCGGGCTCACGTGGAAGCGGGCCGACGCCCCCGTCTCGGCGGCGTCGGCGGCCGGCTCGTCCTCGCCCGCGCTCTCGTCCTCCGCCTCCTCTTCCTCCTCGACCAGCTCTTCGGCCACGATGACGACGCGATCGAGCCCCTCGTCGTAGCCGACGCCGAGCGAGCGCACGGCCCAGGCCGGCGCGATCGGCTCCACCAGCGCCAGGTCGCCGGTCACGAGGTCGGCCGGCGTCGGCAGCTTGGCCAGGAGGGCGCCCAGATAATCGGCGAGGGCGCCGACCTGTTCCTTCTCGACCTTGAGGGTGACGACCACGTCCCGCTGGCGGGCCTGGAGGTAGAAGGTCCGCTGGCCCGGCGGGCCCACGGTGCCGGTCGTGAAGAGGTCGGGGGTCGTCAGCTCGAACGACTCGCTCACGAGATTCGCGGCCCGGCGGCGCCGTCCACCCAGTTGAGGCCGAGGACGACCGGCCCCGTGACGCCGTACGCGATGGCGGTGATGGAGCCGGGCGCGACGGCGATGCGCTGGAACAGGTCGAGGTGCGCGCCCAGCGCCTGCCCGACCGCCAGCTTGATCGGATCGGCGTGGGAGACGGCCACGACGGTCTGCCCGGGATGGCGCAGGACCAGTCGGGCCAGCGTCGAGGTCATCCGGGTCTGCATCTCCACGAACGATTCGCCGCCGGGGAACCGGAAGCCGCTCGGATAGCGCTGCACTACTTTCCATTCCGGCTTCCTGCGGAGCGCGGCCAGCCGGAGTCCGGTCCACGTCCCGAAGTCGCCGTCGGTCAGCTCCGGCTCCACCTCGACCGCGAGCCGGCGCACCTCGGCGATGGGCGCGGCCGTCTCCCGCGCCCGCTCGAGCGGCGAGGCGTACACCGCGGCGACCTGCTTCAGCCGGCCGATCCGCTCGGCGAGCGCCTGAGCTTGCCGGCGGCCCTGGTCGTCGTGGTGGAGCCCCGGCGCCTGGCCGGTCAGGAGCCGGCCCGTCGTGGGCGTGTGCCCGTGGCGGACGAGGAGCACGAGCGTCGGCGGCGTCGGCTTGGCGGCGCGGGGCATGCTGCCCTATGGTACCGCGAGCCTATGACCACTCCGGGTAGGTCTGCGGCGACAGGGCGTCGGCGCCGCGGCCGGCCCAATCGAACTGCCCCATGCGCGGCCACATGCGCTCGCCGGCGGCCTGGAGGGCCCTCACGATGGCGGCCTCGTCGGCGGCGGAGACCCGCCCCCGGTCCACCACCAGCCGTCCGCCCACCCACACCCGCTCCACGTCCTCGGCGGTCGCGTTGTAGACGATGTTCTTGACCGGATCGCGGAGCGGCGTCATGCCCCAGGAGGCGCCCTTCCAGAGGACGAGGTCGGCGGCGGCCTCCGGCGCGATCCGGCCGAGGTCGTCGCGGCCGAGGGCGCGGGCGCCGCCGAGCGTGGCCGCGTCGAAGACGTCGGCGGCCCTGGTCGCCTGCGTGTTCCGCTCGACGATCTTCGAGCAGACCGCGGCCCAGCGCATGGCTTCGATCACGCTCTGGGGGTTGGTGTCGGTGCCGAGCGCCAGGTTCACGCCGGCCCGGCGGTAGCGGGCGAACGACTCCATGACCACCCCGCGGCGGGCGAAGACCCAGACCGCGTGGGCGACCGTCGAGCCGCTGTCGGCCATCACCTGCAGGTCGCCGGGCGGGTAGTTGGTCCACGACGAGCCGCCGATGATCAGCGCGTGACCGAGAATCGCGTTCGGGCCCAGCACGCCGAGGTCGCGCAGCCAGGCGACCGGCGTCTTCCCGTGGCGGCCGAGCATCTCGACGAACTCGACGACCGACTGGGAGGCGTGGACCTGGAAGGGCCGCTGCCGCTCGTCGGCCGCGCGCTTGGCGGCCTGGAGCAGCTCCGGGGTGCAGGTGTCCACCTGGGCCGGGGCGAAGAAGCACCGGACGAGGCCGCCGTGGGCCCCGTCGTGTCGCTTGTGGAAGGCGATCGCCCGCTCGAGCCCCTGGCGCCCCCGCTCCTCGTCCCACTCCCACACGACGCGGCGGCCGTCCGGGGTGCGCCAGCGGCCGGACCGGAAGGCGAGCCCCATGTAGACCCGAAGGCCGTAGTGGCCGGCCCGCTCGACGACGTACTCGCCCTGCTCGCCGATCTCCATGACCGTGGTGACGCCGCCGCGCAGCAGCTCGACCATCGAGAAGTCGACGCAGGCGCGGGCCGCCTCCTCGTCCTGGGCGGCGCTCCGCACCGGCAGCATCTCGAACAGGCCCGAGTACCAGAACTGGGGGTTGCCGCGGTCCTCGACGAAGGAGCGATCGAGCGGGGAGCCGGCGATGTGGGCGTGGGTCGAGATGAGGCCGGGCGTGAGGACACCGGGGCGGGCGTCCACGGTCTCATCGACCGTCCCCTCGAAGCGCGGGCCGACGTGGAGGATGCGGTCGCCCTCGAGCACCACCACGCCGTCGCGGAGCAGACGATGACCGCGGCCGTCGAAGGCGACGACGTGGCCGGCGCGGATGAGCGTCCTGGGCATGGGAGCCTCCGTCGGGTGCGGCGGTCGGGCGCCGCCGACCTCTCGATGATGCGCGACGGTCGCCGGCTCGATCAAGAGGTCGTAGCCCATCGGGGGTCGTGCACGCGCGGGCTTGACGCCACCGGGGGACGCTTATACCGTATACGCATGAAACGCACAAATCTTGTGCTTGACGAACAGCTTCTCGAGCAGGCTCTACGGTTGAGCGGCGAGCGTACCTACTCGAAGGCGGTGGAGCGCGCCCTGCACGAGTTCATTCGCCGTGTCCGGGCCGGCGCGATCCTGAACCTGGCCGGCTCGGGGTTGTGGGAAGGCAATCTGTCCGAGATCCGGGACGACTCTGCGCGTCGCCGGCGAGCACGGACGCGTGGTGCTCGTTGACACGTCGGTGTGGATCGAGGTGTTCAGGAAGCCGAGCCGCGTGGCTCTCCCGTCGGTGGCGGAGATCGAGGAGATCGTAACGTGTCTCCCGATTGTCCAGGAGGTGCTCCAGGGATTTCGTGAGGAGCGGGCCTTCCGGGTCGCCCGGCAGGCGATGCTCTCCTTTCCGATCGTCGAGTCTCCGCTGCGTCAGGACGTCTTCGACGAGGCCATTGATCTCTACCGGGCCGCGCGTCGCGCGGGCCTATCGATCCGCTCGGGGGTCGATTGCCTCATCGCGGTATGCGCCCTCCGACACGGCCTGACGGTGGCGCACCACGACCGCGACTTCGAGCTGCTGGCGGAGGTTTCCGCGCTGAGGACCCGGGAAGTCTTGGCCTAGGTGTTCCCAGCCAAGGAGGAGCCGCCGCTTGGGGCGGGTCATCCCGCCTGCTACAATCGGCGACGCGGTGAGTGGTTCCCAGCGCTTCACGAAGCCCGCCCCGCTCCGGGCCTTCGACAAGGTCGCCGTGGTCGCGGCGGCCGGCCCGGTCGACCGCGAGCGGTTCGAGGCCGGCTTGCGCGTCCTCGCCGAGCGGTACCGCCCGGTCTTCGACGACCGGCTCTTCGCGCGGACGCGCTACCTCGCCGGCGACGACGCCCGCCGGCTCGACGAGCTGGCGGCCGCGCTCACCGACGACGGGGTGAAGGCGATCTTCGCCGCCCGCGGGGGCTACGGGACCATGCGGCTGCTGCCCCGGCTGTGGCCCAAGCTCCGGGACGGCGGGGTCCGGCCGAAGCCGGTCGTCGGCTTCTCCGATCTGACCGGGCTCCACCTCGCGCTCCAGGCGGCCGGGTGGGTCAGCATCCACGGCCCCACGCTCACCCAGCTCGGCCGACAACCGCCCGACGCCGTCGCCCGGCTCGTCCACCTCCTCGAGTCGGCCACGACGCCGGCGCCCTCGCTGACCGGCACGCCCCTGATCGGCGGAGTCGCCGAGGGCCCCCTGCTCGGCGGCAACCTCGCGCTGTTGTCCGCGCTCGTCGGCACCCCGTACCTCCCGGCCTTCGACGGGGCGGTGCTGGTGCTGGAGGACGTCGGGGAGCGGCCGTACCGGCTCGACCGGATGTGGATCCAGCTCGCCCTCGCCGGGATCCTCGATCGCGTCCGGGGGATCGCCCTCGGCGATTTCAGCGACTGCGAGGAGCCCGACGCCGACTACGCGAGCGCCGACGTCCTCCGAGCGCTGGCCATCGAGACCGGGCTCCCGTGCGTCGTTGGCCTCCCCATCGGCCACGGCGCGGTGAACGTGGCCGTCCCCCTCGGCTGCCGGGTCCGACTCGACGGCGACGCCGGCACGATCACGTTCCTGGAGCCGGCGGTCGCCGCGTGACCGCCCGGTTGCAGGCGCTTCTCCACGCCGGCGTGGCCGAGGGCGTCTTCCCGCGCGGGTGGGCGGTGGTGCGGCTCGGCGGCGAGCGCGTGTTCGACGGTGGCGCCGGCGGCGCGGCGGCGAGCACGATCTTCGACCTCGCCTCGCTCACCAAGGTCATGGGCACCACCGCCGTCTTCCTCTCGCTGTGGGCCGAGGGCAAGGTCGAGCCCGAGACCGCGGTGTCGCGACACTTCCCGGGGACGCCGGTCGCCGCGGCCGGGATCACGGTGGGCGACCTGCTCGCCCATCGGTCGGGGCTGCCGGCGTTCGTCCCGCTCTTCGCGCCGGCGATGGGCGAGCGGCCGGCGCTGTTCGCGCCTGATTGTCCGCCGGCGGTGCGGGCCGGGGCGCGCCGGGCGGTGGTGGACGCGGCGCTGGCGACGTCGCCGGCGCTGGCGCTCCGGACGCGGGCGATCTACAGCGACGTCGGCTTCCTGGTGCTGGGCGAGTTGCTGGGGGTCGTCGGCGCGGCGCCGCTCGACGCCCTCGTGGCCGAGCGCGTCGCCCGCCCGCTGGGACTCGCCGCGGGCTTCCGGCGGCTCTCGGCGGCCCCCGGGCCGGCGGGCGACATCGCGCCGACCGGAGCCACGCGGCCTCGCGCGCCGGCGCCGGGCCAGGAAGGGACGTGGGCGCCGCTGCCGTCCCGCCCGTCGCCGCCGGGCGAGGTGGACGACGACAACGCCTGGGTGATGGACGGCGTCGCCGGCCACGCGGGCCTCTTCGGCACCGCCGCCGACGTCGCCGCCTTCGGCCAGGCGGCGCTGGACGAGCTGGCCGGGGCCGGCCGCCTGGCGCCGCCGGGGCTGTGGGCGCGCGCGCTGGCCCGCGACACCGCGACGCCGGGCGGCACCCGCGCCCTCGGCTTCGACACCCGGCTGCCCGGCGACGCCGCCGCCGGCGCCTCGGCCGGCCGCTACGTCGGGCAGGTCGGGCCGGGCGCCGTCGGGCATCTCGGGTTCACCGGCTGTAGCCTGTGGATCGACCGAGCCCGCCGGCTGGTGGTCGCGCTCTGCACCAACCGCACCGCGCTCGGCCGCGCCGAGACGCGGATCCGTCAGTTCCGGCCGCGCTTCCACGACGCGGTGGTGGAGGAGCTCGGGCTTGTCGGCTGAGCCCCCGGCGGCGGCCGCGGCCGCCGACGACGGGCTCGTCCTCGCCGACGTCGATCCCACCCGCGTCCGCCGCATCCACCTGATCGGGATCGCCGGCAGCGGCATGGCGCCGTTCGCGGGGATGCTCAAGACCGCCGGCTATGCGGTGACCGGGAGCGACCAGAACGTCTATCCGCCGATGAGCGACCTGCTGGCGGCCTGGGGCATCCCGGTGCTCAGCCCGTACAGCCCGGCCAATCTGGACAGCGCCAAGCCCGAGCTGGTGATCATCGGCAACGTGGTCCGCCGCGTGAATCCGGAGGCGACCGCGGTGCGCGAGCGGCGGCTTCCCCAGATGAGCTTCCCGGCCGCCCTCGGCGCCTTCTTCTTGCGCGACCGGCACCCGATCGTGGTCGTCGGCACTCACGGCAAGACGACCACGGCCGCCCTCATGGCCCACGTCCTGGTCGCGGCCGGCCGCGACCCCTCCTTCCTGGTCGGCGGCGTCTGCCGCAACTACGGGGCGAACTACCGGCTCGGCGCCGGGCCGCACGTCGTGGTCGAGGGCGACGAGTACGACACCGCCTACTTCGACAAGGGGCCGAAGTTCCTCCACTACCGCCCGCGCACGGCGATCCTGACCAGCATCGAGTTCGACCACGCCGACATCTACCGCGACCTCGCCCACTACGAGTCCGCTTTCACGCGGTTCGTGCCGCTGCTCCCCGCCGACGGCTGCCTGGCGGTGAGCGCGGCCTACCCGCGCGCGGTGCAGCTGGCGCGGGCCGGCCGGGCGCGGGTCGTGACCTACGGCGGCGAGGGCGCCGGCGCGGAGTACGTGGCCGCCGGCCTCCGGCTCGGCCCCGACGGCGCCGGCTTCGAGGTCCGGGAAGCCGGCCGCGCGCTCGGCCCGGTGCACCTGCCGATCGGCGGCACCCACAACGTGGAGAACGCGCTGGGGGTGGTGGCGGCGGCCCGGGCCGTGGGCCTGGGGTTCGACGAGATCCGGGAGGGGCTGGCCACGTTCGCCGGCGTCCGGCGGCGCCAGGAGGTCCGGGCCGAGGTCGGCGGCGTCACCGTGATCGACGATTTCGCCCACCATCCGACCGCCGTCCGGGAGACGATCGCCGCCGTCCGCGCGAGCTACCCCGGACGGCCGCTGTGGGCCGTGTTCGAGCCACGCTCGAACACGAGCCGGCGGAACATCCACCAGGCCGAGTACGCTCGGGCCTTCGCCGGGGCCGCCCGGGTCCGGCTCAAGATCCCCGAGCCCCACGACCGGGTGCCGGCCGATCAGCAGCTCGACGTAGCCGCGCTGACCGCCACCCTTCGGGCCCAGGGCATCGACGCCGGGGCCGACTCCGCGGTGGATGCCCTGGTCGCCGACGTCGCCGGGGCCGCCCGGCCCGGTGACGTCGTCCTGGCCATGTCGAACGGCGCCT
>DASYUM010000126.1:0-18111 GCA_036001225.1 Candidatus Methylomirabilota bacterium | reverse complement strand
CCGGAAGCTGACGATGGTCAAGGCGATCAACCTCGCCCTCCATCAGGAGATGGAGCGGGACGACGACGTCATGGTGCTCGGCGAGGACGTCGGCGTGGACGAGGGCGTCTTCCGCGTCACCGAAGGCCTCCTCAAGAAGTTCGGCGAGCAGCGCGTCATCGATACGCCGCTGGCCGAGGGCGCCATCGTCGGCATGGCCATCGGCATGGCCCTCTACGGGCTCAAGCCGATCCCGGAGATCCAGTTCTCCGGCTTCGCCTTCCAGGCCTTTCACCAGGTCGAGAACCACGCCGCCCGCTATCGCACCCGCACCCGCGGCCGCTACCACGTCCCGATGGTCATCCGCATGCCCTACGGGGGCGGGGTGCGCGCGCTCGAGCACCACTCGGAGAGCGAGGAGGCCTACTACGCGCACACCCCGGGGTTGAAGATCGTGATCCCCTCGGGGCCGCGCAGCGCCCGGGCGCTGCTGATCAGCGCGATCCGCGATCCCGACCCGGTGGTCTTCTTCGAGCCGAAGGCGCTCTACCACGCGTTCCGCGAGGAAGTGCCGGACGCCGAGGAGACGTGGCCGGTCGGCCAGGCGCGCGTGGCCCGGGAGGGACGCGATCTCACCCTGATCGCCTACGGCTCGATGCTCCACAAGTGTCTGGAGGTCGCCGACCGGGTCAAGGTGGAGCAGGGGGCCGAGGTCGAGGTGATCGACCTCTTGTCCATCTCGCCCATGGACACCGAGACGATCGCCGCCTCCGTGCGCAAGACCGGCCGCGCGGTCGTGGCCCACGAGGCCCAGCGTACCTGCGGGATCGGGGCCGAGGTCATGGCGCGAATCGTGGAGTCGGCGTTCCTCCAGCTCCAGGCCCCGATCCGGCGGGTGACGGCACCCGACATCGTCTACCCGGGCTTCGCCCGCGAGCGCGGCTGGCTGCCCGACGCCGACCACGTCCTCCGCGCCGTCCGGGAGACGCTCGCGTTTTAACTTCGGAGGAGGGGCTTTGCCCCCCTCCGACGGCCTCCCGGCGAAGCCGGGCCGGTCGCTCTTCAGCGACCGGATCGGGCCTGCCTCCCCCAGGAGGGATGACAGGATCCACATGGCTCGCGACTTCAAGCTTCCCGATCTGGGTGAAGGCCTGA
This sequence comes from Candidatus Methylomirabilota bacterium, assembly GCA_036001225.1. GTDB lineage: Bacteria > Methylomirabilota > Methylomirabilia > Rokubacteriales > DASRDR01 > DASYUM01. The sequence goes on along the minus strand of DASYUM010000126.1, from coordinate 16,977 downwards.
CCGAGGCCGAGATCGTCCAGGTCCTCGTCGCCGAGGGCGACGAGGTCAAGGAAGACCAGCCCGTCCTCCTGGTCGAGACCGAGAAGGCCCAGGTCGAGCTGCCGTCGCCGTTCGGCGGGCGGGTGGCGAAGGTCCACGTGCGGCCGGGCGAGCGCGTGAAGGTCGGCTCGGTGCTCCTGAGCTTCGGGGATGGGCAGACTGTTCGGGCGGGGGGGGACACGCGGTCCCCCCCCGGCCCGACTGTTCGGACTGAGGGGGGGAAGCCCCCCCGCTCAGACTTCCCCACGCAGGGCACGGAGACTCTCCGGGCCGAGCCCGCTCGGGCGCTGGTCCCGCAGCCGCCCCAGCCCACCGGCGTGCCGCCGGCGGCGACGCCGGCCACCCGTCGCCTGGCGCGCGAGCTGGGCGTGGACCTGACCACAGTCAAGGGCAGCGGCCCCGGCGGCCGCATCACCGACGATGACGTCCGGGCCGTGAGTGGAGCGTCGACTCCCGCGCGGGGGGGTCTGGGGGGGACGGCTCGCCCCCCCCAGCCCGAACAGTCGCCTGCCGAGCCTGGGCGGCCGCTCCAGGTCCCCGCCGAGCTGCCGCCGCTCCCGCGCTTCGAGCAGTGGGGGCCCGTCGAGCGGGAGCCGCTCCGCGGCGTCCGCCGGCGGAGTGCCGAGCACCTCGCCCTCGCCTGGACCGCGATCCCCCACGTCACCCAGCACGATCAGGCCGACATCACCGCGCTCGAGGCCTTCCGCCGGCGTCACCAGGGCCGCGTCCGCGAGGGGGGCGGCGACCTCACGCTGACCGTCCTCCTCGTCAAGGCGGCGGCGATCGCCTTGAAGGACCACCCGCGGTTCAACGCGAGCCTCGACCACCAGGCCGGCGAGCTGGTGCTCAAGCGCTACTACCACATCGGGGTGGCGGTGGACACCGAGCGCGGCTTGATGGTCGCGGTCCTCCGCGACGTGGACAAGAAGCGGTTGCGCGACCTCGCCATCGAGCTGCCCCAGCTGACCGCCCGCGCGCGCGAGGGCAAGGCGAGCGTCGAGGACCTCCGGGGGAGCACCTTCACGGTGACCAACACCGGGGCCCTGGGCGGCACCGGCGCCACCCCCATCATCAACTACCCCGAGGTCGGCATCCTGGGCGTCGGCCGCGCGCGCGAGATGCCGGTCGTCCGTGAGGGACAGGTGGTGGTCCGCCTGATCCTGCCGCTCTCGATCGCCTTCGACCACCGGGTCATCGACGGGATGGAGGCCGCCCGCTTCGGCACCGACCTGGTCCGGCTGCTCGAGGATCCCGAGCGGCTCCTGCTCGAGGCCTGATGGCGCGTCGCCGTCGCCATCCCCTCACCCCAACCCTCTCCCCCGGCGGGGGAAAGGGAGGCTGAACGGTGGTCGTCGGGGACCTCCCGCGCGAGGTCGACCTCGTCGTCATCGGCGGCGGGCCGGGTGGCTACGCGGCCGCCTTTCGGGCCGCCGACCTCGGCCTCGAAACCGTCCTCGTCGAGGCCCGCGGGCCCCTCGGCGGCGAATGCCTCCACGTGGGCTGCATCCCCTCCAAGGCGCTGCTCGGGCTGGCCACGCTGATCACCGACGCCGCCGAAGCGCGGGCGGCCGGGCTCGAGTTCGCGCCGCCGAAGGTGGTCCTCGACCGCCTGCGGGCGTGGACGGCCGGCTCCATCACCAAGCTCGCCCAGGGCCTGACCGGCTTGGCCCGCGCCCGCGGCGTGGAGGTCATCGCGGGCCACGCCCGCTTCGCCGACCCCAGGACCGTCCAGGTCGCCGCCGAGGACGCGCCGCCGGCCATCCTCCGCTTCCAGCACGCGATCGTCGCGACCGGCTCCCGGCCGGTGGCCCTGCCCGGTCTCGACGGCGCGCCCGAGCGAATCTGGGACTCGGCGGCGGCGCTCGCGCTCCCGTCGCTCCCCTCGCGCCTGCTGGTCGTGGGCGGCGGCTACATCGGGCTCGAGCTGGGCACGGTGTACGCGGCGCTCGGCTCGGAGGTGACGGTGGTCGAGCTGACCGACGGACTCCTGCCCGGCGTGGATCGCGACCTGGTCGCCCCGCTCGCCCGCCGCCTCACCGGGCTCTTCAAGCAGATCCACCTCCGCACCAAGGTGACCGCGGTCCGGGAAACGAAAGGCGGCGCCGTGGTCGAGCTGGCCGGCGAAGGGGCTCCGGCGCGGTTGGAGGTCGAGCAGGTCCTGGTCGCGGTCGGCCGCCGGCCGAACACGGCCGACCTCGGCCTCGATCGGACGGGGATCAAGCCCGATCCCCGCGGCTTCATCCCGGTCGATGCGCAGCGCCGGAGCGCCGACCCCCGGATCTACGCCATCGGCGACGTGGCCGGCGAGCCCATGCTGGCCCACAAGGCCATCGCCGAAGGGCTGGTCGCCGCCGAGGCCATCGCGGGGCGGCCGGCCGCCTTCGAGCCGCAGGCGATCCCGGCCGTCGTCTTCACCGACCCCGAGGTCGCCTGGGCGGGGCTCACCGAGGAGGCGGCCAAGGCGCGCGGGGTGGCGGTGCGGACGGTGAAGATACCGTGGTCGGCGTCGGGGCGGGCGGTGGCGATGGGCCGACCGGACGGGCTCACCAAGCTGACGTTCGAGGCCGATACCGGACGCCTCCTCGGGATCGGCCTGGTCGGTCCTCACGCCGGCGAGCTGATCGCCGAGGGGACGCTGGCGGTGGAGATGGGCGCCCTCGCCGAGGACCTCGCCGGCACCATCCATACCCACCCCACGCTCTCGGAGACCCTCGGCGAGGCCGCCGAGCTGTTCCTCGGCCGGCCGATCCATCTGCCTCCGCCCCGTCCGGGCCGATAACCGTCGCATCCTTCATCCCGGCGGCCGCCGCGGCTCCCCCATGAGGGCGGCGCCCCGGAACTGGCCGGTCACCGTCGCGGTCGCGAGCTTCGGCACCCTCCGGGCCGATACCCGTCGCATCCCGGCGTCCTCGCGCCTCACCGGCCCTCAACTTTGGGTGGCGCGCCCCGGACGGCGGGGCCCCAGCCCCGCGACTTCCGGCGGCGCGCGTGCGCGGCATACGCCTCGGGCCGGCTCGGCGCTGCGTCCTTGGGCTGCTCGGGTCTCGGCCCGGGGGGACATCCCCAGCTCACCATGAGGGTCACGCCCAGGAACTGGCCTGCCACCGTCGCGGTCGCGAGCTTCGGCACCATCCCGGTCGCCCTCGACGCGGCCGTCAACATCGCGTTCCCCGCCATCTCGGCCGCGTTCGACGTCCCGGTGGCCGCCATCCAGTGGGTGGTCATCGCCTATGTCCTCACCGACGCCGTGCTGCTCCTGCCGGCCGGCCGGCTCGCCGACCGCGTCGGGCACGGCGCGGTCTTCGCCGCCGGGCTCGCCCTCACGGGGGTCGCGCTGCTCCTCGCCGGCGCGGCGCCCGCCTTCGGCGCCCTGCTGGCGGCCCGCGTGCTGCAGGGCACGGGTGCGGCGCTCGTCTTCGGGAGCGCGCCGGCGCTGGTGACGCTCGCGACGCCGGAATCCCGGCGCCCGCGAGCGCTCGGCTGGTACAACCTCGCCGTCGGCGTCGGCATCGTTCTGGGCCCGCTGGCCGGCGGCGCGCTGGTCGGCGTCGGGGGCTGGCGCGCCGTCTACTGGAGCCGGGTTCCGCTCGCCGCCGCCGCCCTCCTCCTCGCCTGGCGCTGGCTGCCGCGGGCGGCGCCGGGGCCCGCGGCGCCGACCGGGGAACCGGCCGCCCCGCCGATCGCCGACCGGCGGATGTTCGTCGTGGCCAACGCGGTCAACCTGCTGGCCAACGTCGCCCTCTTCTTCGTGTGGCTGCTGGTGCCCTACTATCTGCTCGAGCGGCGAGGGCTCGCCCCGGCGCCCGGCGGCCTCGTCTTTGCCGCCGGCACGCTGGCGACGGCGGTCGGAGCGCCGCTCGGTGCCTGGGGCGCCGCGCGCGTCGGCGCGCGGGGGCTGATGCCGGTCGCGCTCCTGACCGAGACGCTCGGGCTCTATCTCACGAGCCGCCTCGACGCGGGGTCCTCGCTGGCCCCGATCGCGCTGGCCCTGGCGCTCGCCGGCGGGGGCGTCGGGCTGTTCACGGTCCCCAACATGCACTACGTGATGGGTGCGCTGCCGCGCGCGCGCCAGGGATGGGCGGGCAGCCTCGTGGTGCTCATGCGGATGGGCGGCATCCTGGTGGGAGCGCGGCTGGCCGCGCTGGTCTACGGCAGCGGCGCCGAGGCCGACGCGTTCCGCGACGCCTTCCGGGTCGCGGCCGTCATCGCGCTCGTCGCGGCGGTGCTGACGCTCGTGCCGCCCCGCCGGGCCGACCGAGGATGGGGAGCGACATGACCACATTCGGGCTCGTCCACGGCGCCGGGCACGGCGCCTGGTGCTGGGAGCGGCTGATCCCCGAGCTGGCGGCGCGCGGGCACCGGGCGGTGGCCGTCGAATTGCCGGGCGAGGACCCGGCGGCCGGCTGCGCGCGCTATGCCGAGATCGTGGACGCGACGCTGCCACCGGCCGACGACCTCGTGCTGGTCGGCCACTCGCTGGGCGGACTCACGGTCCCGCTCGTCGCCGCCCGCCGGCCGGCGCGGACGCTGGTCTTCCTGTGCGCCCTCATCCCGGTCCCCGGGCAGAGCCTCGAGGAGCAGCTGGCGGCCGACCCCGGGATCTACGCCCCCGGCTACACCGCCCGGCCCGGGCGCGTCGTGCACCCCGACGGCTCGATCGCGTGGGCGGACGAAGCGAGCGCCCGGGAGGCCTTCTACCACGACTGCACCTCGGCCGACGTGCGGTGGGCGTTCGCCCGCCTGCGGCGGCAGGCGGCGGCGCCGCGCACCGAGCGCTGCCCGCTGGCGGGGTGGCCGACCGCGCGGTCGGTCTACGTCCTGGGTCGCGAGGACCGCGCCGTCAATCCCCAATGGTCGCGGCGCGCCGCCCGCGAGCGACTCGGCGTCGAGGCCTTCGAGCTGCCGGGGGGCCACTCGCCATTCCTGGCTCGGCCCGCCGCCCTGGCCGCGCTGCTGGACGCGGTCGCCGGTGGAGGCTAAGATGACCTCCCGCAGTCGAGAGGAGAGGCCCATGGCGAACGACGAGCTGTGCTGGCGGTCCGCGACGGAGTTGGCCGCCCTCATCCGCAAGAAGAAGGTGTCGCCGCTCGAGGCGGTCGATGCCGTCCTCGATCGGATCGAGCGGATCAATCCGAAGCTCAATGCTTACGTCAGCGTGACCGCCGACGAAGCCCGGACAGCGGCCAAGGCCGCCGAGCGGGCCCTCGCCCGCCGGGGGACGAAGCTGGGACCGCTCCACGGCGTGCCCTTCTCGGTCAAGGACCTGGTGATCACCAAGGGCGTGAAGACGACCTTCGGCACGCCGCTCTTCCGCGACAACGTCCCCAGCGAGGACGCCCCCATGGTGGCCCGCCTCAAGGCCGCCGGCGCCATCATGCTCGGCAAGACCAACACGCCGACCTTCGGGTGGATCGGCGCCACCCACAACCTGCTCTTCGGCATCACCCGGAATCCCTGGAACGTCGAGCACACCCCCGGCGGCTCGAGCGGCGGCGCCTCGGCGGCGGTCGCGGCCGGGCTGGGGCCGCTCGCCATCGGGACCGACGGCGGCGGGTCCATCCGGATCCCCGCCTCCTTCGCCGGCATCTTCGGCCACAAGCCCTCCTATGGGCGCATTCCGACCTATCCGCCGAGCGCCGCCTGGAGCCTCTCCCACGTCGGCCCCATGACCCGGACCGTCGCCGACGCCGCGCTCATGATGCAGGTCTCGGCCGGCCCGGACGCGCGCGACCAGCACTCGCTCCCGGCCGACCGCGCCAACTACGCGAAGGCGCTGCGGCAGGGGATCAAGGGGCTGCGAGTCGCCTACAGCGACGACCTGGGCTTCGCCGAGGTCGTGGACCCCGAGGTGCGGACGGTGTGCGCCGGGGCGGCCCGGACGTTCCGGGAGCTGGGTGGGCGCCTGGAGACGGTTGCGCCGCGCTGGCCGTCGCCGGCGGCGTGCTGGTTCGACATCTTCATCGGCGGCATCGCCACCCGGCTCGCGCCCTACCGCGAGCGCCGAGACGCGATCGACGCCGGCCTCTACAAGCTGGTCGAGGAGGCTCTGACCTGGCCGCCGACCCGCTACGTCCAGGCGTGGTTCGACCGGCTGGCCTGGGCCGAGCACCCCCGCGTCTTCTTCGAGAAGTACGACCTGCTCCTGACGCCCACCATCGCCTGTCCGCCGTTCGCCTGTGGGCTCGACAACCCCGCCGAGATCGCCGGGAAGGCCGTCCAGCCCTACGCCTGGGTGCCGTTCACCTTCCCGTTCAACATGACCGGGCATCCGGCCTGCTCGGTGCCCGCCGGCTTCACGAAGCAAGGGCTGCCGATCGGGCTCCAGATCGTCGGCCGGCGCTTCGAGGACGTGACCGTGTTCCGGGCGGCGGCCGCCTTCGAGCGCGCCCGGCCCTGGGCCGACCACCGGCCGCCCCTCGGCTGACCCCGCGCCCGGCGCGCGGGTGAGCGCCCAGCCACGACCGGCCATGCGATGGGACGAGGAGAATTCCGAGCGGCGGCTTTTGCCGCCGGCCCACCCACCCAACCCTAAGAGGGGGAGGTTTCGGAGGGGGCCGTAGCGGCCCCCTCCGATGATCTGGCGTGGGCGAGACCCGCGTCGATCTCCTCCACCTCCTCGAGGATCTGCGGGACGCCTATCCCGGGGCCCTCGAGGAGACCATCCTCACCGAGATCGTCGCCAACGCGCTCGACTCGGGCGCGACGCGGGTCGCCATCAGCGCGGATCCCGCGCGGGCCACGCTCACCGTAGTGGACGACGGCGCCGGCATGGGGCGGCGAGAACTCCGGCGCTACCACGACATCGCGGCCACCACGAAGGTCCGCGGCGAGGGAATCGGCTTCGCGGGCGTCGGGATCAAGCTGGGACTGCTGGCCTGCGAGGAAGCGGTCACCGGACCCGGCGCGGGAAGACCCACGTGGCCACCGCCTGGCACTTGGCCTCCCGCCAGCGGGCGCCCTGGCGCTGGATCCCGCCGCCTGGTCTCGTCGCCGAGCACGGGACGGCGGTGCGGCTCACCGTCCGCAACCCGCTGTCCCCGCTCCTCGACGCCGGGTTCGTGGCCGCGTGCCTCGAGCGGCACTTCCAGCCGCTCTTCGATGAGGGCTTCGACGCCGTCCTCGCCGCACATTACCCGGGTGGGGTCCGCTTCGTCGTGAACGAGCGACTACTGGCCCGTCGAGCGGCCACCGATGGCCGTGCGCCGCTGGCGATCCGGCTCGGGCGCAAGCGTAAGCCGGCCGCCGTCGGCTACCTCATGCGAGCCGGCCTGCCGCTGCCCGAGGACGAGCGTGGCGTTGCCATCAGCACGCTCGGCAAGGTGATCAAGCGGGGGTGGGACTGGCTAGGGCTCGCGCCGGCGGTGCCCGAGCAGGTGGGGGGGTTGATCGAGGTGCCGGGCCTGGCCGGCTCTCTGACCCTGAACAAGGCCGATTTCATCCGGGCCGGGCCGCGCGGCGCCACCTACCTCGCCTACCGCAAGGCGCTCCAGGAGGCGGTCTCGACGCAGCTCGCCGCCTGGGGCGATGCCCCGGACCGCACGGCGGAGGCCCGGCGGCGGGCGCGGCCACTCGAGCGTGATCTGCAGAAGGTGCTGGTCGACCTCGCGGAGGAGTTTCCTTTGCTGGCCACGCTCGTCGATCAGCACGCCGGCGGGCAGAAGCGGCTGCCGACCGGGCGGCCGGGCGACGCCGACTCGGGGGGTCCGCTCTTCGGCGCGACGCCGGCCGCGAATGTGCCCGAACCCAGGCTCTCGGAAGCCACCGAGTCGTCCACGCCGCCCCCCATCCCGCCGCCTGCGGCTCCGGAGGCCGGATCGACCGAGTCCCCCGGCGCCGTTCGAGTCCCCGGAGGGACGGGCCCGCGCCGTCCGGCCCGTTACGGCTTGAGCATCCGCTTCGAGCCCCGCCCGGATGACGTCGAGCTGGGCCGGCTGATCGAGTCCACGGTGTGGGTCAACGAGGCCCATCCCGCCTACCGGCGGGCGGTGGCCTCGCGTTCGGAGGGGTACCACCTCGCGCTCACGGTCGCCATGGTCCTCGCCCCGCTGGCGACGGAACCTCAGCACGCCCACGCCTTCGTCACGACGTTCCTCGCTCGCTGGGGCGAAGCCCTCGACCGGCGCGGGTCCGGACCGCGACGGCGCCGGCGCGACGGCCGGTAACGAGCAAGCCAAGCGTTGGCGGCGCGCCGACCCCCTTGACGGGAGGCCGGCGCCGCCCGACCATGGGCTCCTCCAGACGGGTAGCGCGCGCCCCTGCAATGTCACGGGAAACGAGAGGTGAGCATGGCCTCGTTCGAAGCCGCCCGCGAGCGAATCCTCGCGACCTACCGTGACCGCACGAAGCGCTCGCGCGAGCTCTTCGAGCAGGCCGGGCAGGCTCTGGCCGGGGGCACGACCCGGACCAGCGTCTTCTTCGCCCCCTATCCTTCCTACATCGTCGAGGGCCGCGGGGCCCGGATCACCGACCTCGACGGCAACGTGCTGCTCGACTTCGTCAACAACTTCACCTCGCTCTACCACGGGCACGCCTACCCGCCGATCGTCGAGGCGGCCGCCCGCCAGCTGGCGCGGGGCTCGGCCTACGCGGCCCCGAGCGAGCTGGAAATCCAGCTGGCCGCGTTGATCCAGGAGCGGCTGCCGTCCCTGGAGCGCCTCCGCTTCACCAGCTCGGGTTCGGAGGCGGTGATGTTTGCGCTCCGGCTGGCCCGGGCCTTCACCGGCCGCCGGAAGATCGCGAAATTCGAGGGCGGCTTCCACGGCTCCCACGAGCTGGCCCAGGTGAGCGTGAGCCCGACCCTCGACGCCGCCGGGCCCCCTGAGGCGCCCCGGAGCGTGCCGACCTCGGCGGGAATCCCGGCGGAGTGGGCCGAGGACGTCCTGATCCTGCCGTTCAACGACGCGGCGGCGGTCGAGCGGCTCCTCGACCGCCACCCCGGTGCAATCGCCGCGCTGATCGTCGAGCCGGTCATGGGCTCGGGCGGCGTCATCGCCGCCCGCCCGGACTTCCTGGCCGCTCTCCGCGAGGTGACCGCCCGCCGCGGCATTCTGCTCATCTTCGACGAGATCATCTCGCTCCGGGTGGCTCTCGGCGGCGCCCAGGCCCGTTACGGCGTCCGGCCCGACCTGACCACCGTCGGCAAGATCATCGCCGGCGGTTTCCCGATGGCCGCCTTCGGCGGCCGGGCCGACGTGATGGCGCTGCTCGATCCCCGGGGCGGCGCCCCTGCCATCCCCCAGAGCGGGACCTTCAACGGCGCCGTCGTCTGCTGCGCGGCCGGCCTGGCCGGCTACGGCGGGATCACGGCCGAAGTCCAGGCCCGGACCGATGCGCTGGGGGAGGACCTCCGGGCCCGGGTCAACGCGCTCTTCCGCCGCCTGAGCGTGCGGGCCCAGATGGTCGGGGTCGGGTCGCTGGCCAACATCCACTTCAGCGGCGAGCCCCTCGCCGACTACCGGGCGGTCGCCCGCGGCGACCGCGCCCGCACCGCGCTGCTCGCGCTCGCGCTCCTGAACCGAGGCGTGTTCGTGGCGCCGCGGGGACTGGTCTGCACGTCGTCGGTGATGACGTCGGCCGACATCGACGCCTTCCTGGCCGCCCTGGAAGGCGCGCTGACCGAGGACCTCGAGGTCTGAGCCCCGGGAGGCCCCCATGATCCGCAAGCCGCTCGTCCTCGCCGCGCTGGCCGTCTTGCTCGTCGCCGTCCCCGCGGCCGCTCAGCGGCGAGGCGGGGTCCTCCGGGCCGGCAACCTGGGGGAGCCGCCGACCCTCGACGCCCACTGGACGACCGCCACCCTGACCGAGGTTCTCACCAACCACCTCTACGAGGGCCTCTACGCCTTCGACGAGGGCTACCGGCCGATCCCCATGCTGGCCGACGGGATGCCGACGGTGTCGGGCGACGGGCTCACCTACACCTTCAAGCTCCGGCCGGGGATCAAGTTCCACAACGGCAAGGAGCTGACCAGCGACGACGTCGTCGCTTCCCTCAAGCGCTGGGGCCAGCAGTCGCAGTACGGGCGCGCCCTCTTCGCGGTGGTCGCCGACGTGCGGGGCCTCGATCGCCACACCGTCGAGATGCGGCTCAAGCAGAAGTACGCGGCGGTGCTGGTCGCCCTCGGCGCGCCCAACAACTTCGCCGCCATCTACCCCCGGGAGATCGCCGAGAAGTTCAAGCCGCAGGACAAGGCCACCGAGTTCGTCGGGACCGGGCCGTTCAAGCTCGCCGAGTGGAAGCCGGACCAGTACATCCGGATGGTGCGCTTCGACGACTACAAGTCGCGCCCCGAGGCCGGGAGCGGCTACGGGGGCGGGAAGACGGCGTGGGTGGACGAGATTCGCTGGATCCCGGTTCCCGACGTCGCCACCCGGGTGGCCCAGATCGAGACCGGGGAGCTGGACTTCGCCGACGACCTGAACATCGACGCCTACGATCGGCTGGCCAAAAGCCCGATCGCCCGGCCGATCATCGCCAAGCCCTACTACTGGCTGGTCGCGGTCCTGAACAAGAAGGAAGGGCTGATGACCAACCAGAAGCTGCGCCAGGCGTGGCAGGCCGCCCTCGACATCGAGCCGATCATGCGGGCCGTGGCGGGGGGGCGGCCGGAGTTCTACCGGATGGACGCCGGCCTCGCCTTCGTCGAGAACACGCCGTGGCACGTGAAAGTCGAGGGCCTCGGCTGGAACGAGCGGAACCGGGAGAAGGCCAAGCGGCTGCTGCAGGAGGCCGGCTACAAGGGCGAGCCGATCCGGTTCCTGACCACCCAGGAGTACAAGTGGATGTACGACTTCGCCCTCGTCACCAAGCAGCAGCTGGAGGACGCCGGCTTCACCATCGACCTCCAGGTGGTGGACTGGGCGACCCTGGTCAAGCGCCGCAACAACCCCAAGGAGTACGACGCCTTCACGACCGGGACCGGGAACGTCTTCGAGCCGACGGCCTTCACCATCTTGTCGTGCACGTGGCCGGGCTGGACCTGCGACGAGGACATCCAGCGGCTGCTCGGCGAGATGGGCCGCGAGACCGACCACAAGAGACGGTATGCCCTGTGGGTCGACATGCACCGGCTCTTCTACGAGAAGGTGCCGTCGATCCGCTACGGCGATCTGCACGGGCTGCGCGCGGCATCGAAGAAGCTCCGGGGCTTCAACGAGAAGATGGAGCGGCCGCGGTTCTACAACGTCTGGCTTGAGAGGTGATGCCGTGCCGATAACCGTCGCATCCCGGCGTCCTCGGCCCTCGCCGGCCGTCAACGTATGCGGCATACGCCTCCGGCCGGCTCGGGCCTGCGTCCTTGGGCTGCTCGGTTCTCGGCCCGGCACTACGATGATGCAATCGAACAGCGTCTGGTTGAAGAGGTGAACACGATGACCACCATGCTTCGACGCCTCGCGCTGCTGGCCGTCGCCCTCGGGGTGCTGGCCGCTGCTCCGGCCGTTGACGCCCAGAAGAAGGGCGGCGTCCTCCGCGTCGGCATCATCGGCGAGCCACCGGCTCTTGATGCCCACTGGACCACGGCCACGCTGACCTCCAACATGTCGGCCCACCTCTACGAGGGCCTCTACACGTTGGACGACAACCGGCGGCCGATCCCCATGCTGGCCGAGAGCCTGCCCGCGGTGTCGAAGGACGGCCTCGTCTACACCATCAAGCTGCGCCCGGGGGTCAAGTTCCACAACGGTAAGGAGCTGTCCTCGGAGGACGTGGTGGCCTCGCTCAAGCGCTGGGGCCAGCAGTCGGTCTATGGGCGGGTGGTGTTCGCCCAGACCGCCGACCTCCGCGCCGTCGACAAGCACACGGTCGAGCTCAAGCTGAAGGAGCGGTCGGCGGTGGTGCTGATCTCGCTGGCGGTGCCCGGCAACGCCGCCGTCATCTACCCGCGGGAGATCGCTGAGAAGTTCAAGCCCCAGGAGAAGATCACCGAGTTCATCGGCACCGGCCCGTTCAAGTTCGCCGAGTGGAAGCCGGACCAGTACATCCGCTTCGTCCGCTTCGACGACTACCGGTCGCGGAACGAGAAGCCGAACGGCTACGGGGGCGGGAAGACGGCATACGTCGACGAGATCCGGTGGACACCGGTCCCCGACGTCGCCACCCGGGTGGCCCAGATCGAGACCGGCGAGCTCGACTTCGTCGAGCAGCTCAACATCGACGCCTACGATCGGCTGGCCAAGAACCCCAACGTCCGACCGATCGTCGCCAAGCCCGCCTTCTGGCTGGTCGCGGTCTTCAACAAGAAGGAAGGCCCGATGACCAACCAGAAGCTTCGGCAGGCCTGGCAGGCCGCGCTCGACCTCGAACCCATCATGAAGAGCGTGGCCGGCGGGCGCCGCGAGTTCTACCGGCTGGACTGCAGCATCATGTTCCAGGAGATGGCCGAGTGGCACGTCAAGCTGCCGGCCATGCCCTGCAACGAGCACAACAAGGAGAAGGTCAAAAAGCTCCTCCAGGAGGCCGGCTACAAGGGGGAGCCGATCCGGTTCATGACCACCCAGGAGTACAAGTGGATGTACGACTTCGCGCTGCTCAGCAAGCAGCAGCTGGAGGACGCGGGGTTCGTGATCGACCTCCAGGTGGTGGACTGGGCCACGCTGGTCAAGCGGCGCAACAACCCCAAGGAGTACGACGTCTTCACCACCGGCACCGGCATGTTCTACGACCCGACGCATCCCGACTTCCTGACCACCACCTGGCCGGGCTGGACCACCGACGAGGAGATCCTCAAGAACCAGGCGGAGCTGGCCCGGGAGACGGACCCCAAGAAGCGCTACGCCATCTGGGAGCAGCAGCACAAGGTGTTCTACGAGAAGGTGCCGGTGGCCCGCTACGGGGATCTGCACGGGTTGCACGCGATGCGGAGTCACGTCAAGGGCTACAACGAGCGGCTGGAGTGGATCCGCTTCCAGAACGTCTGGCTGGACAGATGAGGGGGACCTCTCCCTCCGCCGGGAGGGAGGGAGAGCCGAGGGCCCCCTTGACGGCCCCCCCGCTCCCGCCCGACGATGGAGCACCGCCGACCGAACGCCAACCGCTGGAGGTGTCGCATGCGTGAGAGGAAATCCCTGCCGCTCCCCGTCGCCGCCCTGGTGGCGGCGCTGCTCCTCCTCGGGGTCGGGTTCGACGCCGAGGCCCAGAAGAAGGGCGGCATCCTCCGGGTCGGGAATCTCGGCGAGCCGCCGGCCCTCGACGCCCACTGGACGACGGCCAGCATCACCGAGACACTGACCAACCACATCTACGAGGGCCTGTTCACGCTCGATGACGGCAACCGGCCCATCCCGATGCTGGCCGAGAGCATGCCGACGGTGTCCCCGGACGGCCTCACCTACACCATCAAGCTGCGCCAGGGGATCAAGTTCCACAACGGCAAGGAGATGAGCTCCGACGACGTGGTGGCGTCCCTCAATCGCTGGAGCAAGCAGTCGGTCTATGGGAAGGACCTCTTCACCCAAGTGACCGAGCTGCGGGCGGTCGACAAGTCCACCGTCGAGCTGAAGCTCAAGGAAAAGTCGGCGATCGTCCTCATCAACCTGGCGGTGCCGAACAACTTCGGGGCCATCTATCCCAAGGAGATCGCCGAGAAGTTTCCGCCTCAGGAGAAGGTCACCGAGTGGATCGGCACCGGTCCCTTCAAGCTCGCCGAGTGGAAGCCGGACCAGCACATCCGGATGGTCCGCTTCGATGACTACAAGCCGCGCAGCGAGAAGCCGAACGGCTACGGCGGGGCCAAGATCGCCTACGTCGACGAGGTCCGGTGGATCCCGGTCCCCGACGTGGCGACCCGGGTGGCCCAGATCGAGACCGGCGAGCTCGATTTCGCCGACGACCTGAACCCCGACGCCTACGACCGGCTCCAGCGGAGTCCCAATGCCCGGCCGGTCATCGCCAAGCTCTACTACTGGCTCGTCGCGGTCCTCAACAAGAAGGAAGGCCTGATGACGAACCAGAAGCTCCGTCAGGCCTGGCAGGCGGCCATCGACATCGAGCCGATCATGAAGGTGGTGGCCGGCGGCAAGCGCGAGTTCTACCGGATGGACAACAGCTTGATCCCGGCCGAGATCACGGCCTGGCACACGAAGATCGCGGGGCTGCCCTGGAACGAGCACAACAAGGACAAGGCCAAGAAGCTCCTGCAGGAGGCGGGCTACAAGGGCGAGCCGATCCGCTTCATGACGACCCAGGAATACAAATGGATGTACGACTTCGCCCTGGTCAGCAAGCAGCAGCTCGAGGACATCGGGATGAACATCGACCTGCAGGTGGTGGACTGGGCCACCCTGGTCAAGCGGCGCAACAATTCCAAGGAATACGACGCCTTCACCACCGGCATCGGACCGGCCTACGACCCCACCAACCTGGTCGTCCTGAGCTGCGCCTGGCCGGGCTGGAACTGCGACGAGGAAACCCAGCGGCTCAAGAGCGAGATGAGCAAGGAGACCGACTACAAGAAGCGCGTCGCGCTCTGGGAGCAGCAGACCAAGCTCTTCTTCGAGAAGGCGCCGGTCATCCGCTACGGCGACCTGTTCGGCATGCGCGCGGCCTCGAAGAAGCTGAAGGGGCTCAACGAGAAGACGGAGCGCCCGCGCTTCTACAACGTGTGGCTCGAGTGAGCCCGGACTGAACCGAGCGTCCCGGCGGGGGCTGCCGAGGCTGGCGGCCCCCGCCCCGTTTGCCCCGTGACGTCGTATCTCGTCCGGCGTCTGTTCGCCCTCCTCCCCGTGATGGCGGTGGTGGTCACCATCGTCTTCTTCATCATCCATCTCATTCCCGGCGATCCGGTCAGCGTCATGCTCGGACCCGACGCCACCATCGCCCAGATCGACGAGACCCGCCGGGCGCTCGGCCTCGACCGCCCGATCCACGAGCAGCTGGCCAAGTTCTACGCCCGGATCCTGCGCGGCGACCTCGGCCGCTCCTACTTCCTCGATCGCCCGGTGACGACCGCGCTCTGGGAGCGGGCCGAGCCGACCATCGTGCTGACCCTGTTCGCCCTCTTCGTGGCGGTGGCGATCGGGGTGCCCTCGGGCATCGTGGCTGCCGCCTACCCGGGCTCGATGTGGGACCGGATCCTCATGCTGGGGGCGCTCCTCGGCGTCTGCATCCCGGGGTTCTGGCTGAGCCTCAACTTCATCTACCTGTTCGCGGTCCGGCTGGGCTGGCTGCCGGCCGCCGGCTACGCCTCCTTCTTCACCGATCCGGTGGCCGCCTTCCGCTACATGGTGCTGCCGGCGGTCTCCCTCGGCTTCAACCAGTCGGCCCTCATCGCCCGCATCAGCCGCTCCTGCATGCTGGAGGTGCTTCAGCAGGACTACATCCGCACCGCCCGGGCCAAGGGCCTCTCCCAGCGGACGGTGGTCTACGTCCACGCGTTCCGGAACGCGCTGGTGCCGGTGGTGGCGGTGATCGGCATCACGATGGCGATCCTCATCGGTGGCGCGGTGGTGACCGAGATCGTCTTCAACATCCCGGGTCTCGGGCGGCTCATCATCTCGGCCATCCTCCGCCGTGACTACCCGGTCGTGCAGGGCGTGGTCCTGGTCACGGCGGCCACCTACGTCCTCATCAACCTGCTCGTGGACATGGTCTACGCGTTCATCGACCCCCGGATCCGGTATGACTGAGGCGACGCTGGCGAAGGTTCTGCCCGAGGCGCCGGAAGTCGCGGCCGCGGCCGACCTCCGCGCCGGGGGCGTCCGGTGGTACCGCCGCCTCCTCCGCAACCGCAACGTCGTCATCGGGGCCGCGATCTTTCTCCTGCTCGTGCTGGCGGCCGCGCTGGCCGGCGCCCTCTCCACCCACAACCCGACCCGCCTGTATCCGGCCAACCGCCTCAAGCCGCCCGGTGTCGAGAACTACCTCGGCACCGACGAGTTCGGCCGCGACGTCTACAGCCTCGTCCTTCACGGCGCCCGCATCTCGCTGGTCGTCGGCGGGGTCACCATGCTGTTCACCTCGCTGGGCGGCATCGTGATCGGGCTGATCGCCGGCTACTACCGACGGCTCGACATCGTCATCATGCGGGTCATGGACGGCCTCATGGCCTTCCCGGCCATCCTGCTCGCCATCGCGCTGATGGCCGCCCGGGGGCCCGGGGTCTGGAACGTGATCTTCGCGCTGTCGGTGGTGTACATGCCGCGGACGGCCATGCTGATCCGGAGCACGGTGCTCTCGCTCCGCGAGCTGGACTACGTGCAGGCCGCCCGCGCGCTGGGCCGGCACGACCTGGCCATCGCCTTCCGGCACATCCTGCCCAACTGTGTGGGGCCGATGCTGGTCCAGGGAACGTTCATCTTCGCCTACGCCGTCCTCGCCGAAGCGATCCTGGGCTTCCTCGGCGTCGGCGTGCCCCCCTACGTCCCCTCCTGGGGGAACGTCATCGCCAGCGGGAAGAACGTCATCCGGGAAGCGTTCTGGGTGAGCCTCTTCCCCGGGATCGCGCTCACCCTGGCCGGTCTCAGCCTGAATCTGCTCGGCGACGGCCTGCGGGATACTCTGGACCCGCGGCTCCGCGTGCAGGGCTGACAAGGAGACAGACAATCATGAAGCTCTTCGACCTGACCGGCCGGGTGGCCATCGTGACGGGCGGCAACGGCGGGATCGGTCTCGGCATGGCCCGCGGCCTTGCCCAGGCGGGGGCGGCGGTCGTGGTGGCCGCTCGCAACGCGACGAAGAGCGAGGCGGCGGTGAAGGAGCTCGAGGCTCTCGGCGCCAAGGCGGCCGCGCTGGACGTGGACGTGCGCCGGGAGGCGTCGTGCCGAGCCCTGGTTCAGGGCACGCTCGACCGCTTCGGCCGGCTCGACATCCTGGTCAACAACGCCGCGCTCTATGGTTCGCTGAAAGGCGGCCGCTTCGACAAGATCGCGGAGGAGCAGTGGGACGCCGCCATGGCGGTCAACGTGAAGGGCATCTGGAACTGCTGCAAGGCGGCGGTGCCGGCG
>DASYUM010000125.1:0-2084 GCA_036001225.1 Candidatus Methylomirabilota bacterium | reverse complement strand
GGCTCGCCCCGGACGGCGGGGCCCCAGCCCCACGACGTCCGGAGGCTCGCCCGCGCGGCATACGCCTCGGCCCGCCGCTCTCCCTGCGTCCTTGATCTGCTCGGTTCTCGGCCCGGCATCGTGAGCCGGCGTCACCCGCGGCGGGGACGCGCTGGGTCCGTATGCATCCGATCCTGAAGCTCGTCCTCGCCCGGTTCGCCGCCATGGTCCCCATGCTGATCGGACTCAGCATGGCGTCGTTCGCGCTGGTCCACGTCATCCCCGGCGACCCCGCGCTCGTCATGCTGGGCGGCGAGAGCAGCAAGGAGGCGGTCGCCGAGCTCCGGGAGCAACTCGGGCTGAACGAGCCCCTGCCCATCCGCTACTGGCACTGGCTCGGCCAGATCGCGCGGGGCGATCTCGGGCAATCGCTCTACAACAAGACGCGCGTCGCCGACGAGCTGGCCTGGCGGCTGCCGACCACCCTGGCCCTGGTCGGCCTCGCCCTCGCCTTTTCCATCGGCATCGGGATTCCGGCCGGCCTCCTCTCGGCCGCGTACCGGAACACCTGGATCGACCACGTGGCCCGACTCCTCACGCTGGTCAGCCTGTCGCTCCCGAGCTTCTGGCTCGGACTCATGCTGATCATCCTCGTCTCGCTCAAGCTCGACCTCCTCCCCATCGTCGGCTACCAGCCGATCACCACCGATTTCTGGGGCGGGGTCCGGTTCCTGATTCTCCCGAGCGCCGCCCTCGGCACGTCGCTGGCCGCCCTCCTGACCCGGCTGACCCGGTCCAGCATGCTCGAGGTCCTCGGACAGGACTACGTCCGGACGGCGCGAGCCAAGGGGCTGCGAGACCGGGTGGTGCTCATGCGCCACGCCCTTCGGAACGCGCTGATGCCGATCGTCACCGTCATCGGGATCCATCTGGGCATCCTGCTCGGCGGGAGCGCGGTCATCGAGACCGTCTTCGTCCTGCCGGGAGTGGGGCAGCTCGTCGTGCGCTCGCTCTACAACCGCGACTTGCCGGTCATCCAGGGCCTGATCCTCTACGTCGCGGTCATTTACGTCATGGTGAATCTGCTGGTGGACCTTCTCTACACCTACCTCGACCCCCGGCTGCGGCCGACGTGATGGCGACGGCGGTTCAAGACATCCCGCGTGGGGTTCTGGTGACCCGCACCCGGGCCGAGGGCTGGACCGGCGCCTTTCATCGGCTGCTCCGGAACCGGTTGTCGGTGGTCGGCAGTGTGATCGTGGCGCTGCTGGTGGCGGTCGCGATCTTCGCCCCGTACCTCGGCCTGGCCGACCCAATCAGGCTGAACGTAGCCAAACGCTTCACGCCGCCGGGGGCCGAGTTCTGGTTCGGGACCGACCACCTCGGGCGTGACATCCTGAGCCGCGTCCTCCACGGCGCCCGCTTCAGTCTCACCATCGGGGCCCTCACCATCCTGGCCGCCGGCATCCCGGGAGTCCTGGTCGGCATCCTGGGCGCGGCGGCGCCGGCCCGGATGGCGGCGCTGATCATGCGGGCGATGGACCTGCTCATGTCCTTCCCGCCGCTCCTCCTGGCCATCGCCGTCGCCGCCGCGCTGGAGACCGGCGGCCGGAGCATCGTCATCGCGCTCAGCGTGGTCTACTTCCCCCGCATCGTCCGGGTGACGCGGGCCATCGCACTCTCGGTCATGGCCCAGGAGTACGTCGTGGCCGCGCTCGCCCTCGGCGCCTCGGGCCGGCGGCTGATCGGCCGCACGATCCTCCCCAACTGCCTGTCGGTGGTGATCGTGCAGGTGAGCCTCTACTTCGCGGAGGTGCTGCTGGCCGAGGCGGCGCTCTCGTTTCTCGGCCTCGGCGAGGCCCCGCCCCGCCCCACCTGGGGCAACATGCTCTACGAGGCGCAGAAGAACATGCGGAACGCGCCCTGGCTGGCGATCTTCCCTGGCGCCGCCATCGCGATCTCGGTCCTCGGCCTCAACCTGTTCGGGGACGCGGTCCGCGACGCGATGGACCCCCGCATGCGGACCTGAGCTGTGGTTCGGAGGGGGCCGCGACGGCCCCCTCCGAGACCTCCCCCCGGTGAGGGTTGGGTGGGTGGGCCGGCGG
>DASYUM010000124.1:0-7335 GCA_036001225.1 Candidatus Methylomirabilota bacterium | reverse complement strand
GCCGACCTCCCGCCCGCGTTCTCGATCTGGGTCGAGCTGGCCAAGTCCACCCGGCCCGCCGTGGTCAACGTGGCCACGATCCAGGGCCGGCCGAGCGACCCCATGGCCGAGTTCCTCCGCCGGTTCTTCGAAGGCGCGCCCCCGCCCTCGCCGCGGGCCAGCCTGGGGTCGGGGTTCCTCGTCTCGGCGGACGGCTACCTGGTGACGAACAACCACGTGGTCGCCGGCGGCGGCGAGATCGTCGTCAAGCTCGACGACGGGAGCGAGCGGCCGGCGAAGGTCGTCGGCACGGATCCGCTCACCGACCTCGCCCTCCTCAAGATCGACGCCGCCCGCGTGCCCGTCCTCCCGCTCGGCGACTCCGACCGTCTGCAGGTCGGCGAGCCGGTCATGGCGATCGGCAACCCCTTCGGCCTGAGCCAGACGGTGACGACCGGCATCGTGAGCGCCAAGGAGCGCTTCATCGGGAGCGGCCCCTACGACGACTTCATCCAGACCGACGCCTCGATCAACCCCGGCAACTCCGGCGGCCCCTTGATCGACAGTCGGGGCGCGGTGGTCGGGATCAACAGCGCCATCTTCTCCCAGACCGGCGGCTCGGTGGGGATCGGCTTCGCGATCCCGATCAACCTCGCCAAGACCGTCCTCCTCCAGCTGCGCGAGCGGGGCACCGTGGTGCGAGGCTGGTTGGGCGTGGCGGTGCGGCCGGTCACCCCGGGGACCGCGGAGTCGAGCGGCCTGGCCGAGCCGAAAGGGGCGGTGGTGGACAGCGTCGCCAGCGGGTCGCCGGCCGAGCGGGCCGGCCTCCAGAAGGGCGACGTCATCGTCGCCGTGGGCGACCAGGCGGTCTCGAGTCCGTCGGACCTGACGCGGCGGATCGCCGGAACCCCGCCGGGGACCCCGGTCCAGCTCACCGTCGTCCGCGACCGCGTCCGCCAGACACTCCCCGTCGAGCTGGGCCGCCTCCCCGAGCAGCGCCGCCCCGCCGTCCCCCGCTGATTTCTTCGGAGGGGGTATCGGAATACCCCCTCCGAGGCCTCGCCCAGGAGAAAATTGCGGCGGCAAAGCCGCCGCTCAGAGCGGACCAGCCGACGCGTGGTGGTTCGGCATCACCTTGCGCGCAGTCCGCTCTCCCTCTCCCCGTCGCGGGGAGAGGGCTGGGGTGAGAGGTTCAGTACACGGGGGGCGCGTAGACCGTCAGGAAGAAGAGCGGCGCCGTCCCCGCGTTGCGGACGTGGTGGCGCGTCCCGGCCGGCACCATGACCAGCGCGCCCGGGCGCGCCACGAACCGCTCGGCCCCGACGCGCACCTCGGCCTCGCCCTCGAGGACGTAGACGATCTGGTCTCCCGCGTGCTCCTCCTCCGGCCCGGCGTCCTGGCCAGGGGCGATCGTCATCACGGCGGTCTGACTGGCGGCGGTCCCCTGCAGCACGCGGAAGAACGCGCCGCGGTGCTCGGCGGGGTGGACGACCAGCGGCGAGCCGGCCGGTCGCGCCACGGCCGAAGCGGAACTTTCCCCGCGCGGCGGCTCGGCGTCACGCTGCGCTTCGTTGATGCGACTGCTCCTAGCCGGGCCCGTGACGAAGCATGATCACGGTGACGTTGTCCGGACCGCCGGCCTCGTTGGCGGCGGCGATCAGCGCCTGGCAGGCGCTCGGCAGGTCGCGCTGGTTGGCGCCCAGGACGGCCTGGATCTGCTCGTCGGAGAGCGCGGTGGTGAGCCCGTCCGAGCAGAGCAACACGCGGTCACCGGCCTCGAGCGGCAGGTCGCCGATCTCGAAGTCGAGCTCCTCCTGGAGACCGACGGCCTTGGTCAGGACGTGGCGGAACGGATGCTCGTGGAGATCGCGCGCCTCGATGAGTTGCTGGGCGACGGCCGCTTCCAGCCAGGAGTCGTCGCGGGTGAGCTGGTGGAGCTGCCCGCCCCGCAGCAGGTACGCCCGGCTGTCCCCGACCCCCGCGTAGTGGAGATGCCCCTCGCGGGCGAGGACCGCGACCACGGTCGTGCCCATGCCCGTCAGCTCGGCCCGGCCGGCCGCGGCCCCCAACACCGCCTGGTTGGCGAGCTTGATGCCGGTGCTGAGGCAGTTGGCTTCGAACGAGCGCGCGGCGTCGATCCCGAACGGCCAGGTCAGATCGCGATCCTGGTGCGCGCGGGCGACGAAGTCGCGGATCTTTTCCACGGCGAGCTGGGAGGCGACCTCGCCCGACTGGTGGCCCCCCATGCCGTCGGCGACGATGGCGAGGCCGAGGGCCGGATCGAGGCCCATCGAGTCCTCGTTGCCCTTCCGCTTGCGCCCGGGATCGGTCAGGCCGTGGGCCTCGAGCTTCACGGCGAAAAAAATAGCAGAACCGGCCGAGCTAGTCTATCGGCTGTCCGCGAGACGGGCCTCGTCGCGACGGCCCTTACCCACGAATCGGAACTCCGTCGGGAGAACCACGCGCCGGCTGAAGCTGAACCTCCCGCGGGCGGTGGTCCGCTCCGAGCGCGGGCTTTGCCCGCGCCATCTTTGGGTTCGCGCGCCTCGGACGGCGGGGCCCCAGCCCCGCGACGTCCTGCCGCGCCCTTCTTTTCTCCTGGGGAGGCCTCGGAGGGGTGTTACGACACCCCTCCGAAGTAACTAGGGAAGCGCCGCCAGGAACGCCCGCAGGGCGGCGTTGACGGCCGCCGCCTGCTCGAGCTGGGGGAAGTGGCCGGCGGCCTCGACCTCGACGAGCCGCGCGCCGGGGATGGTCGCGGCCAGCCAGCCGGCATACTTGGGCGGAGTCAGCCGGTCGTCGCGGCCGACCACCACGAGGGTCGGCACGCGCACGCCGCCGAGCTTCGCCATGACGTCGAAGCGGTCGCAGGCCCCGAAGTCGCCCAGCGTCACCAGGGCCGGCGTCGCGGCGAGGGCGCGCTCGGCCTCGATCACCGCGCCAGGCGCCGTACGGGGGCTGTAGGCGAGGCTCGCGATGAGGCTCGCCCCCCGCGGCGGGTCGTCCCGGAGTAACTCCAGGATCCGGGGGAGCACGCGGAGGCGCGCCCCGGTGCCGACGAGGACCAGGCCGTCGAGCCGCTCGGGCTGGGCCAGCGCGACCGTCTGCGCGATGGCGCCGCCCATGGAGTGGCCGACCAGCACCACGCGCTCGAGCCCGAGGGCCGCCAGCAGCGCGAGGAGCCAGGCCGCGTAGTCGTCCACGCTCCGGCAGCCGCGGCCCTCGCTGCCCCCGTGGCCCGGGAGGTCCACCGCCACCAGCCGGGCCACATCGGCGAGGCCGGCGAGCTGCGGCAGCCAGACCTCGCCCCGCCCACCGGCCCCGTGGACGAAGACGACCGGCCGGCCGCGGCCAGCCTCGAGGTAGGCGGCCGGCGCTCCGGCGACCGTGGCCAGGCGCTTGGGCGAGCTCAGAGCACGGCACCCCGGGCCGTGATCGGCCACACCGCCTCGACGCGGTCGCCCCGGACGGCGACGTACCAGTCGTAGAGGTTGATCGTGGGGTCGCAGTGGCCCGGAATCAGCCAGAGCTTGTCGCCGACGCGGAGCTTGGCCGCCGGATCGCCCAGCCGGAGGAGACCGTGCTCGTCGGATGCCCGCTGGAACTCGACGTCAGATCTCCCGCGGACCACCGGCATGCCGGAATCCACCGCGAGCGCCTTCAGCCCCGCGTCCACCACCGCCCGCTCGGGCGCCGGGCGGCTCATCACCGTCGCCAGCACGAAGAGCGCGTTCTCGAACTCGGCCGGGAAGCCCTCCACCCGCTTGTAGTCCACGTCCATGAAGACGTAGGAGCCGGCCTGGATCTCGGTGTAGAGCCCGCTGGCCGCCTCGAAGCGATAGGTGCCGGTCCCGGCGCCCGACACCGTCTCGCAGGCCAGCCCGCTCCGGCGGAGGCGCTCGACAGTGTCCCGCACGTGATCGATGGCGGTCTCCATGACCTCGCGCCGCTTGGCGAGGTCCTGGATGTGCTGGGCCCGGCCGTGGTAGGCCTGGAGGCCGGCGAAGCGGAGCCCCCGGCAGCCGGCGACCAGCTTGGCCAGGGCGACGGCCGGCTCGCCGGGCTCGACGCCGCAGCGGTTCATGCCGATGTTGATCTCGACGAGGACCGGCAGCCGCACGCCGAAGGCGGTGGCCGCGTCATCGAGCTGGCGGACGTTGTCGGGGTCGTCCACGCAGACGGCCACCTCGGCCTGCTTGGCCAGCCCGACCAGCCGGGCGATCTTCCCGGGCCCCACGATCTCGTTGCTGACCAGGACGTTCCGCACGCCGCCGTAGACCATCGCCTCCGCCTCGCTCACCTTCTGGCAGCAGACGCCGACCGCGCCCCGGGCCACCTGGTGCAGCGCCACCACGGGGCACTTGTGGGTCTTGGAATGCGGACGCAGCCGGACGGCCCGGCCGGCGAAGTCGCGGGCCAGCCGATCCAGGTTCCGCTCGTAGGCGTCGAGGTCCACCACCAGCGCGGGCGTATCGATGTCGGCGGCGAGCGTGCCGACGTCGGCGGGCGGACGGGTCATGACGGGACTCCTTATGTCTGGAGAGGCGGGCGGCTTGACACCCCCCGGCGACTGGTTGAGACTACAGGCCACTCGGTCCCTTGCCAAGCGGAAAGTCACCACCGAAGGAGGACGGCAATGTCCGACCCTCGCCCGCGGACCTTCACTCCACGTCTTTCCCGACGCGCGGTCCTCCGGCTCGGCGGCGCCGCGCTGGCGGGGGCCGCCAGCGGGCCCTTCGTGTGGACGCCGGCCCGCGCCCAGGGCTTCAACTGGAAGCGCTTCCAGGGCAAGGAGCTGTTCTTCCTCTTCTACAAGCACCCGTGGGTCGACGAAATGGTCACCCACATCCCTGAATTCGAGTCGCTGTCGGGAATGAAGGTGAAGTACGAGGTGCTCCCCGAGGTCCAGGGCCGGCAGAAGCTCATCATCGAGATGACGGGCGGCTCGGGCGGCGTGGACGGCTTCCACTCCAGCACGCACGTCGAGAAGCGGCGGTTCTGGAAATCGGGCTGGTACCAGCCGCTCAACAGCTTCCTCGAGGACCGCACGCTGACGCCGCCCGACTTCGACTGGAACGACATCGTCCCCGGCGCCAAGGCGGCCGTCCTCCAGCCCGACAAGACGATCAGCGGCATCCCGACCTTCGTGGACCCCTTCGTCCTCTTCTACCGGAAGGACCTCTACGCCCAGAAGGGCTGGAGGCCCCCGAAGACGGTGGCCGAGATGGAATCGCAGGCCAAGGGATTCCACAACCCGCCCGGGATGTACGGCATCGTGTACCGCGGCCTCAAGAACGCCAACGCGACGCCGTGGGCCTACATGCTCTTCGTGCACGGCGGCGACTATCTCACCAAGGATGGGAAGTCGGCGCTGAACACCCCCGAGTGGGTCAAGACGATGGACACCTACGCCGGGATGCTCCGCCGCTACGGCCCGCCGGGCGTGGTGAACTTCAACTGGTACGAGTGCAGCTCGGCCTTCATGCAGGGCCAGGTCGGCATCTACTTCGACGGCGTGAACTTCGCCAACCAGTTCGAGGACCCGGCCAAGTCGAAGATCGCCGGGAAGGTCGGCTACGCCGTGCTGCCGGCCGGCCCCGGGGGCCACCACACCTGCACGTTCACCAACGCCATGGCGGTCTCGGCCCAGAGCCGGAACAAGGAAGCCGCCTACCTGTTCTGCGCCTGGTCCACCAACAAGCAGAACGCGGTGCGCGAGCTGCTGGCCGGCGTCGGCGTCGGCCGGGCCTCGGCCTGGACCAACCCCGAGGTGAAGGCCAAGCCCAAGATGCCGCAGGAGTGGTACGACGCGTATCTCGAGTCGCTCAAGATCGGGCGGCCCGGGCTGCCCGAGATCGTGGGCGTCACCGAGTACCGGGACATCATCGGGGTCGCCATCCAGCGGGCGATCGAAGGGGCGTCCTCGGCGCAGGTCGTGGCCGACGCCCACCGGGAGTTCCAGGAGCTGTTGAACAAGACGGAGGGTTGAGATGGCTGGCATTCCCTCGCGCCGCGACATCCTTCGGCTCGGTGGCGCCGCCCTGGCCGGGGCCGCCACCGGCCCCTTCGTGTGGACGCCGGCCCGCGCCCAGGGCTTCACCTGGAAGCGCTTCCAGGGCAAGGAGCTCTTCCTCCTGCTCACCAAGCATCCCTGGGTCGAGGTGCTGGAGAAGAACATCCCCGAGTTCGAGTCGCTGACCGGGATGACGGTGAAGTGGGAGACGCTGCCGGAGATCCAGGCCCGCCAGAAGCTCACGGTGGAGATGACCGGCGGCTCGAGCGGCATCGACGCCTTCTTCACCTCGCTCCACGTCGAGAAGAAGCGGTTCTGGAAGGCCGGCTGGTATCAGCCTCTCAACCGGTATCTCGACGACCGGACGTTGACGAGCCCCGACTACGACTGGAACGACGTCCCGGCCGGGACGAAGTCCCTCCTGACCCAGCCCGACGGCAGCCTGTCGGCGCTGCCGGCCTTCGTGGATCCCCACGTTCTCTTCTACCGGAAGGACCTCTACGCCCAGAAGAACCTCAAGCCCCCGAAGACGCTCGCCGAGCTGGAAGCTCACGCCGCTCAGTTCCACGCGCCGCCCGGCCTTTACGGCTTCGTCTCCCGCGGGCTCAAGAACGCCAACGCCCCGCAGTGGAGCATCGTGCTCTTCGCGATGGGCGGGAACTTCATGACCAAGGACGGCAAGGCCTCGCTGGATACGCCGGTAGCGGTGGCCGCCCTCGAGTACTACGCGAGCATGGTCCGACGCTTCGGGCCCCCCGGGGTCATCAACTTCAACTGGTACGAGTGCTCGGCGGCCTTCATGCAGAGCCAGGTCGCCCTCTACTGGGACGGCGTCAACTTCGCCAACCAGTTCGAGGACCCGACCAAGTCGAAGGTCGTGGGCAAGGTGGGGTACACGACGCTGCCGGCGGGGCCGGGCGGTCACATCGCCACGATGTTCGGGACCGGCATGGCGGTCTCGGCGCAGAGCCGCAACAAGGACGCCGCCTACCTCTTTGTCCAGTGGGCGACCAACAAGCAGAATGCGGTCCGCGAGCTCCTGGCCGGCGTCGGCGTGGGACGCACATCGCCCTGGAGCCACCCCGAGGTGAAGGCCAAGCCCAAGATGCCGGCCGACTGGTATGACGCCTACCAGGAGTCCATGAAGATCGGACGCCTCGGCCTGCCGGAGATCGTGGGAGTCACCGAGTACCGCGACATCGTCGGGGTGGCGATCCAGCGGGCCATCGAGGGCGCGCCGGCGGCCCAGGTGCTGGCCCAGGCCCAGAAGGAGTTCCAGGAGCTGCTGAACAAGACCGAGGGCTAGCCTCGATGTCTCTCCCTCTCCCCTCGGGGGAGAGGGC
>DASYUM010000123.1:0-36725 GCA_036001225.1 Candidatus Methylomirabilota bacterium | reverse complement strand
GGGAGGCCGGAGAAGCCTCGACCCCCGGTGGGGGCCTCGACGGCCCCCTCCGGGCCTCCCCCCGGAGAATTTGCGGCGGCAAAAGCCGCCGCTCGGAGCGGGCCATCACACGCGGGGCGGTTCAGCTTCCCGCGGCGCGCGGTTATCCCGAGATGCTCCTGGGTCTCCCGACGGCCCGTTCGTCGCCGCCGGGCCTTTCGGCTTGACACTCAGCAGGCGTTCTGTAACGCTAGCCTTGTTAGGTAACTTCCCGTAATTCGCGGCCACAGCCCGTGAAAAAGCGCGAACCGACCCGGAGTCCGATCGCTCCCGCCTCGCCCGCCAAGCCGGGGCCGGGCTTCGCCCTCGTCCTCCACACGCACCTGCCGTTCGTCCTGAACCACGGCCGGTGGCCTCACGGCTCCGACTGGCTCAACGAGGCGACCGTCGAGTGTTATCTGCCGCTCCTCGACGCCGCCCGCCGGCTGGTCGCCGATGGGATCTCGCCGCGCTGGACGATCAACATCTCGCCGGTGCTCGCCGAGCAGCTGGCCTCGGACGTCTTCCAGAAGGAGATGGAGTTCTTCATCGGCACCCGGCTTCGCTACGTGGAGGACAACCGCAGCTACTTCCGCCGCGAGGGCCAGGACGCCCTGGTCGCCCTGACCCACCACTGGGAGGAGTACTTCGAGCGGATGTGGGGGCTGCTCCGCGGCGTGGGCGGAGACCTCCTCGGCGCGTTCGCCGAGCTGGGCGCGGGCGGCCATCTGGAGATCATCACCTGCGCCGCGACCCATGGCTATCTCCCGCTCCTTTCGCGGGACGAGTCCATCCACCTCCAGCTCCGCACCGCCGTCGAGAGCCATGTCCGCCACTTCGGCCGTCGGCCCCGCGGGATCTGGTTGCCGGAATGCGCCTACCGACCCCGCTACCAGTGGGCGCCGCCGGTCGGCGCCGCCAAGGCTCAGCGCGGGCCCCGGCCGGGGATCGAGGAATTGCTCGCCCGCTACGGCCTCGAGTTCTTCGTGGTGGACACGCACCTGGTGCGGAGCGGCTCGCCGCTGTCCGCCTACCGCGACTTCTTCCCCGCGCTGGCCGCGCTCCCGCGCGAGCGGCCGGCGATGCGAACGGCCCGGGCGGGCCGGGCGGCCACACCCTACCGGCCGTATCGCATCGCCTCCCGCGGGGGTACCGGCACCGCGGTTGCGTTCGTCCGCGATCCCCACACGACCGTCCAGGTCTGGAGTCGCGACCAGGGCTACCCGGGTGAGCCCCAGTATCTCGAGTTCCACAAGAAGCACTTCCCCGGCGGCTTCCGCTACTGGCGGGTGACCGGGCCGGGGGTGGATCTCGGCGACAAGCAGCTCTACAACCCGGCGGCGGCCGCCGAACGGGTCAGCGCCCACGCGGACCACTTCGTCCATCTGGTTCGGCGGACGCTGGCCGAGGCGGGCGCGGACGGCGGGACGGTCGTGGTGTCGCCCTACGACGCCGAGCTGTTCGGGCACTGGTGGTTCGAGGGCCCGGCGTGGCTGGAAGGGGTTGCCCGGCGGATGGCCGCCAACGGAGTCCGCCCGGTGACCCTGGCCGAGATCGTGGACGCCGGCGTTCCCGCCGAGGTGACGACGCTCCAGGAAGGATCGTGGGGCGAGGGTGGTGACCACCGGGTCTGGCTGAACCGCGAAACCGAATGGACATGGGACCGGGTCTACGACGCCGAGCAGGCGCTGGTAGCGGAGCTCGGGAAGGCCGTGGCCGGCGGCGATGCGCCGCTCCGCCGCCGGCTGCTGGCCCAGGCCTGCCGGGAGGCCCTCCTGCTCCAGGCCTCCGACTGGCAATTCCTCATCACCACCGTATCCGCCCGTGACTACGCCGAGCGGCGCTTCGCCGAACACTATGCCGAGTTCAAGCGCCTGCTCGAGCTGGTCAGCAAGCTGGAGGTGACCGGTGCCCTGAGTCCCGAGGAGGAGGAGAGTCTGCGGCGGCTCGAGCGCGACGACTTCCCCTTCCCGGACCTCGACCCCGCCTGGGCCCGCGGGACGTGACCCCGCCTGGGCCCGCGGCGACGGGGCGTGAGGCCATAGGCGGGAGTGTGCGGCCCCAGCGCGTCCTCGCCCTCATCATGGCGGGGGGGAAGGGAGAGCGGCTCGACCCCCTGACCCGCGAGCGCTCCAAGCCGGCCGTCCCGTTCGGCGGCCGCTACCGCATCATCGACTTCGTCCTCTCGAACTTCGTCAACTCCGGCGTCCTCTCGCTCTATGTCCTCGTCCAGTACAAGTCCCAGTCGCTGATCGAGCACCTCCGACTCGGCTGGCGCAGCGGGGGGCTGGCCGCCGACCACTTCGTGACGGTGGTGCCGCCGCAGATGCGGATGGGGGAGATGTGGTACCGCGGCACCGCCGACGCGGTCCTCCAGAACCTCCACCTGATCGACGATTTCGCCCCCGACTTGGTCGCGGTGTTCGGGGCCGACCACGTCTACCGGATGGACGTGAACCAGATGGTCCAGTTCCACGTCGCCCACGGTGCCCAGGCGACGGTGGCCGCCCTCCCGGTGCCGATCGAGAAGGCGTCCGAATTCGGCGTCATGGAGGTGGACGCCGAGCAGCGGATCGTCTCCTTCGAGGAAAAGCCGGCCCGGCCGCAGGGGATCCCGGGACGGCCTGACCGGGCGTTCGCTTCCATGGGCAACTACCTCTTCAACCGGGATACGCTGGTGGACACGCTGCTCGAGGATGCCCGGCGCTCGACCGAGCACGATTTCGGGCGGACCATCATCCCCGAGCTGTTCACGGCCGGCCGCGTCTTCGCCTACGACTTCCAGGCCAACGAGGTCCCCGGCCTCAAGCCGTACGAGGAGCGGGGATACTGGCGCGACGTCGGCTCCGTCGAGAGCTACTGGCACGCCCACATGGACCTCCTCGGCGAGGCCCCCCGCTTCGATCTCGACAACCCGGCCTGGCCCATCCTGGCGTCCCGCTACCACGGCCCGGCCGCCCGCATCCTCGGCGGCGAGATCGACAACGCCCACGTGGGAGAGGGGAGCCTGATCCGCCACGCCGCCGTGCGCGGCTCGATCCTGGGACGGGGCGTCCAGGTCGGCGAAGGGTGCGTGATCGAGGACTCCATCGTCATGGACGGGACCCGACTGGAGAAGGGCGTGCGCCTGCGTCGCGTGATCGTGGATCGCTTCAATCGGCTCGAGCGCGGCACCACGATCGGCGAGAACCCCGAGGAGGATGCCCGTCGCTACCACGTGGACCGGTCGGGGATCGTCGTGATCCCGCGCGGCGGCCGGGCGCACCAGCTGGATCTGGAGGAGACCCTCTGACCGAGGCCCGGGCCGCTTCCTGACCATGACCGAAGTCCGGCGCTACGTCGCCATCCACGGCCACTTCTACCAGCCCCCCCGCGAGAATCCCTGGCTCGAGGCCGTGGAGATCCAGGACTCGGCCTATCCATTCCACGACTGGAACGCGCGCATCACTGCCGAGTGCTACGGACCCAACACGGCGGCTCGCCGGGCCGACGCCCAGAACCGCATCCTGGACATCGTCGACAACTTCGAGCACATCTCGTTCGACGTTGGCCCGACGTTGCTCCACTGGCTCGCCGTCGAACGGCCTGACGTCTACGCTCGCATCGTGGACGCGGACCGGATCAGCGTGGCCGCCCGCGGCGGGCACGGCAACGCGCTCGCCCAGCCGTACAACCACGCGATCATGCCCCTGTGTTCGCGTCGCGACAAGGTCACCCAGGTCCGCTGGGGCCTGGCCGACTTCCGTCACCGCTTCGGCCGCGAGCCGGAGGGGATGTGGCTTCCCGAGACGGCGGTGGACACCGAGACGCTCGAGGTGCTGGCCGAGCACGACCTCCGCTTCACCATCCTCGCCCCCAAGCAGGCGGCCCGGGTCCGGGCCCTCCCCGATGGCGAGTGGCGGGCGGTGGGGGCCGGGATCGACCCTCGTCGCGCCTACCGCTGGGAAGGGCGCGACGGCCGGAGCCTCGCTCTCTTCTTCTACGACGGGCCCATCTCCCACGCGGTCGCCTTCGAGGGGCTCCTCCAGTCGGGGGACGCCTATGCCGGCCGCCTCCTCGCCGCCTTCGAAGAGGACCGCCCCGAGGCGCAACTCGTCCAGGTGGCGACCGACGGAGAATCCTACGGGCACCACCACCCGTTCGGAGAGATGGCGCTGGCCGCCGCCTGCCATCGGATCGCGGAGGACGGGCGAGCCACCCTGACCAACCACGGGGCTCATCTGGCCCTCCACCCGCCGGTCCACGGCGTCGAGATCGTGGAGTCCTCGTCGTGGAGCTGCCCGCACGGGGTCGAGCGCTGGCGGGCCGACTGCGGTTGCAACTCGGGGCGGTCCGGCTGGCACCAGCGCTGGCGGGCACCGCTGCGGGCCGCCCTCGACTGGCTGAGCGAGCAGCTCGACCCGCTGTTCGAAGCCCGGGCGGGGGCGCTGCTGAAGGATCCCTGGCAGGCCCGGGACGACTACATCCAGGTGATCCTGGTCCGCTCGGTCTCCGTCATCGCCGACTTCCTGGGCCGCCACCAGCTCCGACCGCTGGCGCCGGCCGAGCAGATCGAGACCCTCAAGCTGCTCGAGCTCCAGCGCCAGCGGCTGCTCATGTACACCTCCTGCGGGTGGTTCTTCGATGAGGTGTCGGGGATCGAGACCGTCCAGGTGCTACGCTACGCGGCCCGGGCCATCCAGCTTGCCGCCCAGCTCGGAGGCGGCCTCGACCTGGAGGGGCAGTTCGTCGAGCGCTTGCGGGCCGTCCCCTCCAACCTGCCCGAGCTGGGGACGGGCGAGGCGCTCTACCGCCGGCACGTCGTCCCTGCCATCGTCGATCTCCGGCGCGTCATCGCGCACTACGCCATCGCCGCGCCGTTCGAGGCTTACGGTGCGGAGGCGAGCGTCTACGCCTACACGGTCTCCCGGCTCGAGTGGCAGCGCGAGGCCTACGGCGAGACGTCGCTCGCGGTCGGACGGGTCCGGGTGACCTCGGACGTGACCGGGGAGGTCGAAGAGGCCGCCGTCGCCGTCCTGCACTTCGGCGGGCACGACTTCCACTGCGCCATGCGGGGGCTCCTCGATCCCCCCGCCTTCGCCCGTGTCCGCAGCGAGCTGCTCCGCCGCTTCACGGGCCACAGCCTGGCCGACGTCGTCCGGGCTCTCGATCGGCACTTCGAGGGGAAGGCCTACGGCATCCGGGACCTCTTCCTCGAGGAACGGCGGAAGATCTTGGCCGCCGTCACCGAGGGAGTCCTCCGGGGCTTCGAGGAGACGTACCGGCGTCTCTACGAGGAGAGTCGTCGGCTGCTCCAGTACATGCGCGAGGCCGAGGCACCCCCCCCCAGCGCGCTGGCCCTGGCCGCCCGCTACGTCCTGGGACGCGACCTCGAGCGGGCCCTGCCCGAGCTGGCCGAGAGCGACGGGGTCCCCGCCCCGATCCGCGAGATCCTGACCGAGGCCCGCTTGCTCGGTCTGGACCTGGCCCTCGAGCGCGAGCGGATATCGGCCCATCTCGAGCGCGCCCTCCTGGCCCGGATGACGCGGCTGCAGGATGCGGTGACTCCCGAGCGCGTCGAGAGCGTGATCGCCGTGTTGCGGGTGGGGGCCGAGCTGGGCTGCGTTCCCAGCCTCTGGATCGCCCAGAACCGGTTCTTCGAGCTGTGGGGCCAAACCGGACGGGCGGCCCGGCCGCTGCTGGCGCCGCTGGCCGCGGCGCTGGGGTTTGGCCTGGACGCCACCCGGTGAACCCCTTCGTGTTCGTCGGCTGCGTGGAGTTGCGGGAGATCCTCGGCCAGCGCGCCGAGGACGAGAAGGAGCTGGCCGACCTCCTGGCCCAGGTCCCGCCGGGCTCGGTCTACTACCACACCCACGGCTTCTTCCTCCGCTCGCGAGTCTTCGCCAGTACCTACACCAACGATTTCGCCGCCTGGGTCGTGGGCGAGGTGCGCGACCCGGTCCTCGGCGAGAAGCTCGCGATGGTGGACCCCTTCGAGTTCCGCGACCTGGAGGCGCTGCGGGAGGAGCTGGTCTCGGTCATCGACCACCACCTCTCACGCCAGCGCGCGGTGCCGCGGATCGCGGTGGGTCAGCCCTTCGACTTCCTCCAGAGCCACGTGATCGAGCTGCCGGTCGGCCTGTCGGCCGAGACATTGACCGAATTCCGCGACGCGCTGGGCCAGGTGGACGCCAGCGCGATCTATTTCCACCTCTTCGAAGCGCGCGTGCGGCAGGGCCGGCTGGAGAACGACTTCTCCAACTGGCTCCGCCGCGACCTCGGGCTCGGCGACCTCGCCGACCGGGTGCGGCGGATCAATCCCTATGTGGGGAGCCTGGAACGGGTGCGCTCGCGCCTCCTCACGCTCGTCGATGAAGCGCTGGAGGAAGTGCGGTGAGCTGCTGCCGGGAGACCGAGGCGGCCCGGTGACCTCCATCACCGACTACCGCGAGATCGCTCCCAAGGGGACGGTCGACTTCATCAGCCGGATGGCCGAGCGAGCCAAGGGGCGACGCTTCCTCCACGTCAGCGCGACCCGCTACGGCGGCGGCGTCGCCGAGATCCTCCAGCGCATGGGCCCGATGCTGAGCGAGCTGGGGGTCGAGGCCTCGTGGGAAGTCATCACCGGCAATCCGCTCTTCTATCGGACGACCAAGGCGCTCCAGCAGGCGCTCCAGGGGACGGAGCAGGTCATTACCGACGAGATGTTCGAGGCCTACCAGACGGTGAACCGTGACAACGCGCGGCGGCTGCCGCTGGAGGCCGACCTCGTCCTCGTCCACGACCCCCAGCCGGCCGCGCTCGTCGAGCACCGGGGGGCAGGCGGGCGCTGGGTCTGGCGCTGCCACGTCGACGTCTCCACCCCTCAGCGCCGGGTCTGGAGCTTCCTCCGCCGGTTCGTCGTCCGGTACGACGCCGCCGTCTTCTCGTTGCCCCGCTTCGCCCCCACGCTCCCCATCCCGCTCTACCTGGTGTACCCGTCGATCGACCCGCTGGCGGACAAGAACCGCCGGCTCTCCCGGCAGGAGGTGGATGCCACCCTCGACCGGCTCGGTGTCCCCCGCGACAAGCCCCTCCTCCTCCAGGTGTCCCCGTTCGACCGGGCCCAGGACCCGATCGGCGTGATCAACGCGTTCCGGCTGGTCCGCCGGCACAACGACTGCCGGCTCGTCCTGGCCGGCAGCGGAGCGGTGGACGACCCCGAGGGGACGGCGCTCCTGGCCGAGGTGCGGGACGCGGCGGGCCGCGATCCCGACATCCAGGTCCTGGAGCTGCCGCCCGAAGCCCACCTGGAGATCAACGCGCTTCAGCGGGCGGCGACGGTGGTGCTGCAGAAGGCGGTGCGAGAAGGGTTTCCGCTCACCGTGGCGGAGGGGATGTGGAAGGGCAAGCCGGTGATCGGCGGCGCCTCGGCCGGTATCACGGCCCAGATCATCCACGACGTGACCGGCTACATCGTCCACTCGCCAGAGGGCGCCGCGTTCTGGCTCCGCTACCTCCTCAACAATCCGGAGGCTTCGAGCCGCCTGGGCGGGGCCGGGCGCGAGCACGTCCGGCGGAACTTCCTCATCACCCGACATCTCGCCGACTACCTCACGCTGCTCACGCGACTGGTGAGGTGAGGTCGGGGCGGGGCGCGCGATGGACGCGGCGCGGCTGCCGCCGGAGGCGGCGCAGCGGCTGGCCGAGGTCGGGGCCGCCGACCTCCTGATCGGCGTGCTGTCCTACCAGCATGCCCGGACGATCGCCGGGGTCGTCCAGGGGGTGGAGAAGGGTGTCCGCGCGCATTTTCCGGAGGCCCGGGTCGTCCTCGCGCACGCCGACGCGGGGTCGTCCGATGGGACCGTCGAGGCGGCCGCCCAGGCCGTCGCCGAGGTCCCACTCTGCTCCCTCCTCTATCCGGCGGCGGCGTCCCGGCGCCCGGTTCCCCAGGTCCACGGAGTGCCGGGCGCCGACGAAGCCTTCCGGATGCTCGGCGTGGCCGCCCGCCTGGTCGGGGCGCGAGCCCTGCTCCTGGTCGGGGCCGATCTGCGCGCCCTCCCCGACGAATGGGTGGAGCGGCTCCTCCGCCCGGTGTGGGATGGCGAGCTCGATCTGGTGGCGCCGCTCTTCGCCCGCCCCGTCCTCGACGGCGCGCTGACCAGCTGCCTCCTCTACCCGCTGACCCGCGCCCTCTACGGGGCGGCGGTGCGCCAGGGAGTGCCCGCCGAGGTCGCGCTGTCGCGAGGGCTGCTGGAGCGGCTGTGCGACACGCCCGGCGGGGGCGGCCTCGCCACCCGCTCGCTGCCCCTGTTCATCACCACGACCGCCGCCGCCAGCGGCGTCCGCCTCGGCGAGGCGTGGCTCGGGGTGCGGGCCGAGGAGCCGCGGGAGACGCGGGTCGACCTCGGCGCGATCATGAGCGAGGTGGCCGGCGGGGCGTTCGCGCTCGCCGAGCTGTACGAGGAGCAGTGGCGCGACGCCACGCCGCGCCCGCCCCCCCGTACGCTGGGGGCGCCGACGGTGGTGCGGAGTGAGCCGCTGGCGGCCAGTCAGGCGGGGATGGTCACCATGTTCCGTCAGGGATTGCGGGACCTCCAGCCGATCTGGGAGCAGGCCCTCAGCGCCGCCACGCTCGCCGACCTCTACCCGCTCGGAGACCTGCCGCCCGAGGAGTTCGTCTTCTCGCCGGACCTGTGGGCCCGCGTCGTGTACGATTTCCTCCTCGCCTACCGCTTCCGGGTGCTGCACCGCGACCACCTCCTGCGGAGTCTGGTGCCGCTCTACCTGGGGCGGCTGGCCGCCCTCTGGCGTGAGGCGGCCCGGCGGCCGGGGCCGGCCCAGGAGCGGCTGCTCGAGGAACAGGCGCGGGCCTTCGAGGAGATGAAGCCCGCGTTGGTCGATCGTTGGCGATAGAGCCGGTATAGGAGTCGCATGGGTGCACTGGGCACGGGTCGGGGGTGGGGGAGGGGCTGGTGAGGAGCCTGCCGTGAAGGAATGGCCACGGATCCTGATCGAGGCCGTCTACCCGAAACTGGACGACGGCCGCTACCCGATCAAGCGCGAGGTCGGCGACACCCTGGAGGTCTGGGCCGACATCATTCGGGACGGTCACGACGTCCTGGCGGCGGCCATCAAGTATCGCCCGCGCGGGGAGGCGGAGTGGCGCGAGGCGCCGATGCGCCACTTCGACAATGACCGGTGGACGGGCGCGTTCCCGCTGGAGGCGAATACCCGCTACACCTACACGATCGAGGCGTGGACGGATGCCTTCGCCTCCTGGCAGCGGGACCTCGACAAGCGCGTTACCGCCGGCCAGGACGTGGCGAGCGAGTTGGAGGAGGGCGCCGCCCTCGTCCGCCGGGCGGCCGCCCGCGCGGGTGGCGCCGACCGCGCGGACCTGGAAGCGGCCGCCGCGCGGCTCGCCGGGGGCGAGGCGGCCGAGGCCCGCGCCCGCGCCGCCGGCGACGCCGGCCTCGCCAGGGTCATGGCGCGGTGGGCGGAGCGCGCCGATCTCAGCCGCTACGACCGGGAGCTGGAGGTGGTGGTGGATCGGCCGGCCGCGCGCTTCGCCGCCTGGTACGAGATGTTTCCCCGTTCCCAGGGGCGGGTGCCAGGGCGGAGCGGGACCTTCGAGGACTGCATCGCCCGACTCGACGACATCCAGGCGATGGGCTTCGACGTGGTCTATCTCCCGCCCATCCACCCGATTGGCCGCACTCACCGCAAGGGGCGCAACAACGCGCTGGTCGCTGCCCCCGACGACCCCGGCAGCCCGTGGGCGATCGGAAACGAGCAGGGGGGCCACAAGGCGGTGGAGCCCAGCCTGGGGACGCTGGCCGACTTCGGCCGGTTCGTCGAGGCCGCCCGCGCCCGGGGGATGGAAGTCGCCCTCGACTACGCGATCCAGTGCTCGCCCGACCACCCGTACGTCCGCGAGCATCCGGAGTGGTTCTACCAGCGCCCCGACGGGTCCATCAAGTACGCCGAAAACCCACCGAAGAAGTACGAGGACATCTATCCGCTCAACTTCGCCACCGCCGACTGGGAGGCGCTGTGGCGGGAGCTCCTCAGCATCGTCGAGTTCTGGATTGCCCAGGGCGTCCGCACCTTCCGGGTGGACAACCCCCACACCAAGCCGCTCCCGTTCTGGCGCTGGCTCATCGAGGAGATCGAGGCCGCCCATCCCGACGTGATCTTCCTGGCCGAGGCGTTCACCCGGCCCAAGATGATGCGAGCACTGGCCAAGCTCGGCTTCACGCAGTCCTACACCTACTTCACCTGGCGGACCACCAAGCCCGAGCTGACGGACTACCTGACCGAGCTGACCCAGACCGACGTCCGCGAGTACATGCGCGGACACCTCTTCACCAATACGCCGGACATCCTGATGCCGTTCCTCCAGGAGGGCGGCCGGCCGGCCTTCAAGATCCGCGTCGCGCTGGCGGCCACGCTCTCCTCGCTGTACGGGATCTACAGCGGGTTCGAGCTGTGCGAAGGCGTCGCCCGGCCCGGGGTCGAGGAGTACATCGACAACGAGAAGTACGAGATCAAGGTGCGGGACTGGGACGCGCCCGGAAACATCAAGGCCTACATCGGCCGCCTGAACGCGATTCGCCGCGCCCACCGGGCCCTCCAGCAGTACGAGAACCTGGCCTTCTACCCGGCCGACGACCCCGCCGTCCTCTTCTACGGTAAGATGACGAAGGAAGGGGATGACGCGGTGCTGGTCGCGGTGTCGCTCGAACCGGGGGCGGCTCGCGAGAGCGCGCTTCACCTCCCGCTGGACGCCCTCGGCATCGGCCCCGATCAGCCCTACCGAGCCTGGGACCTCCTGGGAGACCGGGCGCTGCCGTGGCAGGGGCCAGTGCCGCGGGTGCGGCTCACGCCGGAGGAGCCGGCAATCATCTTCACCTTGGCGACGCGAGGGTAGGCGAGCGGTGGCGGCCGACGACCTCTGGTACAAGGACGCCGTCTTCTACGAGGTCCACGTCAAGGCGTTCTACGACGCCAACGGCGACGGCATCGGCGACTTCCGGGGCCTGACCCAGAAGCTCGACTATCTCCAGCTGCTGGGCGTGGACTGCCTGTGGATCCTGCCCATGTACCCGTCACCCCTCCGGGACGACGGCTACGACATCGCCGACTTCTACTCGATCCATCCCGACTTCGGCACCATCGGGGACTTCAAGGATTTCCTCGACGAGGCCCACCGGCGCGGCCTCCGGGTCATCGCCGATCTGGTCATGAACCACACCTCCGACCAGCACCCGTGGTTCCAGGCCGCCCAGAAGGCCAAGGACTCACCGTTCCGCGACTACTACGTCTGGAGCGACGACCCCGAGCGCTACCGGGAGGCCCGCATCATCTTCGTGGACACCGAGCGCTCGAACTGGACCTGGGACCCGGTGGCCAAGCAATACTACTGGCACCGCTTCTTCAGCCACCAGCCCGACCTCAACTACGACAACCCCCGGGTCCGGGAGGCGATGTTCGACGTGATGGCGTTCTGGCTGGAGAAGGGCCTCGACGGCTTCCGCTGCGATGCGGTGCCCTACCTGTTCGAGCGGGAAGGCACCAACTGCGAGAACCTCCCCGAGACCCACACCTTCCTCAAGGCCCTCCGCCGCCGTCTGGACGAGACCTACCCCGGCCGCATCCTGCTCGCCGAGGCCAACCAGTGGCCGGTGGACGTCCGCCCCTACTTCGGCGACGGCGACGAGTTCCACATGGCCTTCCACTTCCCGCTCATGCCGCGGATCTTCATGGCCGTGAAGAGCGAGGACCGGCGGCCGATCACCGACATTTTCACGCACACGCCGCCCATCCCCGAGAACTGCCAGTGGTGCTTCTTCCTGCGAAACCACGACGAGCTGACACTGGAGATGTGCACGGCCGAGGAGCGCGAGTACATGTACTACGCCTACGCTCCCGATCGGCAGGCCAAGCTCAACATCGGGATCCGCCGGCGCCTGGCCCCCCTGCTCGACCGCGACCGCCGGAAGATCGAGCTGCTGACCAGCATCCTGTTCACCATGCCGGGGAGCCCCATCATCTACTACGGCGACGAGATCGGCATGGGCGACAACATCTATCTGGGGGACCGCCACGGGGTGCGGACTCCCATGCAGTGGTCGGGCGACGAGAACGCCGGCTTCTCGCGGGCCGATCCCGCCCGGCTCTACAGCCCGGTCATCCACGATCCCGTCTACGGCTACCAGCGAGTCAACGTGGAGGCCCAGCTCCGCACGCCGGCCTCGCTGCTCAACACCATGCGTCGGCTCATCGCGACGCGGAAGCGCTACCGGGGGCTGGGCCGGGGCACCATCGAGTTCCTGCGGCCGGCCAACCACCGCATCCTGGCCTACCTCCGCGAGCACGAGGGCGAGCGGCTCCTCCTCGTCCACAACCTGGCCGCGTCCGCTCAGCCGGTCCAGCTCGACCTCCGGCGGTTCGCCGGCCAGGTCCCGGTCGAGGTCCTGGGCGGCGCTCGCTTCCCGGCCCTCGGCGCCGAGCCGTACACCCTGAGCCTCGGCCCCTATGGCTACTACTGGTTCCACCTCGATCCGCCGCGGGCGGACGAGCGCGACACCGTCGACTGGAGCTGGACGCGGTATGGAGCCGGCACTTCCCCACTTTAGCCTGCCGGCACCGCCCGACGGATGCGGCCTGGCGGCGACCGTCGCCGGCCTGGGGTCCGGCCTCGCCGAGTACCTCCGAGCCCAGCGCTGGTTCGGGAGCAAAGGGCGCACCGTGGCCGGGGTGTCGGTGGCCGACAGCGCCGCGTTGCCGGCGGAGGTGCCGGCGGCGCTGCTCCTCGTCGAGGTCGCCTTCACGGCGGGGGAGCCGGAGCTCTACTCGCTGCCGGTGGCGGCCCGGCCGGCCACCGCGGCCCGGGCCCTCGCGGAGACGCCCGGCGTGGCGCTGGCCCGGCTGACCGCGCCCGAACAGGAGTGGCTCCTCTACGACGGGATCGCCGACCCCGCGGTCGGCGAGGCGCTCCTCCGCCAGTTCGAGGACGCGGCCCGGCTGCCGGCGGCGATGGGGGCCTTCGGGTTCGAGCGAACGCCGGTCCTGTCCCAGATCACCGACGGCACGAACCGGATGCCGCTGGCGCGGGTCCGCCGGATCGGCAGCGAACAGAGCAACAGCTCGGTGGTCTTCGACGACCGCCTGATCCTCAAGCTCTTCCGGCGGCTCCATGTCGGCGACAATCCCGAGCTGGAGATCTCGCGCTTCCTCACCTTCAGGACCCGCTTTCGGAACGCCCCCCTCCTGGCCGGCTTCATCCGTCATCTGGCCCCGAGCGGCGAGCGCACGGTCGGCGTGCTGCAGACGTTCGTGCCCGGCGCGGCGGACGGCTGGACCTGGACCCTCGGCGCGCTGCGGGTGTTCTACGGGGACGTCGGCGCCCATCCGCTCGGACGGGCCGGGGAGCCGGCGCCGGCGGCGGTGGTCGGGCTGGCCGGGAGTTACCTGGCGAGCGTCCGCCGGCTGGGCGAAGTGACCGGCGAGCTGCACGCCGCGCTGGCCTCGGACGCCGGCGATCCGGCCTTCGCGCCGGAACCGGTCACGCCCGAGGACCTCGCCGCCTGGCAGGCCGCGGTGGAGACCGAGGTCACCCGCGGCCTGGCCGGCTTGCGCGCCGCGGGGCGGGCCGCCGGCACCGACCACGGGCCCACCATCGAGCGGCTCCTGCGGGCGGCCGACGCCGTCCACGCGCGGGTGGCGGACGCCATCGGGCGCCTGGGCGAGGTGCTGCTCTGGAAGACGCGAGTCCACGGCGATTACCATCTCGGCCAGGTTTTGCGCGTCGCCGGGGAGGCGGACGACTTCGTGGTGCTCGACTTCGAGGGCGAGCCGGCCCGCCCGCTGGCCGCCCGCCGGGCCAAGCAGTCGCCGCTCCGCGACGTGGCCGGGATGCTGCGATCGTTCACCTACGCGAGCTACGCCGGGCTCTTCGAGGCGGCGGGGGACGATCGCGAGGCTAGGCGGCTTCTGGAGCCGTGGCAGGCGGCCTGGGAGCGCGCGGTCGCCGACAGCTACCTCGAGGGCTACCTGGGCGCCACCGGCGAGCGCGGCCTCGTGCTGATTCCCGCCCGTCGCGACGTGGTCGGGCTGGCGCTCTCGGTGTTCTGCCTGGAGCGGGCCGCCTACGAGCTGAACTACGAGCTGAACAATCGCCCGTCCTGGCTCCCGATCCCCCTCGCCGCGCTGGAGCGCGAGCTGGCCGCCTAGCAGAGTTCCAACCACTTGGCGCTCGGTAGCGGCCCCTCTGCACTGGAAATGCTTGACAGGAACGCCCGAGTCGTGACTCACTAGAAACAGAGGAGGCCCGCCGGCGGGTCATCCCGGATCCTCTGGCGAGCGCCTTCCGCACCAGGTGCCCCTCCTCTCGTCGTACCGGCTGTTGCAATGCTGAGTGTCCCCCAGTGTCCTCAGCTCCCATCGAGCATGATGGGACCGCCGAGCGAGGAGAGCCCGATGGCTGACGGCGCCACCGCTCCCATCTACCGGATCCCCGGGGTCTTCACGGAAGCCCACGCCCGGGGTTTCGCCGGGTTCCCGCTCGTCGCCAACCCCGAGGCGCTGCTCGACCCTGCCAGCGGGCGGCCGATACCGCCGGCGGCGTACAGCCACGAGACCGTGCTCAAGCGGCGGGCCCCCAACGCGAACAAGCAGGCGACTCGGGCCGAGATCGAGGCGCTCAAGGAGCGGGCGGAGCGGGTCCTCGGTCGCGACCGCCGGGTCGTCCAGGCCGCGATCGGCGGGATGCCGGTGTTCCTCCAGACCAACTCCCACCATGCCGCCAACTTCTGGTCCCGCAACTGGTTCCTCACCGAGCGGGCGGCGGTCGAGGAGGCCGGCCGGCGCCACGGCATCCCGTGCGTCCACATGTGGTGCGCGATCGAGCGGCGCGACCCCGAGTCGGCCGGCGCCTACTACTGCGCCGAGACCAACGAGTGCGTCTTCTGGAACACCGACTACTACGGCCAGATGAAGAGCTGGGCGCTGGGGGCGGCCGGGGTCGAGCTGGCCAAGTACGACATCCACTCGATCCACGGCGCGGTGGTCGACGTCAACGGGCGCGGGGTCCTCATCATCGCGCCGACCGGGACCGGGAAGTCCACCTACACCCAGCTCCTCGCCCACATCGGCCGGCTCGACCCGCGGTATCGCGGCCGGATCAACTCCGACGACTGGGTCTACGTCAAGGACGGGGTCGCGACTCCGTCCGAGCGTCACATCTACGTCCGCACCAATGCCGTCCGGGACGACCTGACCGAGGCCAAGATGCCGGCCGACATGCGACGGCTCAAGGAGGTCTTCGACCGCTACCCCGCCGAGAACGTCCCCGTCCGGGACGGTCGTCGCTTCTACGACGAGGTGCCGAACTCCCGCTGCATGATCGACCCCAGGGCGCTGGCCCCGCTGACCTACGCCACCCCGATCGACCTGGTCGTCTTGCTCCGCCGCGACCCCCACTCGCCGTTCGAGCAGACGCTCTCGACCGACGAGGCCCTCCGCGTGCTCGAAGAGGGGCAGTTCACGGTCCAGCCCGGCGCCGGCCCCCGGGAGGACTGGGGGAAGCTTTCCAACGAGCCGTGGTACAACCCCTACCTCCTCCGGCCCGACCGCGAGTTCGAGCGCCGCATGTTCGCCTCCTATCCCGAGAAGCACGGGGCCCGCTACGTCATCTACAACACCAGCGCGGTCGCCTGCGCGAAGGAGTTCGGCGTCACCAAGCCGGTCGAGACCCTCGATCCCGACGACTTCCGTGGCTTCATCGAGAAGACCGGCCACCGGATGCTCGAGCGGCTGGAGGAGACGCGCCGGACTTCCCGTCGCATCGCGTGACGCGACCGGGGCCGCCGGCGAGCCACCGGGCCGATCTCGACGGCCAGGTCGCCCTCGTCACCGGCGGGGCGCGCGGGATCGGCGAGGCCTGCGCGCTGGCTCTCGCCCGGGAGGGCGCCGATGTCGTGGTGGCCGACGTCCTCCCGGCCGATCCTGTCCTGGTCGCCGCCCTCAAGCACGGTCGCCGCGCCCTCGGACTGGTCTGCGACGTCACGCTGGCCAGCGACGTCCACCGCGCGGTGACGCGCGTGGTGGGCGAGCTGGGCCGCCTCGACATCCTGGTCACCAGCGCGGGCATCCTCCACCGGGACGGCCTCGAGGAGACCGCGGAGGGGACCTGGGACCGTGTCGTCGATGTCGTGCTCAAGGGCACGTTCCTCGCCATTCAGGCCGCCGTCCCCGTCATGCGGAGCCAGGGCTACGGGAAGATCGTCACCATCGCCTCCATCTCCGGCCTCATCGGCGGCGCCGTCTCCCGGGCCGGCGAGGCGACCGACGCGAGGCAGGGTCGGAGCGGGCCGGCCTACGCGGCCGCCAAGGGCGGGGTCATCGCGCTCACCAAGTGGGTCGCGAAGGACGTCGGCCAGGCCGGCATCTACGTGAACGCGGTGGCGCCGGGCGGCGTCGAAAGCGAGATGACGCGCGGCTACCTCTACCCGGTCGAGGCGCTGCCCATCCCGCGGATGGGCCAACCCGCCGACGTGGCCGAGGCCGTCGCCTTTCTGGCCTCGCCGGCCGCGAACTACATCACGGGCCAGGTATTGTGCGTGGACGGAGGCTGGACGTGAGGCCCGGCACTTCTGTATGAGCCAGCCGCCCGAGCGTCCGGCTCTCATCATCGTCGCCCACCGCATCCTGATCGGCGCGGCGATCCTGTTCGGGATCTTCTTCACCGTCTGGGAGGTGGTCAAGTACCGCGAGACGGGTGAGGGGCAGTACCTCGCGGTCGCCCTCGTCGCCGGGGTGATCACGCTCGCGATGGGCTACTACCTGAAGAACCTCCGGCGGTTCCTCGGCCATCTCTGAGCTCCCGGGTCTGCCCTACGGCAAGAAACATTGGCGGTACCCTCCAGGGTACCGGGCCGCGGCCCGAGCGCCGAGGACGCAGAGATGCGACGGGCCCCGGCCCGGGACGGCTCACGCGACGACCAGGACGCCAGCCGCACGGAGGCGGCTCGCCTTGAGCGCGGCCAGCGCCGCGTTGGCCTCGGCGAGGGGAAACCGCTCGACCTCCGGCCGGAGGGGGATCGCCGCCGCCAGCGCCAGCAGCTCCTCGCCGTCCCGGCGCGTGCTCGCCGTCACGCTCCGCACCGCGCGCTCGCCGTACACGAGCCCGTAGTCGAACGCCGGGATCGCGTCGAGGTAGATCGCGGCCACGGCGAGGGTTCCCCCGGGCCGTAGCCGGGCCAGGGCAGCCGGGATCAGCGCGCCTGCCGGCGCTGAGAGGACCGCGCGGTCGAGGGGTGCCGGCGGCGTCGCGTCGCTCGGCCCGGCCCAGGCCGCGCCCAGCTCACGCGCGAGCGCCCGATGGGATTCGCTCCGCGTGAACACGGAGACCTCGCACCCCCAGTAGCGGGCGACCTGGAGGGCCAGGTGAGCGGAGGCGCCGAAGCCGAACAGGCCGAGCCGCTCCCCCGGCCGCACCCCGGCGACGCAAAGGGCACGGTAGCCGATGATCCCCGCGCAGAGGAGCGGCGCGGCCGTCGCGTCCGGCAGTCCGGCCGGCAATCGGTAGGCGAAGGCGGCCGGCACCGTCAGGGCCGTCGCATAGCCCCCGTCCACGTGGAAGCCGGTGAAGCGCGCGGCCGGGCAGAGGTTCTCGTCGCCGCGCCGGCACGCCGGACAGACCCCGCACGCCCAGTGGAGCCAGGCCACGCCGACCCGCTCGCCGATCTGGAAGCGCCGCACCTCGGCCCCGACGCCGTCCACCACCCCCACGACCTGGTGGCCGGGGACACGCGGTCGCGCCGGGAGCGGCAACTCGCCCTCGACGATGTGGAGGTCGGTGTGGCAGAGGCCGCAGACCCGGACAGCCAGCCGAATCGCGCCGGGCCCGGGCTGGGGGTCGG
This sequence comes from Candidatus Methylomirabilota bacterium, assembly GCA_036001225.1. Lineage (GTDB taxonomy): Bacteria > Methylomirabilota > Methylomirabilia > Rokubacteriales > DASRDR01 > DASYUM01. The sequence continues at coordinate 18,822 of DASYUM010000123.1, read as the reverse complement.
CGAGCTCCTCCACGCGTAGCGGCGCCGCCTCCACCGGCGCGGGGTCGTGCAGCCGGAGGGCCAGCACCGCCGGCTCAGCCGGTCAGCGCGCCGAGGTGCGGAAGAGCGGGCGCCACTCCGTGCGGTGGATCTCGGTGCTGCCGCGGAGGAGCGTGACGGCGAACTCGGTCTCGCCGGGGTCGAGGAGCGGCAGCGGGATGGTCAGGATCGTCGTCCCACCCGAGGCCAGTCCGGTCGAGATGGGCTGGGTCCCCGCGATACGGATGCGACCGGTGGTGTCCCGCAAGAGGCACTGGACGCGCTCGTCGCCGTGAGCCCGGGCGACGATGACGTGGACCTCGGGGACCGCCAGCTCCAGCACCACGGCCTGGTAGATCTCCTGGGCCGCCAGCGGGGCCGCCGCCACGACGGCGACGGCGAAGCTCAGGACGGCCGCCCGGGTCACGGCCGGGGCGCGATCGCCCGGGGTGTCGCGCCTAGCCGTCCGGGGGCCGCGCCGTCCCGGGCGATGGGGAGGCTCACTCGGAAGATCGCGCCGCCGTCCGGCGCATTGCGAGCGGTCAAGTCGCCGCCCAGGTCCCGCACGATGTCGGTCGAAATCGCCAAGCCGAGCCCGGTTCCGTCAGTCTTGGTGGTATAGAAGGGCTCGAAGAGTCGGGGCAGCGCGTCGGCGGGAATGCCGGGGCCGGTGTCGTGGACCTCCACGACGGCGCGCCCCTCGGTGGTCGAGCCGACGATTCGGATCGTCCGGCTGCGAGGGCTGCCGCGCAGCGCCTCCTGGGCGTTGACCACGAGGTTCAGCAGCACCTGCTGGAGCCGAAAGGGCTGACCCACCACTGGCGGGAAGTCGGCCGGGAAGTCGAGCTGGATCGCGATCCCGTCGCGGCGGAGGCTGTAGCCCTTCAGCTCGACGGTCCGGCGCGCCATGTCGGCCAGGGAGACCGGCACTTTCTCGTCCGAGCTCTGGCGAGCGGTCTGCAGCACGTTCTTCACGACGCCGACCGCGGTGGTGCAGCCGTACTCGATGTGCTCCAGATGCCGGAGGATGTCGGGCACCACCGCTCCCGCCTTCTGCCTGACCAGCTCGATCGGCAGGAGGGCGCTCTGCAGCGCGTTGCCGATCTCGTGGGCCACGCCGGCCAGGACCTCGCCGAGGACGTGGAGGCGCGCCGACCGCTGGATCTCGGCATTGAGTCGGGAGGACTCGTCGTAGGCGCGCTCGAGGTCCTGGTAGAGGGCGGCCAGCCGGCGGCGGTTGTGACGGTAGGCGCGGGCCAGGAGCGCGGTGAGGCCACCCACCACGTTCACCACCAGGAGGTTGAAGATTGCCACCGTCCACGCGTTCGGCGGCAGTGGTGCCGTGATGGGGAGCGTCCCCGCCCGCTGTAGGAAGGCGACCAGCAGATAGCCGACGGTGGCGCTCGCGGTCGCCACCAAGCAGGCCCTGCTCGACAGCACGGTGCCGGCATAGACGGGGACGATCATGTACACCGACACGTAGGGGGCCGCGGCCAGGCCACCACCGCCGTACAGTCCCCAGGTCAGCAGGATCACATCTCCCAGCATGCGAGCGTAGGCCTGGACCCGGAGCCATCGGCCCCAACGGGCCGCCAGGTAGTACGGCACGTTGAGCCCGAGGCCGAAGAGCGCGGCCGTCCGGATCTCCGGGTCGGGGCCCTCGCCGAGCCCGGCCAGCTCGTTGAAGACGAGGATGAGAACGGAGACGGCGGCGCGCACCAGCATCTCCTGGCGGAGGCGCCGCTCCCGACGCTGCGCCCGATAGAGGGCGTCGTCTTCCGGGCGCCGGGGGCCTCGCGGGCGATAGGACTCAGTGGGCATGTCTCACCGGCGGCCCCACGATACCGAGAGGCCGGCCCCGGGGTCAATTTTGGTTTGGGAGGTCTGGCGGGGCGCGTCAGAGCCGCCGGGCGAGCACGGCGGCCTCCAGGATCACCTTGTCGGTGGGCCGCGCCGCGGCGGCGTCCCCGACCAGGTAGACCTCTGCCCTGTCGCGCAGCTCGTGGTAGAGACCGTCCTCGGGAATCCGCCGCAGGAGGGCGACCACCACGGTGTCGATGCCAGGGCGCTCGACCTCGGCAGCGGTGAAGACATTGCGGAGCCGGAGGGTTCCGCGCGATGCCCCGGCCAGGGTGTGGTTCGGCGTGAGCGTGACGCCGGCCCTCAGCAGATGGCGATAGAAGGGCGGCAGGTTCGACGGATCGAGCCGGATCCCGACGTGAAGCTCCGGCGTCACGACCTCGACCGGGGTTCCCTGTTGGGCCAGGAGGAGCGCCGCGCCCGGTCCGCGGTATCGGCCGTCGTCGTCGAAGACGAGCGCGCGCCCGACCGCTCGCGCTCCGCCGAGCACGGCGTCGGCGGTCAGCACGACCATCCCGTCCAGCCCGACCTCGGCTCCGGCCGGGCGTGACCCGGTGGCCACCACGACGGCGTCCGGCCGCTCGCCCAGCACGCCCTCGGCCGTGGCCCGGATGCCTGGTCGCGTCTCGACGCCGAGCCGGGCCAGCTCCCGCCGGTAGTAGTCGATGATCCCGCGCAGCTCGTGGCGGTGGGGGACGGCGGCCTCGAGGCGGAGGTGTCCGCCGATCTCGCCCGCCGCCTCGAAGAGAACGACCTGGTGACCCCGCTGGGCCGCCACCCGGGCCGCCTCCAGGCCGGCCGGGCCGCCGCCCGCGACGACGATCCGGCGCGCGGGGGCGGCGGGCCGTAACGGCTCGAGCTCGGTCTCCCGGCCCGCGCTCGGGTTGTAGATGCAGGCGACCGGCTGGTGGTGGCCGTAACGGCGGGCGATGCAGACGTTGGCACCGACACAGTAGCGGATCTCGTCCAGCCGCCCCTCGCGCGCCTTGGTGGGCATCTCGGGATCGGTCAGGATGGCGCGCGTCATCGCCACCAGATCACAGGTCCCGTCGGCCACCAGCCGCTCCGCCATCTCGGGCCGCACGACCCGACCGGCATACAGGAGCGGGAGCCCTGCCGCCACCTCCCGCATCGCCCGTGCATACTCGGCGAAGCAGCCCGGCGGCCACCAGTGGCCGGGCACGACGGCGGCCTGAGCCCACGGCGTCATCCCGGCCCCGCCCGACACGCTCAGGTAGTCCATGAGGCCGGATCGGGCCAGACGCCCGGCGATCTCCCGGAGCACCGGCGGCTCGAGGCCGCCCTCGACGAACTCGTCCCCGGTGATCCGCAGCCCGACGATGAACGATGGGCCGACCGCGCGCCGGATCGCCTCCAGCATCTCCAAGCTGAAGCGCATCCGGTTCTCCAGGCTGCCGCCGTACCGGTCCGTGCGGCGATTGCTGAGCGGGGACCAGAACTGATCCGGCAAGTGGTTCGCGTAGGCCACCAGGTCCACGCCGTCGGCGCCGGCCTCCTGGGCCCGGCGCGCCGCCGCCGCGTAGCCGGCGACGATCTCGGCGATCTCCGCTTCGGTGAGGGCCCGCGGGTTCTCGGCGCTCACCGGCTCGGGGATCGGCGACGGGGCGAGCAGCGGCTCCGGCCGGTCGCCCGAGCTCCCCCGGCGACCCCAGTGCGTGAGCTGGGGGATGTAGGCGGCGCCGGCCGCGTGGACCAGCCGGGCCAGGCGGGCCAGGCCGGCCACGGCCTCGGGGCGATACAGCTCGAGGCCGCCGGCGCGGGTCGGTGAGGTCGGGTGGACGGCGCCGCCGGCTGGCCCCATGATGAGCCCGGCGCCGCCTTCGGCCTTGGCCCGGAAGTAGGCGAGCATCCGCGCGCTGACGAGGCCGTCTTCCGCCATGCCGTCGCTGTGCGGCGTGCTGACGATGCGGTTGCGGAGGGTGACCCCCTTGAGGCGAAACGGCGAAAACAGGGTCTGGAACATGACAGGCGCACCCGCGCCTGTCTAACACGCGGCGCCGGCCGGGACAAGGCCTTGACAAACCCCGCGCACCCTGCGAATGGAAGGGGGCCGGCGCCCCAATGAGGACTGACCCCCTGCCCGAGAACGGGCGGTTGCTCGAGACGCGACGGCTCACCAAGCGCTTCGGGGGGCTGGTGGCCGTGGACGAGCTGCCGCTGGCCGTCCCCGACGGCGAGATCCGGGGCCTCATCGGGCCCAATGGGTCGGGCAAGACCACCACCATCAACCTGATCTCCGGTCTCTACCGTGCCGACGCGGGCGAGATCTACCTGGGCGGCGAGCGGATCGACCGGCTGCGCCCGCACGAGATCACCGGCCGCGGCGTGGCGCGAACGTTCCAGATCCCGAAGCTCTTCGGGAACATGACGGTCCTGGAGAACGTGCTGGTGCCGGCGCTGGCCGAGTTGGACCGGGGCCCCGGCCGCCCGCTGCCCGAGATCCGGGAGCGGGCGCGGCGACTGCTCGACTTCGTGGCCCTCGACGGGCTCCGCCACGCCCTGGCCAAAGAGTTGTCCGGCGGGCAGAGCATGCTCATCCAGATCGCGCGCGGCCTCATGCTCCAGCCCCTTCGCCTCTTCCTGATGGACGAGCCGTTCGCCGGCGTGCACCCGACGATCAAGGACACCATCATGGAGGCGATCCGTTCGATGAACCGGCAGGAGCGAGTCACGTTCCTGATCGTGTCACACGAGATGGCGACGCTCCGCCGGCTCTGCTCGCGGGTGTCGGTGATGCACGAGGGCCGGCTCATCGCCGAGGGTTCGTTCGAGGAGATCGCGAACCATCCCCTCGTCCTCGAAGCCTACCTGGGAGGCTGAGTGGCGCTGCTCGAGCTGGACGGGGTCACCGCCGGTTACGTCGAAGGGATCGACGTCCTCAACGACGTGCGGCTCCGGGTGGAGCCGGGAACGATCACCGGCATCATCGGCCCCAACGGGGCGGGGAAGTCCACCTTGCTGAAGACGGTCTTCGGCTTCCTCCACCCGCGGCGAGGTCGGATCGTGTTCGCCGGACGCGAGATCCAGGGGCAGGCCCCGCACGAGATCAAGCGGCTCGGGCTGAGCTACGTGCCCCAGGGGGCGAACATCTTTCCCCAGCTCACCGTGCAGGAGAATCTCCAGCTCGGCAGCTGGGTCTTCCGGCGCGACCGGTCGCGGGTCGCCCGGCTGGTGGAGCGGGCCTACGCCGAGTTCCCGCGCCTGCGCGAGCGGCGCCGGCTGCGCGCGACCTCCCTGAGCGGCGGCGAGGCCAAGATGCTCTCCCTGGCCAAGGAGCAGGTGAGCGAGCCCCGCCTGGTGCTGGTGGACGAGCCGTCGGCCGGCCTCGCCCCCCGGATCGCGCAGCAGGTCTACGTCCGGCTCCTCGAGGCCCGGGCGGCCGGCGCGACGATCCTCCTCGTCGATCAAAACATCACGAAGGCCGTCGAGATCTCCGATTACCTCTACATGCTCGAGATGGGCCAGGTCCGCCGCGAAGGGCCTCGCCCGGCCTTCGCCGACCAGCTCCGCGAGCTGATCCGCGACGCCCTCCTCGGCGTCTGAGTCAGTGCGACCTCGCGCCCGTCGCGTCGGCTGGTCTCTCCTGGCCTACGCCGCCCTCGCCTGGCTCCCGTGGGTCGTCTCCGAGTACCAGACCCACGTGCTGACCATCAGCTTCTACTACGTGATCCTGGCCCTCGGCTGGAACCTCCTGGCCGGCTACACCGGCCAGTTCTCGCTGGCCCACCACACGTTCGCCGGCATCGGCGCCTACACCTCCGCGCTCCTGGTCCAGTACGCCCGCGTCCCGATCCTGGTCGGCATCGCCGCCGGCATCGTCGTCGCCGCCGGGGCTGGCTACGGGCTCGGCAGTCTGTGTCTGCGGATGCGGGCGATCTACCTGGCCCTGGCCACTTGGGCGTTCGCCGAGTCGGTGCGCCTCCTGATCACGGTCGAGTACCAGATCACCCGGGGCGATCTGGGGCTGCGCACGCCGCTCCTCTTCGCCACCCCGCGCTCGACCCCGTACTACTACCTGTTCCTCGGCCTGGCTCTGGTCGCGCTCCTCCTGACCTGGGAGATCGTCCATTCCCGGGTCGGCGCCTACATGCGCGCCCTCCGGGACGACGAGGAGGCGGCGGCGGCCATGGGCGTGGATACCTTCAAGTGGAAGCGCTTCGTCTTCGCCGTCTCGGCCGTTTTCGCCGCGACGGCCGGCGGCTTCCTCGGGCACTACGTCGGCTTGCTGTCGCCGGCACCGATGAAGTTCAATGAGATGGCCATGGTGGTGATCATGGTCATCGTGGGCGGCCTCCGCACCTTTGCCGGCCCCGTCGTGGGCGCGGTCTTCATCGAGTTGCTCTCGGAGTGGCTCCGGGCGTGGGGCGAGGTGCGGATGGTCCTCTTCGCCCTGCTGGTCATCGTGGTCGCCCGGGCCTACCCCGACGGCCTGGTCGGGCTCGCCCGGGCCGCCGCCCGCCGCCTGGCCGCGCTGATCCCGCCTCTGGCGCCGATCCTCACGCCCTCGAGGCTCAGAGAGTGAACGGACGAGGATCCGTTTGACGCTCGGGTTGTACGGCACGGGCGGGCTCGCCGACGCATCGGGCCGGACCGCTCACTCCAGGAAGCGCTCCCGCAGGTCAGGGGTCGGCATCATGCAGGCATCGCGCCGGCCGAACCAGCGGTACCGGTTCCTCGCGACGACGCCGTACAGGAGATCGCGAATCGGTCGGGGCACGACGATGAGGGCGTAGAGCAGCGGCCAGAGACCGGACAGCCGCCGGGCGACCCGCAGCGATGCCGTCGAGCGGGTGAACGCGCGATTCCCTTCGACGAGCACGAGGGTGTCCAGGGCGTCGGCGGGCAGGCCGAACTGCCGGAGCAGCGTTGCCCCCGCCGCCGACTGCAGCGCCGCGAAACGAAACCGCCGGCCGGGATCCCGCTTGACGATGAACGTGACCGACCCGTTGCAGAGGTTGCAGACGCCGTCGAACAGGACGATGGGTCGGCTCACGCCGTACGTTCGCGCTCGCCGAAGAGTCCGGTCGGACGGACGACGAGGAGGACGATCAGCAGGACGAACCCGTAGAGGTCCTTGTAGGCGGCGGAAAGAAAGACCGAGCCGAGGGCCTCGATGACGCCGAGCAGGAGCCCGCCCACGATGCTCCCTAGGATGGAGCCGAGCCCGCCGATGACGATGATCTCGAATCCCTTGAAGGTCGAGATCGCGCCGTTCTCCGGATAGACGAGGAAGTCGGGGGCCAGCAGCGCCCCCGCCGCCGCCGCCAGGGCGACCCCCACCCCGAACGCGAGCATGTCGAGGCGCAGGACGTCGATCCCGGCCGTCTGGATCCCCACCCGGTTCTGGGCGGCCCCGCGGAGAGCCCGTCCCACCCAGGTGCCCTTGATGACGAGCGCGAAGAGCCCGAGCAGGAGCAACGTGGCCACCAGAGCGACGAACCGGTTGCCCGAGATCGGGAGGGTGCCGAGCATCCTCGGGCGGGCGTAGTCGCGGGGGGCGTACTGGTTGGGGCCGCCGAGGACGATGGCCAGGTTCCGGAAGAAGACCATCAGCGCGATGGTGACGATCGTCGCGTACTCGTCCCGCCGCTCGATCACGCCCACGAACATCGGGCGCAGCAGGACCCGCTGGATGACCAGGCCGAGGAGGAAGACGGTCCCCATCGCCAGCGGGAGGGCGACGTACCACCGTCCGGGGCCGAGCACGGTCGCCAGCAGCGCGTACTGCACGTAGCTGCCGATCATGTAGAACTCGCCCATCCCCCAGTTGATCATCTTCATGACGCTGTAGATGAAGGTGATCCCCAGCGCCATCAGGCTGTAGAGCAGGCCGATGACGAGGCCGGAGAGGATGTACTGGGAGAGGAGGTGCAGGTCCACGGCGAAGCCTGACCCCAGCCCTCTCCCCGGAGAGGGGAGAGGGGAGGGGAAGGGCGAGCCGACCTAGCGCTTCGGGGCCGGCATCAGGTCGCCGGTCTTGAACTCGGCCGGGAAGACGATCTTCGCGTCGGTGAATGGCATGTCGGGCTTCGTATACTGCATGAACAGCATGGGCGGCGTCCACTGCTGCCAGTAGGGCCCCTCGCCGCGCGCGAAGCCGATGCTGGCGTTCCAGCCCTCGAACTTGTTGGCCAGGAGGGCCTTCACCAGCTCCTCGCCCTTGTCGCTCTTGGCCGCGTTCAGCGCGTCCGCCAGCAGGAGTACCTGGGCGTAGCCGTTGAGGGCGCCGTAGACCGGGTCCTCGTTGAACTGCTCCCGGTACTTCTTCCGCATGGCCTCGCCGCGCGAGGTGAGCTTCATGGTCGGGTGGTAGTAGGCGATGAACACCAGGTAGTTGCCCTTCTCGCCGAGATTCTTCCAGTACTCGGGGCGGGCCGGCAGGTCGTAGGAGACCAGCATGGGGACGGCCGGGAAGAGCCCGACGTCGTACGCCTGCTTGATCATGAGGTACACCGGGGTGCCCACTCCGACGTTGAGGAGGAGGTCGGGATTCCAGCTCTTGATCTCGAGGAGCTGGGGGGTGAGGTCCACCGACGTCCGGTCGAAGATGGTCGTCTTCAGCTCCGCCTTGACGTCCATCGTCTTGAACTGGCCCCGGGTCTCCTCGACGACGCCGACGCCGTAGTCCGTGTTCTCGGCGATCAGCGCGACCCGCTTGAAGCCGCGCTCCTTGATCCACTGGTTCCACAGCTTCACTCGGTCCGGGTCGATGACGTGCGTCCGGAAGGTGTAGTTGAGGTGCCGCTCGGTGATCCCGCGCGCGGAGGCCTGGGTGGCGAAGACCGGGATCCGGAACTGCTCGGCCAGGTCCTGGACCGCCCCCATCACCGAACTGTGGAACTGACCCACGACCGCCGCGACCTGGTCCTGGGTGGCGAGCTTGCGGAATCCGGCCGCCCCCTTCTCGGGGGTGCCGGAGTCGTCCTCGATGACCAGCTCCACCTTGCGCCCGCCGAGGACGCCGCCGCGACTGTTCACCTCATCGGCGCCCATCTTGGCCCCGCGGACGATGAACTGTCCCGCGCTGGCGTCGCCCGGCGGCGAGAGCGGGGTCAGGACGCCGATCTTCACCGGCCGCTGGGCCAGGGCCGGCGCCGCCAACCCGGCGACGAGCACGGTCACCAGAAACCAGATTCGCAGTCCGCTCGGCATGGTGCCCTCCTGTTCCGCCGCGGTCAGCCGCGGCGGGCGTAGCGCTCGAGCTTGGCCTCGTCGAGGGTGACGCCGAGGCCGGGGCCCTCGGGGACGAGGACGTGGCCGTCCTGGTAGCGGATGCCCTCGCGGGTCAGGTCGTCGGCGAGCAGCAGCGGCCCGAACAGCTCGCAGCCCTCGGTCACGATCGGCGTGGAGGCGCAGAAGTGGGCGTACGCCGCCGTGCCGATTCCGGTCTCGATCATGTTCCCGACGTAGCAGGGGACCCCGGCCGCTTCGGCGATGGCGGCCGCTTGCTTGGCGCGCAGGAGCCCGCCGACCTTGGTCAACTTCAGGCTCCAGACGTGGGCGATGTGGAGCCGGGCCGCCTCCAGGCAGTCGTGGATCGTCCCGACGCTCTCGTCGGCCATGATCGGCAGCCGCGAGGCCGCGGTGATCCGCGCCATCGCGGCCAGGTTCCAGCGGGCCACCGGCTGCTCGAGGAGATCGAGTCCGCTCCCCTCCAGGCGGGGGAGCAGCCGGAGCGTGGTCGGCTCGTCCCAGCCCTGGTTGGCGTCGGCCCGGACCTTGATCGGCGGCGGGAGGGCGGCGGCGATCCGTTCCAGCCGGTCGAGGTCCTCGGCGGCCGGCCGAACGCCGACCTTGACCTTGAAGAGGAGACTCCCGCGGTCGGCCAGCGTCCGGGCCTCGGCGATCTCCTGGTCGGCGTCGCCGGTGGCCAGGCTCCAGCTGTAGGGAACGCGGTCCCGCACCACGCCGCCCAGCAGGGCGCTCACCGGCACCCCCAGCGCCCGCCCCATCAGATCGAAGCACGCGAACTCGAGGGCGGCCTTCGCGAAGTGGTTCCCCTTCGCCGCCCGGTCCATCTCGCGCACGACCCGCTCGACCTGAAAGGGGTCCTGCCCGACCAGGATCGGCGCGAGGTAGCGGTCGATGACGGTCTGGACCGTCTCGGCCGACTCCTCGTTCCAGGTGGGGCCGCCGGGGATCGCCGCTTCCCCGAGCCCCTCCAGCCCGGCGTCCGTGCGCATCCGGACGATCACGAAGTTCTGCAGCGTCACCGTGCCGAACGCCATGGCGTGCGGCCGGCGGGTCGGGATGTCCACCCGGATGGTCCGGATCTCGGTGATCTTCATCGCGCCAGGTCGGCGAAGTCGGCCGGCAATCCGGCGTGGACGAGCCGGATGAGGTCGCGCATGTCGAACACCGGGAGCCCGGTGACGGCCTGGACGTCGGCCCGGTAGGGCGGCATGTTGGCGCACTCGAGCACGATGGCGCCCACCTCCGGATGCGCCTCGACCAGGCGCCGAGCGGCGTCCCGATGCTCGGCCCGCGCGGCCTCGACGTCGAGCGTCAGCTCGTCCCCGATGATGCTCCGGGCGAATGTCGCCGCCCCCTCGCGCTCGAGGCCCCCGATCGCCAGGGGCAGGTCGGCCGCGATCCCGGCGCCGGCCAGATGTTCCGCCGTCAGCGCCCCGGCGTCGATGGTGAGGAGGCCGACGGCGCGGCCGGGGCCGAGCATCCGGGCCACCAGCGGCACCAGGAGCAGGCTCGAGGTGAAGACCGGCACTCGCACCGCCGCCGCCAGCTCGGCCTGGAACTTGGCCAGGAAGCCGCAGGTCGTCGTGATCGCGCCGGCCCCTTCCCGCTCGAGCGCCTGGGCGCCCTCGGTGAAGGGCTTGATCAGCTCCGGGTCGCCGCCGCGGACCACGCGCTCCGGCGAGGCCGACCGCACCCGGTGGTAGAGCACCGGGAAGTCGAAGGTGGCGGCGTGGCCGAGGTCGCCGGGAATCCGCGGGAAGCGGGTATCGAGGACCAGGATGCCGACCCGGATCCCGTACAGCGGCTTGCCGCCCCGCACCTGCATCGTCGCCGCCTCAGTTCAGGACCGCCACCGCCTGGCGCAGGGCGCGCAGGTTCTGGCGGACGCGGTCGGCGTCGTGGGCGTCGGGGGCGGCGACGAGATAGGTCTCCCAGTCGCGAATGGCGGCGTGCGCGTCCCCCAGACGGGCGCGGATGGTGCCCCGATCGCGCAGCTCGCCGAGCGCGCCGGGGGCGACCGCGAGCATCCGCTCCACGGTGCGGAGTGCCCGTGTCCAGTCGCCGAGCGACATGTAGACGCCCTTCAGGTTGGCGAGCATGCGGCTGACGATCTGCTGGGTGCTGACCGGGCGGAGCCAGGCCGGATCGAGAGGGACGTCGGCGTCGTAGACGCGCCGGAGGAGGGCGCGGCAGTCGGCCTCGCCGAGCCGCGCGCCGCCGTCGAAGGGATCGAGCACGCGCTCGGTGCCGTGACGGTCGAGGCGCACGACGAAGTGCCCCGGCAGTCCCACGCCGCGGACGGTCACCCCGGCGGCGGCTCCGACCTCCATGTAGACGACGGCGAGCGTGATCGGGATCCCGAGTCGCCGCTCCAGGACGTCGCTCAGAAAGCTGTTGCGGGGGTCGTAGTAGTCTTGGCGATTTCCCCGGAACCCCTGCTCCTCGAAGAGGAGGGCGTTCAGCACGCCGGCCGTCGCGTCGGCGTCCATGGCCGGCGTGATGCGCCGCGCCGCGACCGTGCCGAGGGCGTCCAGTCGGCCGAGCCAGGCCGGGAGGTCGAGGTGCGGATACTCGTCGGCGGCGATCCACAGGGCGGCCTCGCCGAGACGTACCTCGCCCTCGCCCGCCTGCGCCAGCCGGGCGAATCGCGCGCCGGGATCCATGGTGGCCCTAGGGTAGCCGATCCACCCCCCGAGAGGGAGCCCCCGGGCTCAGAGCAGCAGGCGGGCGAGAAAGCCGGGCGACAGCACCTCGCGGGCGGGGACGAAATCGCCGATGACGCCCATCAGGAGGGCGAGCTGATCCGGCCGGCGGGCCAGCCGGCGGGCCACGATCGTCGCCAGCCGGCGGCGGACGATCAACCGCTGGAGGAGCACGCAGACCCGCTCCTTGGCCGCGAACGCGGCCAGCCGGCGCGCGTGGGCGGGCGCCAGGGCGGCGGCCGAGACGTCGCCGGTCCGCAAGGCGGCGTCGGCGACCTCGGCGGCCAGCTCGGCGGAGCGGAGGGCGGTGAAGATCCCCTCGCCGGTGAACGGATCGAGAAAGCCGAGGGCGTCCCCGACCAGCAGGACGCCGGCGTGGCGCGGCGCGGCCACGCGATAGGCGAGGGGGCCGAGCGCGCGCACCGGGCTGACGCGGCAGCTGGCCCGAAGCCGGTCACTCAGGTGCGGCAGCGCGGCCACCGTCCGGTCGAAGTAGCCGGCGAGATCGCCGCGGTGCCGCGTCGCTTCGGCGGCGGGGACGACCAGGCTCAGGTTCACGCGGCCCTCGCCGACCGGGTTCACGATCGAATAGGCGGGGGGGGCGAGGAAGATCTCGCCGCGCTCCGGGTCGTGGGCCACGCCCTCGGCGTAGGTCATCAGCGCGAGCCGCCGGAGCCAGGGATGAGGCCGAAGGAGCGCGAGCTGCCGGGCGACGACCGACGTCCGCCCGTCGGCGCCGACGACGAGCCGGGCCGGGATTCGCTCCGCTCGCCGGCTGCCGGCCGTGGCCCCCTCGACGCCCGCCACGCGCTCACCGTCGCGGATCAGGTCGGTCACCCGGAAGCCCTCGCGCACCGTGACGAGGCCCCGTGCCCGCTCGACGAGGACGGCGTCGAACATCCGCCGCGGGACGGAGAGGGCGTGGTCGCGGTAACCGCGGTAGGCCCCGCCCGTCGGGTAGTCGCCGACGAGGGCGGTCCCGTCGGGCGCGACGATCCGCATGCCTCGGAGCGGCCGCGCGCCGCCGGTCTCGACCGCCTTGAGCACGCCGAGCCGGTCGAGCAGCCGGCTGCCCTCGGGCGAGAGGTACTCGCCGCAGACCTTGTCGCGGGGGAAGCGCGCGCGATCGAGGAGGAGGACCTGGTGGCCCCGCTCGGCGAGGAGAATCGCGGTGGCAGCCCCGGCCGGGCCCGCCCCGACGACGACGACGTCAACGAGCCGGGCCGATGACCGTCGCATCCCGTCGTCCTCGGCCCTCAGCGCGGCTCAATGTATGCGGCATACACCTCGCCGCGCTTCGGGCCTGCGTCCTAGGGCTGCTCGGTCCTCGACCCGGCACCATCGGGTCTATCGGTGCCGCTCGTAGACCCCGATCAGGCGAAACGCCGGCGCCCGGTGCCAGCGCATTTCGGGCAGGCCCGCCGCGGCCGCCAGCCCCGCCAACTCGGCCTCGGTGTAGGCCCGGAGCACGGAGAGGGGACCGTCGTGACGGGTCAAACGGTTGCGGGAGATGGTCCGGGTCAGGACCCAGGCCGTGACGTAGGCCAGGCGGCTCCGGCGCAGATCGCTGACCACGAAGCCCAGCCGGGCCACGTCCGCCATCACCCGGAACAGAGCCACCACCGCTGGCTCGGACAGATGGTGGAGCGTGAGCGAGCAGAGGGCGAGGTCCACGCCCTTGGCCCGGACCGGCGGCTGCCGCGCGTCGCCCGCCACGAGCCGGACCTCGGGGAGCCCGCGGGTGACCGCCGCCGCACAGGCGAGGATCGCGGGCTCGACGTCGAGGGCCAGGACGCGGACGGGCCACTGCCGGGCGCGCGCCCAGCGGACCAGCCGGGCGGGGATGTCGGCACCGCCGGTGCCGAGGTCGAGGACGCGGAGTGGTCCGGGGTCCCCCTGACCGGCGAAGCGGTCGAAGAACGGCGCCACGTAGTGGAGCAGCGACCGGGTGGGACCGAGCCGATTCAGCCGGGCGATGTCGCGGAGACACTCCGCCAGTTCGGCCCGCGGCACGCCCGGCCGATCCAGGTACTCGGTGCGCGTCGTCTCGCGGGAGAGCCGGGCGAGCGGCCGGCGCATCCGGCCGCCTACCAGCGCAAGAGCGCGCTCTCGGCTGCGAAGCCGGGGCCGAGCGCGATCATGACTCCCCAATCGCCCGGCCGTGGCCGGCCGCTCCGGAGCACCTCGTCGAGGACGAACAGCACGGTGGCCGACGACATGTTGCCGAATCGCCGCAGCACCGCCCGCGAGTGGGCGAGGTCGGCATCGGTGAGCCCGAGGGCGACCTGGGCCCGCTCGATGACCCGGCGCCCCGCCGAGTGGAGGACCCAGAACCGGACGTCCTCCTGGGCCAGCCCGTGATCCTTCAGGAGCCGCGTCGCCACCTCCTCCATCATGCTGGGCGCGATGCGCCGGATCTCCTTGCTGAGCAGGACGCGGTGGCGACCGCCGGGGAACGTGAAGCCCATGCGGTCGAGATGCTCGGAGCGGATCAGCGTGCGGTGTCCCACCACGGCGACGCCATCTCCTTCGGTGCCGAGGAGCGTGGCGGCGGCACCGTCGGCAAAGATCGCGTTGGCGACCGCGGTCTCCGGCGCGTCGTCGAGGACGTAGGTGGCTGAGCAGACCTCGACCGCCACCACCAGCGCCCGGTGACCGGGGAAGGCGCGCAGGTGGTTGTAGGCCTGCTGGAGCGCGACCATCGCGCTCGCGCAGCCGGTGTCTCCGACGTGGACCCGCTGGACGTCTTCGCGGAAGCCGAGCGCGCGGATCAGGTGGGCATCGAGGCTCGGGCAGAGCCGGCCCGTGCAGGTGGTCGTGGCCAGGAAGTCCACCTCGGCCACGTCCAGGTCGGCCCGCTCGAGACAGGTCCGGATCGCCTGGGTTCCCAGGGCGAGGCTCCCCTCCCGGTAGCGGGCGGCCAGCTCGTCCACGCTCTCGTCGGTGCGGGGGCGGTCGGGATCGATGAACAGATGGCGGCCTTCGATCTCGCTCCGGAGGAAGAAATTGCGGCGGAGAGCGTCGGGGTACCCGGCGACGGCGAGGAGATCGGCCTGGGCGAAGCGCGCGGCCGGCACGGCCGTCCCCACCGCGAGGATCCGGGGGTTCGCCATGTAGGGCCTCCTTGGCAGGGTGGGGAGGACGAGCGCCCGGCCGGGCGACTCCTATTCATGGTAACACGCGGGTTCCGCGCGCGGTTCCCGCGGGTGGCGGGAGCGCGCCGGCGGTCGGCGGGGTGGGGGGCTACCGGCCTCGGAAGCGGATCTGGGAGACCTGCGCGCGTGCCAGCATCACGGTCTGCCCGGACGGAAGGCGGACCGCATACGTCGACTGCTCGACCCGCCCGGTGGTGGCGCGTCCGGCCCGATCACGGACCACGTCGCCGCCCAGCGTCCCCAGGATCACTTCCCCCAGATCGCTGACCCCGAGCTTCACCGGCCCTCCGTCGGTCAGCACGGTCAGCTCGGCGCCTTCGACGTTGCCGGTCAGGAAGCTGCCGTTGGTGAGGAAGACCGTGTCGGCGGCGGCCCGATCGGCGCTGACCAGGGTGAACACGAGGCCGCCCAGGATCCACGCCAGTTGCACGCTTCGCATGCTCCCTCCGTCACCGCGACGCGGTCTTGAAGAGGTCCGTGGCACCGGTGGTGCCGCTGGTCCGCAGCTCGAGCGTGCCCTCCCGCCACGTCGCTTTGACCAGGCCAAGCGCCGGTACCTGATTCGACGCCCACACCTCGGCGCCCTGGGCCGCTCCGCGGGTGGCGGTGAAACGGCCGGCCGGCACCGTGATCTCCTCTGGCCGGCCCTGGGCGACATCGGTTTCCCGCACCGGCCGGAGCCCCGACTCGGGGGTCGCGATGAGCCCCTTGGGATAGCGGATCAAGCTGCGGCGCGCCTTGCCGGAGGCCCGGTCCACGGTGACCTGGGTGACCGAGAGCGGCGGGCTGTCCGGCTGCTCGTGGGTCGTGATCTGAAGCGTGTAGGTCCGGCGGTCGCCGCGCACGACGCTGTAGGTGACGATGACGGGTGGCAGCGGCGCCGCCTCTTGCACGACCGACAACGCGCCCGGGCCGGCGGCGGTGGTCTGCTGGACCACCACCGGCACGGTTTGCGTCAGCGTCGAGGTCCAGCGATAGCTCGCCCAGCCCCCCACAGCGGGCCCTTGGGGGGTGGCCCGGGGGGCGGTCGCCGCGCCGGCGCCGCCGGCGGCCAGCGTCACGACGAGGGCGAGCCCGGACGCGACGCCTCGGGTCTCTCCGAGCCGAGGACGCCGCGGGGCGACGGGTATCGGGCCGGAGGGGTTCATTGGGCTTTGACCGCGAAATGCGCCCGCCGGTTCAGCGCCCAGGCGACCTCGTTGTGCGCGGGATCGAGCGGACGCTCCTCGCCGTACGAGATGGTATCCAGCCGGCCCGGCTCGATTCCGAGACCGACCAGGTAATCCTTGGCGGCCTGGGCGCGGCGCGCCCCCAGGGCCAGGTTGTACTCGACCGTGCCTCGCTCGTCGGCGTGCCCCTCGATGAGAAGAGTGAGCGAGGGGTACGCCTTGAGCGCGCTCCCGACATCTTCCAGGGTCCGCCGCGCCTCGGGCGTGAGCTCCCAGCGGTCGAACTCGAAGTGCAGGTCACGCATCACGGCGCGGACGGTCGGGGGCAGGGCAGCCGGGGGGACCGTGGGCGGCGCTGTCGGCCCCGGGGTGGGTGCCGCCGCGACCGCCGGTCCACCGGCGGCGGCAGCCGGCGGGCCCGGCTTCTCGGGCAGCCGGAGGATGATCTCCTTCACCTGGGCGCGGCTGAAGGTGAGCGTCTGCCCGCCGGTCGTCCGCACTTCGTAGGCCGCCTGGCTCACTATGCCGTCCAGGAGATCGCCGTTCAGGAGCTGAATACCGTCCCCGCTGGCGGAGTCGAGCCAGAGCCGCCACACCTGCCCGCGCCGGAACTGTTGGGGGCCGGTCGGCAGCAGCAGATCGAATTCGTCGCGCGCCAGGTCGCCGGCGACGTGGTCGCCGTTCTTGAGGATCAGCACGTCCGCCTGTTGTCGCAGCGCCGCCGCGCTACTCGGCGCGCCGAGCTTGACCACGGCGACCTCCTGGCGTCCGAACGCCCGCGTCTCGCCGCCGGCGAGCCGCAGACTGTAGCGGGTGCGGTCGAGCCACCCCGAGAGGCGATTGCCGTTCCGCAGCTCGACGACGTCGCCGGTGGCGCCCGAATCCAGGACGAGCCGCCAGACGCGGTCGCGGTTCACCTGGTAGGGGCCCCGAGGGGTGTGGAGCACCAGACCGGCCTCGTCGAAGTCGCCGGTGAGGCGTCCGCCACTCAGGAGGAGGATCTCGTCCACGGCCGCCGCCGGCCGCTCGGCGGCGACGAGCAGTCCCCCGACGATCACGCAGCCCAGTGTGAGCTGGAGCCACTTCGTCATCGCGCGTCTCCCTCGGGAGCTCCGGGGTGGCCGGGACGACTCATCCGGACACGCCGAGCCGGACCGGATGTAGAGGCAAGAATCGGGAATATTGTACAGGGGGTTCCCCCTACCCACCAAGTTTTCCGAGCGCGGGCCGGCGCGGGCGGCGCCGCCTTGACAGCCCCGGGGGTCGATGCGACGTCATGGCCAACCTCCCCGAGGGCCATCGGCCTGGGCCAGCCCGTCCTGCTGGGGACGGGAAGAGCACGTACGAGCCGCGTTCACCCCAGAAAGGCGCCCCCACCGATCTAGTCGTCAGTACAATGGCGACGACGTGCTGCTCGGCGTCATCGCGGACACCCACGGGCGGTTCGATCCCGCGCTGCCCCGCCTCTTCCGCGGTGTGGACACGATCGTCCATGCCGGGGACATCGGCCGCCTCGAGGTCATCGCGGCGCTGGAGGCCATCGCGCCGGTCCTGGCCGTGGAGGGGAACAACGACGCGTTCGGGCGGTATCCGGTCGAGCGCCAAGCGGAGCTGGGCGGCCGCCGGATCTACCTGCGCCACATCTTCGGCGAGCTCCACCAGCTTCGCCGAGCCCACCGCGAGTTGCTCGACCGCCTCCGACCCGATGTCGTGATCTTCGGCCACTCGCACCGCCCCTACCGGGCGGTGCTCGGCGCGACGCTCCTCTTCAACCCCGGCGGCGCCGGCCCTCGGCGCTTCTCGCTGCCGCGGACGGTCGGGCTGTTGCGACTCGGCCCCGACGGCGCCGATGCCCGGCACCTCGCGCTCGACTGATCCGGCGCCGGGCCCGGGCGCGCCGGAGGCAGCCGCCCCCGTCGCGGCCGGGCCTGAGCGACTCGCCTTCTGGCTGGACCAGGCGGTCGGCATCCCCGGCACGCGTATCCGGGTTGGACTCGACCCGATCATCGGCCTGCTGCTGCCCGGCGCCGGCGACGCGCTCACCGCCCTCCTCGCCTCGTACATCGTGCTGGTGGCGACGCGTTCCGGCTTGCCCCGCGTCGTAGTGGCCCGCATGATCTTCAACGTCGCGGTGGATCTGCTGGTCGGGAGCGTGCCGGTGCTCGGTGACCTCTTCGACGCGGGCTGGAAGGCGAACGTCCGGAACGTGCGCCTGCTCCGGCGTTACGCCGGCGGCGCGCGCCGAGCGGGCTGGGCCGACTGGGCCTGGCTGATGGCCCTGCTGGGAGGGCTCGGGCTCCTGGTGGGCGGCGTGGTCGCCGTGGCCGTCTACGCGATCCGGGCCCTCGTCTGAGCCGGCGCCCGCCGGCCGGTCAGCGCGGGCCGGGGGCGCCGCCGGGCGGCGATCAGGCGCGCGGCGCGAACGCGATGACCGGGGGCTGGGCGTCCCGATCGATCGGCGCCGCGAAGCGGACGGGAAGACCGACCCTCAGCGCGTCGAGCGGGAGTCCGGTCACCCGGCCGAGCAGCGAGACGCCCTCGGGGAAGCGGACGACGGCGATGGCGTAGGGCGCCTCGGAGGCGAGCGGACCGGGCGGCACGCGGATCACCGTGAAGGAGGTGATCTCCCCCTCGCCGCCGAGCCCCACGCGTCCCCACCCGCCACCCTGACAGGCCGGACAGCGGAGCTTCGGCGGAACGGCC
>DASYUM010000122.1:0-1877 GCA_036001225.1 Candidatus Methylomirabilota bacterium | reverse complement strand
GCGGGAGGTGAGGTACCGGGCGGAGATCGAGCCGACCTTCGAGCGCTTCTTCTACGGCCCCCTCACGCGGGGGGTGCTGGCAGCCGCGGAGCGCATGAAGGTCATCCAGGCCGGCAGCCTCCACGCCTACCTCGCCTACGTGATCGCGCTCGTCTTGAGCCTGGTCCTGTTGCTCTGGTGGAGAGGCTGAGGTGACCGACTGGACGACGGCGGTGAGCTTCGTTCCCTTGGCCTTCGGGCTTCGCCTCGGCACCCTCGCAGTCTCGCTGGCCCTGGCCCGCCGGCCGAGCTGGTGCCGGCGGCTGGCCCTCGCCGGCTCCATCCTCGCGTCGTCGCTCACGGGAGGGGCGGCCCTGGCCGTGGTCCGCGGCGGCCCGCCTCTCCAGGGACTCCTCCTGAGCCACGCGGCCTCGCGCTTCTCGTTCGACTACCTATTGGCGCCGTTCTCCGCGTGGTTCCTGCTCGTGCTGGCCGTCCTTGCCATCCCCGCGACGGTCTACAGCGTGGGCTACCTCTCCCACGCCGGCCCGCCCGGGCGGGCGGCCTTCGTGGCCGGCGCGCTCAACGTCCTGCTCGGCGCGGTGGAGGCCGTCTTCCTGGCCGACGGAGTGGTCGGCTTCCTTCTGGCCTGGGAGCTGATGACCCTCGCGACGGCGGCGCTCGTCGCGACCGACCACGAGATCGCCGCGAACCGCCGCGCGGCGTACGTCTATCTGGCGATGTCTCACGTGGGCACCGGGTGCCTGGCGGCCGGCTTCTTCGTTCTGACTTCCCTCGCGGGCTCCCCGTCGTTCTCGGCGGTGCTCGGCGGCAGCGTGGCGGCGGGCGGGCTCCGGGACGTCTTGTTCGTCCTCTTCTTCGTCGGCTTCGGGGTGAAGGCGGGGGTGATCCCGCTGCACGTGTGGCTGCCGGAGGCGCACCCCGCGGCGCCCAGCAGCGTTTCCGCGCTGATGTCCGGCGTGCTGATCACGACGGGGATCTACGGCCTCTGCCGCGTCTGTGTTTTCGGCCTTGGGGTCCCAGGGCGGGATTGGGGCGTTGCCTTCATCCTCCTGGGCTCGCTCTCCGCCGTCCTCGGAGTCCTCTATGCGCTGACGCAGAACGACGTCAAGAGGCTGTTGGCCTACAGCACGATCGAGAACGCCGGGATCATTCTCCTGGGGCTGGGCGCGGGGATGATGGCCTTGTCCTCGGGACGGGCGGAGCTGGCGGCGGTGGGGATCGCGGCCAGCCTCTACCACGTGCTGAACCACGCGGTGTTCAAGGGCCTGCTCTTCCTCGGCGCGGGCGGCGTGGTGATGGCAACGGGCACGCGCCGGATCGAGGAGATGGGCGGCCTCGCGAAGCGCATGCCGTCGACCGCCCTCTTCTTCCTGATCGGTTCGGCGGCCATCTCCGGGTTGCCCCTCCTGAACGGCTTCGTGAGCGAATGGCTCCTCTTCCAGGCGTTGCTGCAGGCCTTCCAGGCGACGCCGACGTTGAGCCGGCTGATCTACCCGGTGGCGGGGGCTCTCCTGGCGTTGACGAGCGCCTTGGCGGCGGCGTGTTTCGTGAAGGCGTTCGGGGTGACATTCCTGGCCCTGCCCCG
The DNA here is from genome assembly GCA_036001225.1 of Candidatus Methylomirabilota bacterium. Lineage (GTDB taxonomy): Bacteria > Methylomirabilota > Methylomirabilia > Rokubacteriales > DASRDR01 > DASYUM01. Next base: position 289 of record DASYUM010000122.1, on the reverse strand, counting down.
GGGGGAGGGAGCGGCGAAGGCCCACGAGTCCCCGTGGGTGATGCTGGTCCCCCAGGCGTTCCTGGCCTCGACCTGCGTGGTCCTGGGCCTGTTTCCCGGCTTCGTGCTCGAAGGGTTGCGCGGCGTGGTCGCCTCGCTGCCGGGGGTGCGGCCGGCCCCGGAGATGGTCCGCGGGCTGTTCGCGATCGCCCCGGGGCCTGGCCACTTCGACCACCTGGCGCCACCGCTGGTGGCGCTGGCCGTGATCCTGGCGGCGGGGCTGGCGGGTGCGCTGTCGCTCCTCTCGGGG
>DASYUM010000121.1:0-7184 GCA_036001225.1 Candidatus Methylomirabilota bacterium | reverse complement strand
TACCAGGCGGCCCGGCCCTCGATCCGCTCGAACGCCTCGATGGAGACCAGCGCCCCGTCGTCGAGGCGGAGGAGATGCGCGCCGGCGGTGCCCACCAGGAGCCCGGCCGGCGTCGCCACCAGACAGGTCGCCTCGGCGCCGGCCACCGTCGCGACGTCGAGCCAGGCGGCGTCGCCGGCGGCGCGACAGAGCGTGCGGCCGCCGACCAGGGCCCACCACCCGTCCCTGTCGCGGGCGAGCGCCGTGATCTCCTGTCCCTCGAGCGCCCGGCGCTCGGTCGCGCCCAGCTCCTGGAGCCCCTCGGTCGTCCCGACCAGCACGCGCAGCGTCTCCATCACCGGACTCCTCCGTTGCCGTCCAGTGTACCGCTTGACTTGACTGGACGTTTCCCGGACGCTGGCGGGGACATGACGCGACTCCTTGCCCCTGCCGGTAGTCCCGAGGCCCTCCAGACCGCGCTCGACGCGGGGGCCGAGGCGGTCTACGTCGGCCTGAAGGGCTGGAGCCGCGGCGGGGCCCGGGGGGAGCTGGACTGGGAGGAACTGGCCGCCGCCGTCCGCCGCGCCGCTGACCGGGGCGCCGAGATCCAGGTGGCGGTCAACACCATCCCGAAGCCGGCCGAGCGCGCCGCCCTCTTCGCCGCCATCCCGCGCGTCCTGGCGCTGGGCGTCCGCACGCTGATCGTGAACGACGTCGGGATCCTGGCCGTGCTCCGCCGGCGCTTCCCCGAGCTGGCGCTGACCGCCAGCATCGGCTGCGGGGCCCAGACCGCCGCCGACGTCGCCTTCTTCGCCGAGCTGGGCGCCGCCGCCGTCGTCCTGCCGGGGACGATCGGTCCCGCCGAGGCGGCGGCATGCTGCCAGATCGGCGGCATCACGGTCGAGGTGATGCTGCACATGGTCGAGGAGTTCCTCCTCCTCGGCAAGTGCTGGATGCCGAGCTACGTGCACCTCAAGCCCACCGCCCTGCCGGGCGGCCTCCCCGACGCCATGCGGCAGACGGGCAGCATGAAGCGCGGCGGCGTCGGCGCCTGCTTCCGGATCTGCCAGCAGCCGTGGGAGCTGACGACCGAGGACGGCCAGCGCGAATCGCAGCTCTTTCCGAGCCGCCAGCTCTCGCGCCTCGGCGACGTCGCCGGCTACCTCGCGGCCGGCGTGGGGGTGCTGAAGCTGCAGGGCCGAAGCCTGCCGCCGGCGCTCCTCGGGCCGCTGGTCGCGCGCTATCGCCGGGCGCTCGACGCCGCCCGCGCCGGCGAGCCCGGACCTGAGGCCGCCGAGCCCACGCTGCCGGACCAGTGGACGGTGGTTGGTCGCTAGCGCCGTGTTCGAGCTGACGACCTCCATCTCCAACCTCCGCCACCTCCGCGCCTCCGACCTGGGCCCCTACGACGCGGTCTATCTCGGAAACATCTACTGCCGGCGTTACGAGGGGAACCTCCTCGAGCGGCCGGCCGAGCTTCGGGAGGCGGTGGGTCTCGTCCGTGACCAGGGGAAGCGCGCCTATCTGACGACCTACGCGGCCCCCCGCGAGGACGCGCTGCCGGTTCTGCGACGCGCGCTGGAGGCGGCCGCCGGAGCCGGCGCCGAGGCCGTCGAGGCCCACGCGCTCGGAGTCCTCAAGCTCGTCCATGACGAGTTCCCGGGACTTTCGATCCACGCCGGCAACTTCGCCAACGTCTACACCGACGCCGGCGTCGAGGTGCTCGAGCGGTATGGCGTGTCCCGCATCACCCCGAACTACGAGCTGACCCTCGACGAGGTCGACGCCATCGCGGCCGGCAGCGGCGTCCCGCTGGAGGTGCTGGTCCACGGCAAGCTGCCGCTGGGGGTCTCGGAGTCCTGCATCCTGCTCGAGTACGAGCCGACCTGGGGCGTCCGCTGTCCGGATCTCTGCCAGCGGGAGGTCTTCCTCCACCGGGAGGACTGGGCCCTGAAGTCGGTCGGCACCGGGATCCTCAGCGGCCGCGACGTCTGTCTCCTCGAGCACCTGCCGCGCCTGCTCACCGCCGGCCACCGCCATTTCCGGATCGAGGCGGTCTCGGAGAGCCCGGCCTACCGGCGCGACGTCGGCGCCGTCTACCGCGACGCGCTCGCCCGCGCCCTCGCCGGCGACGTCGGGCTCGACCCCCGCTGGTCGCAGACGCTGGGCGCGCATTCGAAGGTGGGCTTCTGCAACGGGTTTGCCTTCGGGAAGAGCGGCATGGAGTACGTCTCGCCGGGCCGATAACCGTCGGCATCTCTCCGACCTCGAGTGGGCGTAGGGGTTTCCTCGGTTGAGCGCCGGCGCGCTGCCGTGCGAGGATACCGGGGCTTGGCAACGAACCCGATCGCCGTGCCGCTGACCCTCCGCCGCTGGACCGTGGTCGAACTCGGGATCCTCGGCGCGCTGACCGCGCTCTACCTCCGCCTCTGGCCCTACCGGCCGCCCGGGGTGGATCCGAGTCTGGCCCTGGTCGGCGTGGGGCTGGTCTGGCTCTTCGCCCGGCCGGACGGCATCAGGCTCGGGGCGGCGCTGGGGCCAGCGATGGAGCGGCTGCGCGCCGGCGCCGTCACGATGGCATGGTTCACCCTGCCGGTGGTGCTCGCCTTCGGGGTCTTCGGGGGCTGGCAGGCTTACGCGGTCCACCACGACTGGGCAGCCATCGGCCACCGCCTCTTCACGCCCCGCTTCTTCGTCACCCTCGCCCTCTACCTGCCGTGGGCCCTCGTCCAGCAGACGCTCTTCCAGTGCTACCTGCTGGGCCGGCTTCGCCGGCTGGCGCCGGCGGCCTCGCCCCTGGCGCTGGCGGCGCTGAACGGCCTCTTCTACGGCGCCGTCCACCTCCCCGACTGGGAGATCGCCCTGGTCACCATCGCGGGCGGGGTCGTGTGGACGTACGCCTACCAGCGCCACCGCTCCGTCCTGCCCATCGCGGTCTCGCACGCCGTCCTGGGCAGCACCTACTTCTACTGGGTCCGCCACCGCCACGTCGTCCGCATCTTCTGGCTGGCGCTGGCCGGCGACCTTTCCGCTTCTTCCTGACCACCCCCGCGGCCCGCAGGGCCGCACCGCTCGGCAGCCGGCTTGCATCGAAGATGATGGGGAACCGTCCGTGGACCGTCTCGTCGTCACCCTCACCGTGCTCGCGGCGCTCGTGGCGTGCGGCCCCGGCCCGGCCCGGGCCGAGCCAGCGGTGGCGAGGCCGGCCGACCTCGACGCCGTCGAGGTCTACCTCCTCACCTACGACGTCGGGGACGAGATCTACACCCAGTGGGGCCACGTGACCCTGCGGGTTCGCGATGCCGCCGCGGGCACCGACCTCGTCTTCGACTGGGGCGTCTTCGACTTCAGCAACCCCGTGCGCTTCGCGGTGAAGTACCTGGTCGGGATCCCCCGGTACCGGCTGGAGGTCCTCCCCTACGCCGAGATGCTGGCTCGCTACGCCGATGCGCGGCGAACCGTGTGGCAGGACCGACTCCAGCTCACGCGGAGCGAGAAGGCGCGGCTGCTGGAACGCCTGGCTTGGAATGCGCGCCCGGAGAACCGCGAGTATCCGTACGACAACTTCGACCACAACTGCGCGATCAAGATCCGCGACTACCTGGACGAGGCACTGGCCGGGCGGATCGCCGGGCGCTTCGCCGGGGTGGAGACGACCCACACCCTGCGCGAGTACGTCGGGGCAGCGCTCGGGGGTCGGCCGTTCGTCGCCCTCGGCCTCGACGTCCTCCTGAACGATGCGGGCGAGCACCGGGTGACCGAGTGGGAGGAGTTCTTCCTCCCCGCCAAGATGCGCGCGCATCTGCTGACCATGCCGGCCTCGTCCCCCTCCCCCGACCCCGCCCGTCTGCGGCCGCTCCTGGCCGACTCCACCCGAGTCCTGGCGTTCCCGCCCCGGACCGCCGGCCGTCCCTCCGGGTACCAGCTGGCGCTGGTCACACTGGCGCCGCTCCTCGCCGCCGGCGCCGTCTTTCACCGCCGCCCGTCCCCGGTCGCCCGGCGGTGGAGCCTGCGGCTGATCGGGGCCGGCGTCTTCGGGGTCGGCCTCCTGGCCGGCGCCCTCGGCACCCTCATGGTCTTCGCCTGGACGCTGCCCGACCACGCGGTGCTGCATCACAGCGCGAACCTCTGGCTCTTCTGGCCGGTGGACTGGATCGTGGCCGCGTTCGGATTCTCGCTCGCGCTGCGTGGTCGCCCGTGGTCCACCGCCGAGCCGCGCGGTGGCCTGATCCGGCTGCTGGCCGGGGCGCACGCGGCGGCGGCCGCCGTCTTCATCCTCCTCTGGGCCGCCGGCCTGATCGCGCAGGACGTCGGCCGCGTCGCCGGCTACCTGGTGCCGCTGGCGCTGCTCACCTACGCCGCCGTCTGGCGGGGGACCGTCGCCCCCCAGCGGGTCGTCCAACCCCGCGCCGCCGTCCCCGCTCGGTCCCTCGCCGCCTGATTCCGCGCCTTGTGCGCGGCCATCGGCTCGAATTAGGCTGGGGCCGTCATGCAGGCGGCGACGTGGCGCGGCGGCACCCGCTTCACCCTCGACGAGGTCCCGGAGCCCGCGGCCGGTCCCGGCGAGGTCCTGGTCGCCGTCCACACGGCCGGGATCTGCGGCTCCGACGTCCACGCCATCCAGGGGCTCTTCCCGGCCACGCCGCCCCGCGTCCTGGGCCACGAGTACAGCGGGACGGTGGTCGGCGTGGGTCCGGGCGTCTCGCGGCGGCTCCTGGACCAGCCGGTGGCGTGTGAGCCGAACTACGGGTGCGGCGCCTGCGTGGAATGCCGGCGCGGCCGGGACAGCCAGTGCCCGCGCTGCACGCGGGTGGGTGGCTTCGCCGAGCGCGTGGTGTTGCCGAAGCGGAACGTCCATCCGCTCCCCCCCGGCCTCGACCTGGCATCGGCCGCCCTCGCCGAGCCCGCCGCCTGCTGCCTGACCGGCGTCGAGATGTTCCGCATGCCGCGCGGCGCGACCGTGCTCGTGATCGGCGGCGGGGTGATGGGGCTCCTCACGCTCGCGATGGCGCGGGCGCGGGGGGCGACGCGGGCGATCCTCTCCGATCCCCTCGCCAGCCGGCGCGACCTGGCCCGGCTCCTGGGCGCCGACGTCGTGGTCGATCCCGCGCGCGAGGACCTCGGCGAGGTCGTGAAGCGCCTGACCGACGGGCGCGGCGTGGACGTCGCCTGCGAGGCGGTGGGCAAGCCGGAGCTGGTCGCCGAGGCGATCCGGCTCACGCGCCCGCGGGGCGTCGTGCAGCTCGTCGGGGTCAGCCCGAAGGGAAGCACGCTCCCCGCCGACCTCTTCGACCTCCACTTCCGGGAGCTGACGATCCTCGGCGCCTACGGCCGCGGCACCGCCTTCCGCCGGGCGCTCGGCTTCCTCCCCAAGCTGCCGGTCGGCGAGCTGATCACCGCGCGCTTCCCGCTCGCCGAGGTCGGGGCCGCCTTCGCCCACGCCGCCGCCGGGCGCGGGATCAAGACGGTCCTCGTGCCCGGTCGGCGTCAGCCGGGTCAGCGGCGGGCGATCTCGCCGACGACGCGGACGCGGGCGCGGAGGGAGTTGCCGGGGAGGTAGGCGAGCGGCAGGTCCTCCACGTCCACCACGCTGAGCGTGGCCGGGTCGGCCCCGGCCTGAACCGCGCGGGTCTCGGCCAACCGGCGGGCCTCGGCGATCGCTTCTTCGCGCGAGAGGTTCTGGAAGACCTGATCGGCCTCGCCGCTCACCTGGGCGATGGCGGCGCCGACGGCGTTGGCCACCGCCTGGTGGGGGACGTGGACGACCTCGGCGATCCCCGGCAGCGCGGGCGGGACCAGGAAGCAGCCGCCGCCGACCGCGATCAGCGGCACCTCGCGGGCGTCGGTCTTCATCCGATCCACGGCCTCCTCGATCATCGCGTGGATCCGGGCCAGGCCCGCCTTGACGAGCCCGGCCGGCAGCGCCGCCACCCGGCGGCGGTCGCCGAGGTCGAGGAGCCCGGCCGCCACCGCGACGTCGGTACAGGTCAGCTCGCGTCCGCCGAAGACGAGGGCGCGCTCGGTCAGCTGGTAGCCCACGCTCTCCGGCCCGATCGCGGGGGGCTCGCCGGGCCGGACCAGCGTGCCCCCGCCGAGGGCGAGCGACAGGAGGTCGGGCATCCGGAAGAGGGTCCGCACGCCGCCGACCTCGACCACGCTGTTCGCCTCGCGGGGGAAGCCGTGGCGGAGGGCGCCGACGTCGGTGGTCGTCCCGCCGACGTCGATGACCAGGCCGTCGGCCAGCCGGGAGAGGAACGCGGCCCCCCGCATGCTGTTGGTAGGCCCGGAGGCGAAGCTGTAGACGGGAAGCGCTTCGGCTGCCTCGGCCACCATGACCGTCCCGTCGTTCTGGGTCAGATAGAGCGGGGCGGCGAGCCCGCTGGCCCGCAGGGCCTCGGTGAAGGCGCGGGTGGTCCGGCGGGCCAGCTCGACCAGCCCGGCGTTCAACAGGGTCGCGTTCTCGCGCTCGAGGAGGCCGATCCGCCCGAGGTCGTGGGAGCAGGTGACCGCGACGTCGGGACACTCCTCGCGCAGGATCGCCGCGGCCGCGTCCTCGCAGGCGGGGTTCAGCGGCGAGAAGACGGAGGTGATCCCGACCGCCCGCAGGCCGGCCTCCCGGATCCGGCGGGCGACCCGCCGCATGCCGGCGGCGTCGAAGGGGACGATCGGCCGCCCGTCCACATCGTGGCCGCCTTCCAGCATGAAGACCTCGCCCCGGACGAGCCGGGCCAGATCCTCGGGCCAATCGACGAACGGCGGGAGCGAGGCGCTGGCCGGCAGCCCGATCCGCACCGCGGCCACCGGGGTCAGGTCGCGGCGCTGTGCCACCGCGTTGGTGAAGTGGGTGGTGCCGATCATCACGGTGTCGATCGGCGGCACGCCCGGTCGGTCCTGGGCGGCCTCCGCGAGAAGACGCCGCAGCGCGGTGACGATCCCGGTTGTCACGTCGGCCGTCGTGGGCGTCTTCACGGCGTGGGCCACGCGGTCGTCCTCGAGGAGGACCGCATCGGTGTTGGTCCCGCCGACGTCGATGCCGATCCGCCTCATGACAGGAACGCCTCCATCTCCGCGACGACCCGCTCGGGGGCTTCCTCTTGCGGGGCGTGGCCGGCGCCTTCGAGCCGCACGACCCGCGCGCACGTGAACAGCGCCTCCCAGCGGGCCAGCTCCTTCTCCCGGAACGCGACGTCCCGCATGCCCCACAG
>DASYUM010000120.1:0-9257 GCA_036001225.1 Candidatus Methylomirabilota bacterium | reverse complement strand
GCTTCCTAGAGGGGGGGCGCCCGGGCTCCCCGGCCTGGGGTGGTAAATTCCTGACCGCGGCACCAGGTGGACGGCCGCGCGCTGCGCGTTGCGGCCGCAACCGGGTGGGCCGGTTTCGGGACGGTGGGCGAGGCGGACGGGCTAGGCCGCGGGGGCTGGGCTAGGCCGCGGCCGGCGCCCGCGTACGGCGCCAGCGTGAGGCAGCCGCGACACGGGGTGCACCCGCGGACTTGACAGAAGACGCCTTTCGGGCGCTGCGTCAACGGAGCCCTCCCAGCCGTCACCCGTAACTTATCGGACGCTCAACCGCTAGTGCGCGCGCGCTGCGCGGCCCCCGCCGGCCGTAGCTTCTTCTGCTGGCCGTTCTCCTGGGCTATCTTCGCCGCCGCGAATTCGAGCCAGTGCGACGGCCGGAAAATGTCGACCTCCAAGCCGTGCCGGACGGCGAGCTTGCGCGCGGCGGGGTCGTCAATCGCCCACACCAGGCGGCCGACGCACGGGAGCGTGGCCAGCTCGTCTAGGTCCGGCGTGCTGGGGACCAGTTCGCAGTAGTGCTCCAGCAGCGAGATATCCCCGGGCTGGGGGATCATCGCCGCTTCGAGGACGAGCAGCCGGCCCCCGTCGACGGCGACGGCATCGGCCCAGCGGCGGAAGCCGGTCAGGAAGCGGCGCTCGGCCTGGTCGAGCGGCGGCTGTCCCGGGCGCGCGGTCATCTCCGGCCCGAGCCGGACGCGCATCATCACCCGGGCGCCGGGCAGGCGGGCCGCGACGTACTCGCCCAGCATCTCCTCTTCCCAATGGCGATAGGCCACGGCGGACGTCTAGCACAGCTCCGCGGCCCGTGTCAAGCCCCGTAGGATTGGACCGCGCGGCGCGCGCCGACCGGCCCGATGCTGACGGCAGCATGGGGCCGCTCGATCCTTTCACGCTAGGGGGTGCTGCATGGTCCGCGTGACGCTCGCCGCGTGGCTGCCGTTCGCCGTGGTCTACCTCGTGACGCTCGCCGCCGCGGCGCTCGGCGCCGTCATCAACGCGGACGAGTGGGCGCAGAAGATGATGGACCGACTTGGGGTCGCGGGCGCCGACTGGGAGAAAGGCATGCAGGGCGCCCGCGGCACCATCGTCAGTCGCGGCCGCGCCAGCGCGAAGAAATGGGCGGCCAACGTGCAGGCCGCGATTGCCGGCGGCACGTTCGAGAAGGGGCTGGCCCGCGTGACCGACGACGATATCATTTCCGGCGCCATGGCGGCCGGCGGCGGCAAGCTGGTCGCCGGGGTGACCCAGCGCGCCGAGAAGGTGCGGAAGGCCATCGCCACGCTGCAACCGAAGGTCGCCGCGCTCTCGGCCCGGCTGGCCGCGATGCCGACCGACACCGAGCAGCAGGCCGAGCAGAAGGCCGTCGAGGCGATCCGGGGCATGCGCGCCATCGGCAAGGAGCTGGCCGGGCTCACGCGCTAGGCGCGGAAAGGGAGCTGACCGCCAATGTTCACCACGGTTGCTTTCATCGAGAGCGTCGACCCGGCCGGCACCTACAACCCGCTGACGGCCATCCCTGATCAGCACGTCACGGTGACCGGGGACGACCTCCGCGTGCCGGAGTTGAATCAGATTGTGGCCGTGGCGGGCGGCATCGAGACCGCCGTCGAGTCCTTCCTGCGGCTGGTGGCGCCGTCGCTGCGGGCCCGCTCGCCGTTCTACGTCGAGCCGTACAACACGGCCGCCGCCGCGGCCGTCGAGCCGGGGTCCCCGCATCGCGTGGTCGACCTCCGGGGCACCCCGCTGGTGCTGGTGCCGCAGGAGAACCTGAACGCGGAGACGAACAGCAACCCCGTCGCCGCGCAGATTCAGTGGGCAATCCTCTGGCTGGCGAACGGCCCCGTCGAGCCGGTCAAGGGGCCGATCTTTTCCGTGGCGGCCACCGGGGCCACGGCGCTCGTCGCGTCGACGTGGGTCAACGTGCCGCTCACGCTGGTGGACGACCTCCCCCGCGGGCGCTACCAGCTCGTGGGGCTCCGCGCCCGCTCGGCCGGCATGGTGGCCGCACGCCTCGTCTTCGTCGGCGGCCGGTGGCGGCCCGGCGTGCTCGGGGTCGACGCGCAGGACGACCAGGAACACGAGATGTTTCGCTACGGCGGGCTCGGGGTCTTCGGGGAATTCGAGGACGTCGACCTCCCCTCGGTCGACTGCCTCGCCGTCTCGGCCGACGCGGCCGAAGATTTCGTGCTCGACCTCATCCAGGTCCGCAGCGGCCCGGCCTAGTGGCCTCCGCGCGCACCGTCGGCGAGCTGATCCGGGAGCGCTTCGGCCTGCACGTCGCGCCCCGGGTCAACCGCTCCCTGACCTCGGTCGGCACCACGGCCGCGCGGCTCTGGCCCAACGACCCCGACCGGCTCGCGGCGCTCCTCGTCAACCTCAGCGTCAACCAGCTCTGGGGCGGCTGGTGGCCGGACGTGTCGTCGACGAAGGGCATTCGCGTCGGCCCCAGCGGGGGGAGCTGGGAGCTGGTGTGGTACGACGATTTCGACTTGGTGATGTACGAAGCCTTCGTGATCGCGGACGTAGCCGCATCCACGCTCCTGACCGTCGAGTGGGTCGCCACCGGATAGGCGCGGGGTAGCCATCGTGGAAATCCGGCTCGGCTCCGCGCTGGAAGTGACCGCCACCGAGCAGTGGCGCGCGGACCTCCGCGCCGGCCGCGCCATGACGGCCGGCATGCGCTTCGCGCCGGCCCTGGGCGAGTTCCCCCACATTGGCCTCCGCAACCCGGGGTCGGGCAAAATCCTGATCCTGCGGAGCGCGATCATTGGGATCAGCGGCGCCGTGGACATCGGGTTCCATCGCCACGACACGACGCTGACCACGGCCGTCGACAACGGGCACAATCTCCTGTCGAGCGGGCCGACCGGCCAGGGGCAGCTCCGCAGTCAGTCCAACGCCGCGAACCTCGGGACCGTGCTCAACCGGTACCCCGGGCCGTCCGGGCAGGTGATCATGCCGGTGCCGGAGTGGGGCTACGAGCTGGCGAGCTTCGCCCAAATCCTCTTCACGTGCTACACGGTGGACACCGTGCTGTACGCGAATTTCTGGTGGGCGGAAGTGTAGGGGGATGGCTGGTGGGGGTCGACCTCGATACGCTCCGGCAGTTGCGGGAGATGTTCGGCACCGACGTCGCAATCCTTCTCGCCGCGTTCTTCGTGGTGCGTGAGCTGCGGGCCATCGGCCGCACCTCGGAGCTGTTGCTCTCGGCCGCGGGGAAGCTGGAACACTCGATCAACGGGCTTCGGCAGGCATTGGTGGCCGCCGTGAGGGCGCCACAAGAAAGCAGGGGACGCTAGCATGGCCGAACAGCTCCGCGTGCTGGAAGTCCGCGAAGTCCCGGCCCGCGACGTCGCGCGGCTCGGCAAGCTCGACGTGTGGGTGCTCTATCAGATCGACGCCGGCCCCGTCGAGTCGGTGCACCTCCCGGCCGAGGGGTTCACCGAGGACAAGCTGCGGGAGCGGGTCAAGGCCGCCCGCGCCCAGCGGGCGAGCTGGGCGGGGAAGACCCTCAACCTCTAGCCGCGCGGCCCGCCGTGACGATCCCGCCGGGCACCCTCCGCATGCCGGAGGACGTGCTCCAGCGCCTCCACCCCGTCACCGTCACCGAGTCCAGCCAGGAAGTTGGGCTCGACCTCGATACGCTGGACGATCTCTATTTCATCAGCTCCCTGTGGTTCGCGCCCAGCTCGCCGTGGCTGGCCGACCTCGTCGCCCGGCTCGGGCGTGTCGAGCAGGACGTCACGCTCGACGGCGCCTCCGTGATCGCCCGCGTGGCCGCGCTCCAAGGGATCATCCCGGGCGACCTCACCGCGCGGCTGACCGATATCCGCGAGGCGATCCGGGGCATCACCTCCGGCCCGCCGAGCGGGCCGTTCCCGCTGACCGAGCTAGAGCAGTTCATAGCGGGGGAAAACGACGCGCTCCTTGCCTACATGGAGGCCAGCGGTGGCGCTATCTACGGGCTGGTCCTAGAGTCGACCCGCACCGTGCTCTCGGCCATCGCCGGCATCCAGGCGCCCGCGACCGTGGACCTCACGCCGGCCATCGACCGGGTGCGGCAGGCCATCCTCGACACGCTGGGGCCGGGCAGCGGCTATATCAACGCGGTCAACGCGCTCGGGGACATTGCCCGGGAAATCTTTCGGGCCAACGGGGCGCTCTCCACCGCGGTCACCGCCGCGGGCGGCGATCTCGAGGCCCAGCTCGCCGAGCTGGCCCGGGCCGTCACCGCCGGGCTCAAGCCGACCGACGACCTCAAGAAGCTCGGCGAGGCGGCCACCGACCAGGCGGACGCCGCGAAGCTCCTCGCCGACCAGTTCGACCTCTCCGACCCGGCGATCCTGGACGCGCTGGAGCAAACCTATGCGGGACTCTCGCCCGCGTTGCTCCCGCTGCTGGCGCGGCTCGGCAAGCCCCTGTGGGCGGCCCTCGTGACCCTCTGGAACCTCGCCGGGCCGTTCTTGGCGTTCGAGGCGGCAGAGAAGGCCGCGGAGCACTTCCCCGTGCTCGCCTCTGCGTTCGGCACCACGGGCCGCATCTTCGGGGACGGCATCGTGGCCGGCATCGAAGCGCTCCATGAGCCGGCCAAGGTCTTTATGCGCGTCGCGGCGGCACAGACCTTCGAGGAAGTAGAGCGGGAGCTGGCGGCCACCGGCCGGGTCACCCCGGAGAACGTCATGGCCGCCGCCTCGCGGCTGTTCGCCGTGGCGGGCGCGCTGGGCATGTCATCGCACCTCGTCGCGACGGTGGCGGAGAAGATTCACGGCGCGAAGCATCTCGGCTTTTCCCAGCTCGCCGCGTTCCTTACGGACCACGCGGGTTTCGGGGGCATCGCCCGCAACTCGCTCGGCGCCCAGTTCGAGGCGGCGCTGCGCTCGCCCGCGCGGCGCCGCGCGAACAAGATCTTCCGCCCCGAGCGGCCAAGCCCGGGCCAGTACGATCAGATGTTCCTAGAGGGGCGCGTCACCACCGGGGACTATTTCGGCTACTACGCGGAGCAGGGCTGGACAGAAGAAGAGACGGCGCGCTGGATGGAGACGGTCTATCGGGAAGCGTCGCCCCGCGAGCTGGCGCTGGTGTTCGAGGACGGCAAGCTAGACGAGCCGTGGGCGCTCCAGCACCTCACCGAGAGCGGGTTCACCCCCAACGACGCGGACCGGCTCTTTCGGGGGGTGCGGAATCGGGCGCTCAAGAGCTACCGCGCCGGGCTCCTCGGCGAGGCCGTCGTCAGCTACGCCAACGGGCTCCTCGACGTCGCCGGGCTGGTGGAAGTCGGCCGCCGTCTCGAGCTGGGAGACATGGCGCTCGACCTCGTGGTGGCGACGGCCGAGCGGAAGCGGGTGCGCGATCAGGCCGAAGAGGCCCGCACACAGCTCCTCAGCGCGTTCGAGGCCGGCATGGTGGGGGAGACCGAGCTAGCCGCCGTGCTCCAAAGCGCGGGCTACGACCCCCAGGCGGCCCAGCACGCGGTGACCATCGCGCGGCTCCGGCTCGGGCGCGTCCAGTTCAAGGACGAGCAGGCCGACCGCAAGCGGGCCGTGCGGGAGGCCCAGCGGGACGCGCTGCAAGGGCTGCGCGACCTCTACCGCCGGTTTCTGATCGGTGACACCGAATTCGTCGCCGCGCTCGTGGCCTACGGATTCACCGACGATGGGGCGCGCGCGGCGCTCTTCGCGGCGCAGGCGGCCCGGTTGCCCGTGCCGCGGCTGGCCGACGTGCTCACGCCCGAGGCGGAGGCCCAGATCATCCGCCAGACCGAAGCGGATGCCGTGCTGGCCCAGCTCCGCAACGAGACCATCACCGATGCCGCCGCGCTCGCGGCGCTGGTGGGGCTCGGGCTCTCCCCGCGCGAGGCGCGCGCGGAAGTGACGCTCGTGCTCGCCCGGCTCCGTAAGCCGGCGCCGACCGTCGAGCCCCCGACCCCGACCGAGCAGGCCCGCGAGGCCCAGCGGCTCGCCGTCGAGGCCGCCGTGGCCCAGTACCGCGCCGGCCAGCTCGACGCGGCGCGACTCCGGGCCGCGCTGCTGACCGCCGGAGAAACGACGGCCGCGGCCGGCGGCATCGTCGCCCGGGAAGAGGCTCGGCGCGCGGGCGAGCGCGCGGCCGACGCGGCGGCCGAGCGGGCGCGCTCCGAGTCGGAAGTGCGGCGCGCGGAAGAGGCCGCGGCCATCGCCGCGTACCAGGCGGGCGCGCTCACGCGGGACGGGCTGCTGTCCACGCTCCTTGCGGCGGGCGACGCGCGCCCGCTCGCCGAGTCCATCGTGCGAAGGGAAGAGGCGCGGCGGCTGGCGCGCGAGCGGCTGGCCGCCGAGCGGGCGGCCGAGCAGGCGGCCGAGCGGGAGCGGGCCGAGGCGCGCGGGGCGCTCCTCGCCGAGTTCCGGGCCGGCGCGCTCGCCGGGCCGGCGCTCCGGGCCGGGCTGGTCGCCCTCGGGGTGCCCGCAGGCGAGGCCGATGCCATCGTGCGCCGCGAGACGGCCGCCAGAACGCCCAGGAGGCCCTAGGATCGCTCGCGGCCGGGGGGGCCGCTATCTCCCTATTGGCCCTCCCACGCCATTCCGGCGGGTGGACGCCACGCCTCGGGCTGGCAGCTCCAGAGCGCCGGCCCGGTCTGCCGCGCCGGGTCCCGGACGTACTCACGGAAAAGGCGCGTGCTCTCGGCCCGGCAGACCGGGAAGGCCTCGTAGCTGGTGACCGGGTGCCAGTACCAGCGGCCGTCCGTGTGCTGGAAGTTCAGCCATAGAACCCAGCCGGCCAGCACCAGGCCGACCAGGAGACGCGCACGGGGGCTACGGGCGCCAGTCCGCGGGCTGTAGGTGGTCATGGGTCTCCTCCCGGAGGACAACGAGGCCGAGGGAATGGGCGAGGCCCTGTCGGAAGTCGACGGGCTCCTGCTGATCATATACCACGTCCACGGCCATCCACACCAGGTGCGGGGACTGCGCGACCCCGCCCACCGCGGCATTGTGCTGCGGGGTCCGGCCCCAGCTCGTGACGCTCGCCCGGGCCGCCGCGCAGTAGGCCCGGACGGCCCGGGCAAACGCTCCGGCCGTCATCGCCGGCCGTCCCCGAGTCCCAGGTTGCGCACGAGCTGGCGATCCTCCATCGCCCGCGCCGCGTGCGCGGCCATTTCCCGGGCCAGGAGCTGATCGGCGCAGATAAGCAGGACGGCGCGCACCTCCATCGGGCCGACCCCGGGCGCGTCAATCTTAACCGAGGATAGATCGGTGTAGGAGAGCGTCACGGTTTTCTGCACGGCTCCTCCCGCTGCCAGAAGAAGTGTCCCATGAGCAGGCCGAGCGTGAACGGCACCAACGGCCGGCGCGCGGTCAGCTCCCAGGTGATTTCGGAAATGGTGTCGCCTTCGTCCCGGTTGGCCAACGCCACCAGCTCGTAGGCGACCAAGCCCAGCACGAGCGCCCAGTAGACCCGCCGCACGTCACCGCCCTCGCGCGGGGATCAGCTCGTAGACGTAGGACACGCCGGGCGCGCGCCGGGTGACGATGCAAACCCCGGCGCGCCGGAGCTCGTGGATGATCGCCCCGAAGCGGTTGCAGATTCGGGCCAGCTCCTCGGTGCGCGCCGGCCCGGCCTCCAGCCGGTTAAGGACCCGCGTGTACAGCATCTGTCGACGTTCCCGCTCAGGGTACCCCACCGCTATTCCGCCCTCGGCGCGGCCCGCGGAAAGTCGGCCTGGGGCAGCTCGCCGCAGTCGGCGGGCTGGAGATGGTCATGGTCGCCCACCTCCCGGATGGTGACCCGGGGCAGCTCGCCGCCGCCGTCTTCGGCAGGCCGGGCCAGTAAAGCGACGATCTCGCGGGAAAGCTGTAGCTCGATCTGCCGGCGCTCCCGCACCACCCCGTCCGCGTCGTCCAGCCGTCTCCTCGCGAGCGCGCGACTCCGCACCGCGCGATCAGAGGCGCGCTGCGCCTTCCGCAACTGGCCATGCAGTGCCTCGTAGGATTTCACGCTCAGCTCTGTCCGGTCCATCGGTGTAGACCTCCCAGCCGCTCAGCCGGGCCGCCAGGCGGCCGGTGAGCGCGCTCAACGTGGTTTGGAGCGGCCGCGCGTAGGGCCGCGCCGGCCGCCCGGTGAGCCGGCCCCACAGGGCCCGGCTCAGGCGGTAGATGGTCGTCAGCTTCTTCCCGCGCCGAATGGCGCGGACCCAGCCGCGGGATTGCAGCACGGCGAGCTGGCGGAGCACCGTCCGCGGGCTCCGGTCCACCAGCTCGGCCAGCGACCGGATCCCCGGGGCGAAGCGGCGGCCCCGCGTGGACGCCTCCGCGATCATCTCCAGCACCACCTTGGCGCCCGAGGGGGCCGTGAGACTCCCCAGGTAGAACGCGGGGAATCGGATCGACGGAGGGTGATGTGACACTTTTGGCACCTCCACACTAAGACCCGAGAGAGCAAGACCGGTTCGGTTCGGTGTACCGCGCAGGGAGGGAAAGGACGGCCGACCGACCGGACAACGGAAACCAGGACCGCCGACCCGGACCGAGACCGAACCGGACGGACAGAATCGACGGGTGAGCGGGGCGCCCGGCCGCGACCACACAACGCCGGGGAGGGGTGCGGCGCGTGCGCCGGTCCAGGCTCGACCTTACCCCGCCCACCCGCCGACCTCGCTAGACCCGGGCCACGTCAAGGGTGAACATCTTCTTCGTTGACGCGCCGTGGGCCGTGACCACGAACCGGAGACTACGCACGTCGCCGCGGACGAGCTGCGGGACGAGCTGCGCCACCAACCGGGCTTGCGTGAAGTCCCAGTAGTGCGGGAAGTCCGGCTTATCCGCCGGCGGGACGTGGACCCGCACCAGCCGCACCAGCTTGCCGTCGGGCGCGTGGCGCGGGGTGATGCGATGCTCCCGCTTCTCTTCCCAGTCCAGGACGCGGAAGCGGATCGAGGCCCCGTCGTCCAGGTCCAGGTACGCGTAGGGCTCGGCGATTGCCATTCGTTACCCTCCCCAGGGGCTTCCGGGCCGGCTGGCGCTCCAGCTCGGCCGCTTTGAACGGGCCGACCAGCTCCGGGAAGCTGCGGACGCCGGCCGCCGTCGCGAGCTGGTCGCCCAGCTCGCCCACTCGGTCCTCGAGGCGCGCCGTCCGGTAGCTGAGACCGTCGACCGACCGGAGCAGCTCGACCACGCGTTGCCGTACCCAGTCACCAGCTCGGTCCATGGACCCCTCCACGCTCCCGACCGCGGGTGTGCGAGCAAGGAAAC
>DASYUM010000119.1:0-9741 GCA_036001225.1 Candidatus Methylomirabilota bacterium | reverse complement strand
CACCAGGCTGATGGTTCCCCACACCCGGACGACCTCGGTCATCGTGCGCACCGCGGCCGGGTTCCCGGTGACCTCGAAGGCCACGTCCACGCCGGCCCCGCCCGTCCATTCCTCCGCGAAGCGCACCACGTCGGTGCCGGGGCCGACCGGCGGGAGGCCGAGCGTCTGCAACATCTCGACCCGGAACGGGTTCACCTCGGCCACCGCGACGCGCGCGCCGCGCTGCCGGCAGACCAGCGCGATGAGCGTGCCGATCGGCCCGCCGCCGAAGACGAGGACCGCGTCGTCGGCCTTGACGCCGGCCCGCCGGACGTCGTGAGTGGCGACGGCCAGCGGCTCGATGAGGGCGGCGTGGTCGTCGGCGAGCGTGTCGGGGACCCGCAGCAGCCGCTCGCCGGGGACGGCCCAGTATTCCTGCATCCCGCCCGGCAGATCCACGCCGAGGACCTTCAGGTCGTAGCAGATGTAGGAGGCGCCCATCCGGCAGGCCCGGCACTTGCCGCAGAAGGACAGCGGCTCGACCACCACCCGGTCGCCGACCTTGAAGTCGCTCCACTGCGGCGGCTCCGCGATCTCGGCGAAGGTCTCGTGGCCGATGATGCCGCCCCGGGGGACGCGGTGGTCGAGGTGCCCCTGGAAGATGTGGAGATCGGTGCCGCAGATCCCGACCCGGCGGACGCGGAGCAGCGCCTCGCGCTGGCCCGGCCGGGGCACCGGGGCCGTGCCGGGCTTGAAGCTGCGCGGGCCCTGGTAGAAGACGGCCCGCATCGTTCGCGCTGTCGTCATGGCGCCTCCCGTCGGGCTAGCCGCCCAGTTCCTTGCGCACGAGCCGCGCCCCCGCGGCGAGGGCGGCGATCTTGGTGTTGCACATGCCGCGTGGGCTCCAGCCGAAGCCACAGTCGGGGTTGACGTAGAGCCGCTCGGCCGGCCACACCTTCAGTACCCGCCGGATCCGATCGGCGACGTCCTCCGCCGTCTCCGGGTAGAAGCCCTTGACGTCTATCACCCCCGCGCCCAGCTCCCGCCCCTCGTGCGCGTACTGGGCCCACAGGTCCAGCTCCGCCATCTCGCGCCCGGCGAACTCGAGGACGAACTGGTCACAGCGCGCCTCCAGGAGGCCGGGCAGGTAGGGCCGGTAGGTCCGGTTGAAGCGGGAGCGGCCGAAACGGTTCCCGAAGCAGATGTGGAAGGCGAGCCGGGCCTTCACCCCCTCGGTCGCCTTGTTGAAGAGGCGGGCCATCTCCTGGCCGGTGACGTTGCCGCGGGCGGGCTCGTCGATCTGGATGAAGTCGGCGCCGGCGGCGACCAGACCCTTCAGCTCGGCGTTGATGACCTCCGCGAAGCGCTCGGCCACATCGACCACGCCCTTGTAGACTTTCCCGGGATGGATGCGGGAGCCGAAGGTCAGCGGCCCCGCGCACGTCGCCTTCGTCGCCCGCGTGGTGTGGGCCTTGAGGTAGGCGAACTCCTTGACGATGCCGAGCCCGCCCTCCGGCGTCTCGATCTTCCCGACCGCCTCGTAGCGGGTCTGCTGGTCGTAGCCCCAGGGCCCCGCCTTCCGGCGGACCGGGGTCGGCTGGATGCCCTCGATGATCGCGTAGTAGGAGTCCACGTAACCGTCGAGCCGGCGGACCTCTCCGTCGGTGATGACGTCAAGGCCGGCCCGCTCCATGTCGCGGATCGCGGTCTCGGCGGCGTCGTCGAACAGCTCGTCGAGGTCGGCCGGCCCCAGCTCGCCGGCTTCCCACGCCTTGACGGTGACGTACCACCAGCCCGGCTTGCCGTGGGAGCCCACGACGGTCGAGGGGATGAGCGGGTGCGGCGTTTCCGGCATGGCTGACCGCCTCCTAATCAGGGTTCTGGCGTACGCCGGCCATCGGCATGGCCTCGCGCTTGCCGTGGGAGCCCACGACGGTCGAGGGGAGGAGGGGGAGCGAGGCAGGGCTCATCGGACGCTCTCCTTTGCCGGGCGCGGGCCGGGGTCGTCATCGCGCGGGCGGACGTCGCGGCCCAGGAAGTAGTTGAGCCAGGACGAGGTGCCGTGGAGTGACCGGTCGGGGGGCGGGACGTAGGTCTTGAGGCCCGCGACCCGATGGACCCGCTTGGCGTTCTCGTAGACCTCGATCCAGATGCAGGGCTTGCGCTCCACCTCGCACCACCCGTCGGTCGAGCCGCCGCAGGCGCCGTTCCGCTGGTCCTTCGGGCACGTCATCGGGCAGACGTACTCCATGTAGGAGAGCACGCAGTTCCCGCACTCCTTGCAGCCAAAGGTCGGGATCTTGATCGCCTGCTCGACCGTGCGGGTGAGCGTGACCAGCCCCGGCCGCCGCTCCACCGCGCGGGCCGCCCGCTGCAGGAGTCCGTGGAGCCGGGTGCCCGGCGTGGGCGCCAGATGGCTGACCGCGCTGAACAGCCGGTGGCGCGCGGAGGGGAAGCTCCACCAGCGGTGGTCCGGGCCACCCCGCTCGTAGAGGAGGAAACCGTCGCGGTGCCCGAGGGCCAGCGCCTCGGCGGCGGCCTTCCAGCGCGGCGCCAGTGCCTCGGCCCGGGCCAGCAGCTCGGCCAGCTCGCGCGGCCGGCGGGTGAGGCCGACCAGGTAGACGCCGGCGTACCCGAGCCCCCGCAGCACCGCGATGAGCTGCGCCGTCCGTTCGAGCGCGGCCGCCCGGCCGCCGTCCGGCGCGCCCGACTCCCGCCGCACAGCGGCCAGCAGGGTGGGCGCGATGGTGCAGCCGGCCAGCTCGCCGGCGGCGATCTTCTCGGCCACCCGCCGGGTGAGGACGGCCCCGCACCCGATCAGGGGGAGCCCCGGGCAGTGCTCGTCACGGTAGCGCGCCAGCTCGGTGAACTTCGGCACGTCGAAGCCAAGCTGGGTGATGGCGACGTCAGCGCCGGCGGCCCGCTTCTTCTCGAGCTTGAGGTACTGGAGCCAGGTCTCGGCCTCGGTGGACTTGAAGGGAGAGACCGCCACCGCGACGTGGAACGGAAAGCCGGCGGCACGGCGCTCGGCGATCATCGCGGTGAGCTGGACCGAGTCGAGGTCGTAGCGGGGGCGGACCCGGGTCTGCTCGGCCGGCCAGTCGCCGGTCATGGCGAAGACGTTCTCCAGCCCGAGGGCCTGGAGCCGGTCGAGGTCCCGGCCGAGGCCTCGGCGGTCCATCCACACGCAGGTGAGGTGCACGTTGGGGGTGAGCCCGACGTCGGCCACCGCGCGGGCGACCGGGATGGGGTCCTCGCCGGGGTGGCCGCCGGCGTTGCTGGTGATGCTGGCGGCGGCGATCTGGGGAACGGCGGTGAGCGCAGCGGCGGTGCGGGCGTGGTCGGCGACCCGACTCCCGCGCCCCGGGGTGATCTCGACCATGACCACGAACTCGCCGCGCGCGAGCCGCTGGCGCAGCTGGTTGACCACCACCCGGTTCATGCGGCGCCCAGCTCTCGGCGCACCATCGCGGCGCCTTCGACCATGGCCCCGAGCTTCCGAAAGGCGACGTCCTGCGGCACGTGCAGGAGCCCGCAGTCCGGGTTCACATAGAGCCGCTCGGCGGGCAGGACGGCGAGGGCGGCCTGGATCCGCTGGGCCACCGTCGCCGGCGACTCGACTTCGGGCGACTTGACGTCGATGACGCCGAGCCCCAGCTCGAACGGGCACTTCCACTCCCGGAACAACGCCAGCTCCTCGTACCCGCGCCGGGCGAACTCCAGCGTGAGCTGGTGGACCTGGGCCTCGAGGATGCGGGGGAAGAGATACCGGTACGACCCCTCCCAGGTGGGCTTGCCGTAGCGGTTGCCGAAGCAGATGTGGAGGCCGATCTTGGCCTCGACCCCTTCCAGCATCGTGTTCAGCACGCGGACGCCCCACTCGAGGTCCTCCGGGAAGCCCGAGTAGTACGGCTCGTCGATCTGGAGGTAGGTGGCGCCGGCCCGCACCAGCTCCCGGAGCTCGAGGTTGAGGATCCGGGCCAGGTCGAGCGCGAGGGCCGGCTCGCTCGCGTAGTGCTCGTTGCGGAGGCGCTTGGTCAGGCAGTGGGGCCCGGTCACCGTGAACTTGACCGCCCGCTCGGTGTTCCGCAGGAGGAACTGGAGGTCCGGGGTCAGGCGGAGCGGCGCGGTCGGGATCTTCCCCCGGACGGCGGCGTCGTAGAAGTCGTAGTAGAAGCGCTTGGAGGCGTGGTCCACCTGGACGCCGGGCAGGCGCACCAGGAAATAGTCGACCAGGTTGTCCCGCCGCAGCTCGCCGTCGGTCACGATGTCGAGCCCCGCCATCTCCTGGTCCTTGATGGCGGCCTTGGTGACGGCGTCGTGGATCTCGTCCAGCTCGTGGGCGCTGATCCGGCGAAGGAAGAAGTCGGTCTTGATCCGCTCGAGCCAGCCCGGCATCGAATAGGAGCCGACCACGGCGGTGGGCAAGATCGCGGGCAGGGAACGGTCCGCCACCGCGCCGCTCACTCCTTCAGGGACGTGGTCAGGACCGTGATGGCCGAGCCCGGCCGGTAGCGGAACGGCGTGTACTCCACCCGGTAGCCGAGCCGGTCGGCGGCGGCGCGCAGGAGGGCCCCGTTGACCCAGTTGACGATGCTCCCATCGAGCTTGCCGGGGCCGCGGAAGCCGCGCCGGTAGTCGGCGAGGTCGGTGACGAAGAGATCCTGGACCTGGAGGGTGCCCTTCGGGTGGAGCAGGGGCAGCGTCCGCACGAACGACCGGAGGGCGCCGTTCGACAGGTGGCAGCGGAGCTCACCGGGAGCGCTGGCCAGGCAGTCGGTGACGACTTCCGGATCGAGTCCCGTCACCGCCTCCTCCAGTTCCTCGAGGGCGACGTAGCGCTCCTCCAGGCGCACCAGCCGCCACAGGTCGCGCCAGAACTCCACGCCGGCGGTCGGATCGGGAAAGGCGTCGGGGCCGATCCGGAGCAG
This sequence comes from Candidatus Methylomirabilota bacterium, assembly GCA_036001225.1. GTDB lineage: Bacteria > Methylomirabilota > Methylomirabilia > Rokubacteriales > DASRDR01 > DASYUM01. The sequence continues at coordinate 4,831 of DASYUM010000119.1, read as the reverse complement.
CAACTCGATCTGGCGCCGGAGCCCGTCGGCCGGCAGGCCGTAGCGCTCGGCCACCGCGGCGGCCGCCTCGTCCTCCACGTAGGCGCGGCCCTCGACCAGGTACAGCCGGCCGTCCCGCCGGGCCACTTCGTCGGTGGGCAGGTTGTCGTAGAGGTTGGAGAGGTGGACGGCCAGGATCTTGTAGCGGAGGAAGGCCAGCGTCTTCAAGGGGTCGAGGGCGTCCAGCGCGATGAACGAGACCTTGTCGGCGTGGTGGAGGACGTTCCCGTGGGCGCGCTCCAGCATCGGCATCGAGTAATCGGAGAGCAGGAACCGCACTCGCCCATAGTAGTCCTTCCCGTGGGAGTCGGCGAGGTCACGGAACCGGTCGAGCCAGAGCCCGGCCCGCTCGCCGGTGCCGGCGCCGATCTCGAGCACGAACAGCTCGGGCGGCAGGGTCCCGCGCTTCTCCAGCGTGCGCAGGCCGTCGAAGAACTGCTGGACCGCCTCCTCGACCTGGGCCGGGTTGGACGCGTCCGATTTCCCGCCGGGGAGCGCCGCCTCGAATCCCCGCCGGAACGTCCGCTCCCAGTGCTCGATCTCCCGCCAGTAGAGGGCGTTGAACCGCCAGATGATGCTCGCCCGGAGGGGTGCGAACTCCTCGAGGTAGAGCCGGGCCGGGCCGGGCGGCGCCTCGGGGGCGAGCTGGCGGAGCGCCGCCCGGGCGAGCGCCTCCAGGCTCTCGGTGTCGGCGGCCTGGCGCAGGTCCACGGCCATTTCGCGCACCGCCGGCCCGGGACCTCCGCCGACCGAGGCGCGCGCGACGACCGGCTCGCGGAAGGTCTGGCGGTACTGGCACCAGTCGAAGTAGAGCCGGAGGTCGGCGACTGGCAGCCCGTCGGCCCGGCACCGTTCCACCGCCCGCAAGACGGCCGTCACCGCTGCGTCGGCCGGCGGCGCCTTCGGGTTGTGGAGATAGCCCAGCTCGATCAGCATCCCGGGGTCACGGGGCGCCGGCGCCCCCGATCACCCGAACCACGGCCGGGTCGCGGCCCACCGCGTCGGGAGGACCATCGTAGATCATTTCGCCCCGCTCCAGCACGTAGAGTCGGCTGGCCTGGGGCGGCAGATGGTGGATGTTCGACTCGGCCAGGAGGACCCCGCAGCCCAGCCCCGCGATCGCCGCGATGCCGGCGGTGATCTGGGGAATGATGGCCGGCGACAGGCCTTCGAACGGCTCGTCCAGCAGCAGGAGCGCGGGGTCGAGGGCGAGGGCCCGGGCGATGGAGAGCATCTTGCGCTCGCCGCCCGAGAGGTGAGTGCCACCCCGCGCGGCGTAGGCCCGGAGCTTCGGGAAGACCGCGTAGGCGTGCTCGATGCGCTCGCGGGCCGGTCGGGTCGTCGCGCGCGTCCACGTCGGCATCGCGATGTTGTCGGCCACCGAGAGGTCACCGAAGATGCCGCTGTCCTCGGGGGCGAAGGCGACGCCGAGCCGGGCGATCTGGTGGGTCGGGCGGCCGACCAGCGAGCGGCCGTCCAGCTCGATGCGGCCGGAGGCCGGGCGCCGGTAGCCCATGACCGTGCGCAGCGTGGTCGTCTTCCCGGCGCCGTTCCGGCCGACCAGGCACACGAGCGCGCCGCGCTCCACGACCAGCGACACGTCGTGGAGGATCTGGCTGGCCTCGATGAAGACGTTGAGCCGGTCGATGATCAGCATTCAGGCGCGAGAGGCCGGCGGCCGGCCGACGACGGTGGCGATGGGTTGCGCGGGCAAAGCCCGCGCGCGGAGCGCTCCGATCCCGACCGCCCGGACTGGCGGCGCGCGGCGGCACTCATCGCTCAGGCTCTGCCGGCAACGGGCGGCCCTTAGCCGGTGGGCGTCCGATGACCGCCGCGATGACCGCCTCGTCGGCCCGGATGGCGGCCGGCGGCGCGTCGGCGAGGATGCGACCCTGGTGAAGGGCGATGATCCGGTCCGAGTAGCCGAACACGATGTCCATGTCGTGCTCGACCAGGATGATCGCCCGGATGCCGATCCCCTTCGAGGCCGCCACCAGCGTCTCCATGATCGCCGTCTCGTCGCGGGTGGAGACGCCGCTGGTCGGCTCGTCGAGGAGAATGACCTCCGGGCGGAGGGCGAAGGCCGAGGCGACGTCGAGGAGCTTCTTGTCGCCTTGGGGCAGCTGCCGGGCCGGGGCGTGGCGCTTGTCGGCCAGCCGGAACAGCTCCGCCACTTCCAGCGCGCCGTCGCGGACCTCGTGGTCCCGGGCCAGCGACGCCCACAGTCGCCGGCCGTGTCGGAGCCGCGCCACCACGGCCGCCTCCAGCGTCTCCAGCACGGTGAGGTCGGGAAAGACCTGGACCAGCTGGAAGCTGCGGGCCAGCCCCAGCCGCACCAGGCGCGCCGGCCCCGCGCCGCGGATGTCGCGGCCTTTGAAGCGGACGGTGCCGGCGGTCGGGCGGACCCCGCCGGTCAGCACGTTGATGAGTGTGGATTTGCCGGCCCCGTTGGGGCCGATGATGGCGACGAACTGGCCGGCCGCGACCGCCAGGCTGACGCCGTCGAGGGCGCAGACGTCGCCGTAGAAATGCCGGATCTCCGCGGCTTCGAGGATCACGGCTCGACCGCCCGCCCCCCGCGCCGGCCGGCGATCAATCCCATCAGCCCCCCCGGCGCGAGGATCACCAGGACGGCGAGGATCGCCCCGAAGACCAGCCGCCAGTACGGAACCACCGACATCACCCGGTCCTGCAGGTAGATGAAGACGAAGGCGCCCAGGATGGGGCCGAAGAAGTGCTGGAAGCCGCCGAGCAGGGTCATGAAGACGATGTTGCCGGAGTGGGTCCAGTAGGCGAGGGTCGGGTCCACGTTCCCGGTGGGGGGGCCCAGCAGCGCGCCCCCGGCCGCCGCGTACGCCGCCGAGATGACGAACGCGGCCCACCGGTAGCGGGTCACCGACAGGCCGAGCGACTCCGCCTTCACCGGGTTGTCCCGGATGGTCCGCAGACAGAGGCCGAACGGCGAGTGGACGATGCGCCACATGGCGAGGGTGGCCAGGGCCAGCACCGCCGCCGAATAGTAGTAATAGGGTCCGACCAGGTAGTCCACCTTCGACCATGCCCCGAGGTCCTGGCCGAGCAGCCAGGGCCGGAGCACCGGCATGCCCTCGTCGCCCCCGGTCAGCCGGTAGAACTTGAGGAGGAAGGTGTAGAACACCATGCCGAAGGCCAGGGTCAGCATCCCGAAATAGATCTTGACGTAGCGAACGCAGAGGCCGCCGACCGGCACCGCCGCTGCGGCGCCGAGTCCGGCGGCGACGAGCAGGATCAACTCCAGCGAGCGCACCCGGGCCTGGGTGGTGAGGACCGCGCCGGCGTAGGCGCCGATCCCCACGAAGAGGGCGTGGCCGAAGGAGACGAGGCCGGTGTACCCGAACAGGAGGTTGAGCCCGAGCAGGATGACGCCGTAGGCCATGAACGGCAGCATCAGCAGGACATAGTAGGTGGGGGCCAGTGCGGGCACGGCCAGCACGGCTGCCGTCACGGCGCCGAGGACGACCCAGCGTCGGCGGTCGCTCACGCCGCCGCCTCCCCGAACAGCCCATGCGGCCGGAGCAGCAGCACCCCGATCACGATGAGGTAGATGAGCAGCATCTCCAGCTCCGGGTAGACGGAGATCGCGATCGCCCGCAGGACGCCCACCACCAGGGCCCCCACGAAGGCGCCCCGCATGCTGCCCAGTCCGCCGATCACGACCACCGCGAAGGCTTCCACGATCAGCTCGATCCCCATCTCGCTCATGGCTGCGGTGGCCGGGATGACGAGGGCGCCCCCCAGCGTGCCCAGGGCGGTGCCGAGGGTGAAGACCGTCGCGTAGAGCCGCGGCATGTTGACCCCGAGGGCTTCGGCCATCTCCCGGTTCTCGGCGGTCGCCCGCAGGATGCGGCCGAAGACGGTCCGGGTCAGCAGCCAGCCGATGCCGGCCGCGATGGCGAGGCTGGCCGCGACGACGATGAGGTTGTACACGGGCACGGTGGCGCCGAACAGGCGGACCTGGCCGTAGATCAGGTAGAGTCCCCCGGTCGAGCGCGGCGCGGTACCCCAGGTCAGGCGGATGACATCCTCCAGCATGAGGACCAGGGCGAAGGTCAGGAGGAGTTGGAACGTCTCGTCGCGGTCGTAGACGAAGCGCAGCAGGCCGCGCTCCACCACCACCCCGACGGCGCCGACGGCGAGGCCGCCCAGCGCCAGCGGGAGGAGGAAGAGCGCCGGCGGGCCGCCGGCGCTGGTGAACGCCTGGACGGCCGACACGCCGACGTAGGCGCCGAGCGCGTAGAAGGATTGGCAGGCGAGGTTGAAGATCTTCTGGACGCCGAACACCACCTGGAGCCCGGCCGCCACCAGGAAGAGGATCGCGGCGTGAAAGACGCCGCTCAGGAGCACGTTGACGACGTGCGCGGTCACCGGGCGGCCCCTCCCTCTCCCCCGGACACGGGGGAGAGGGTCGGGGTGAGCGGGCGGTTGCTCAGATCTTCCAGCCGGCGATCCAGTCGAGCAGCTTGGCTCCCGCCGGCTTCATCGCCTGCTTGGTGGGGACGACCTCTACCGGGTCGATGGTGACGAAGTCGTAGGCGTTCTTGTGGGTGGTGATCCCCTGGTAGAAGTTGCACATCTGGACGTGGTCCTCGCGCCAGCTTCGCCGACCGGACAGCGACTCCACCTCGATGCCCTCCAGGGCCTTCACGATCTGGGCCTTGCTCGGCCACTGGCGGGCGGCCGCGTAGGCCTTCTCGACCGCCACCCGGTACGACTCGGCGCAGAAGTACGCGTGGTCGCACTCGTAGGGCGGGTA
>DASYUM010000118.1:0-21072 GCA_036001225.1 Candidatus Methylomirabilota bacterium | reverse complement strand
GTCGGCGTCTGAAACTCGGTGATGGTCCCCCCCGGCGTGATCCGTCCAATCTTGTTCCCACCGCCATCGGCAAACCACACGTTGCCGTCGGGGCCGCGCGTGATCCCCCGAAGGAACGTGGTGAAGACCGGGAATTCCTCGACCGGCCGCAGGGCCTCCGCCGGGGTGCTGAGCCATCCGATCCCGGCGAGGGTGACGGCCAGCAGGACGACCCACTTCACGCGTGGCGTGATGCATGCGCTCATGATGACCCTTCCCTCCCGACCCGCACTGGGCTGACATCGAGAGAACTCGGCACCGGCCAGGCGAGTCTACGGGCCGCCGGCCGGCAGGTCAACGCGGGCTTGGGGGGAACCCCCTGAGATAACGAGGCTATTTCAGCGCCGCGCTCAGCGCGTCGAACGTGCCCGGGAAGTACGCCACATTGTGGAAGGCTTCCCGGGCGATCGCCTCCGCCACCGCGCGGGCCTGGGCGGCGTCCCGGCCGAAGACGACGATACGGGTATTGTGGTCCTCCATGGGCAACCGGCCGTCGTCTTTGGCCTTCCGGACTTCACCCACGTCCTTGCCCGGCTCCACGGCACCGAGCGGGATGTTCCGCGCTCGCGGCACGCTGCCCGCGCGGAACTCCTCGGGGCTGCGGGCGTCCAGGAAGACCGCGGTCCGGTCGTGCTTGAAGACGTGCTGGGCGCCCTCCAGCTCGAGCTCGGTCAGCCCGACCAGCGCGCGCCAGACCGGCATGCCGAGCTGGTAGCGCCGGACGTTGGTGAAGCCCGCGGCCAGCAGCTCCTCGGACAGCCGCTTGCTCTTCCCGCAGAACGGGCCGTTGCAGTAGAGGACGAGCGGCCGGGCCTTGTCACCCCCGACCAGCCGCTCGATCTCGGCGACGTCGGAGACGTACATCGACATCGGCACCCCAGGCTTCGCCGACACGTTGACCGCCCCCGGGACGTGGCTCATCGCATACTCGAGGTAGGGCCGGGCGTCGAGGACCAGGGCGCGCTTGTCGGCCAGGATGTTCTGAAACTCCTCGGTGCTGACCTCGGCCGTCTTCTGGTTCCGCTCCCCGAGCGTGGTCTGATAGACGCTCCCGGCCGGCTGGGCGAGGGCCGGATCGCCGGCGGCCAGCGTCGCGACGATCGCCAGCACGATTGCGCGTACACGCATTGGGAACCTCCTTCTCGTCAGCTCCGGCGCGCGCGCACGGCCTTGGCCAGCTCCTGCAGGACCGGCACCGTGTCGTCCCAGGCCAGGCAGGCATCGGTGATGCTCTGGCCGTAGACCAGCGGCTGGTCGGGTTTGGCGTCCTGACGTCCGCCGACCAGGTGACTCTCGATCATCACTCCGAAGACGTGGGGGCTGCCGTCGCCGATCTGGGCGGCGAGGGCGCGGGCCACCGCCGGCTGCCGCTGGTGATCCTTGCCGCTGTTGCCGTGTGAGCAGTCCACCATGAGGCGCGGCGGCAGCCCGGCCCGATGGAGCGCGCGGGCGGCTGCCTCCACGTCCTCGGCGTGGTAGTTGGGGCGCCGGACCCCGCCGCGCAGGATGATGTGGCAGGCGTCGTTCCCCCTGGTGGAGACGATGGCGGCCAGCCCCTGTTTGGTGACCGAGAGGAAGTGATGCGGGCGCGACGCCGCCCGGACCGCGTCCACCGCGATCTGGACGTTCCCATCGGTCCCGTTCTTGAAGCCGACCGGCATCGAGAGGCCGGAGGCGAGCTCCCGGTGCACCTGGCTCTCGGTGGTGCGCGCGCCGATGGCCCCCCACGTCACCAGGTCGGCGATGAACTGGGGGGTGATCGTGTCGAGGAACTCGCACCCGGCGCCCAGCCCCATGTTGGCCAGATCGAGCAGCAGGCCGCGGGCGAGCCCCAGCCCCTCGTTGATCCGGAAGCTCCCGTCGAGCCGGGGGTCGTTGATCAGCCCCTTCCACCCCACCGTGGTCCGCGGCTTTTCGAAGTAGACGCGCATGACGAGGAGGAGATCCTCGCGGAGGTCGTCGGCCAGCCGCTTGAGCCGCGCGCCGTAGTCACGGGCGGCCGCAACGTCGTGGATGGAGCAGGGACCGACCACGACCAGCAGGCGGTCCTCCTGACCACGCAGGATCCGCGCCGCCGCCTCCCGCCCTTCGGCTACGGTGGTCGAGGCCGTCTCGGTGATGGGGTACTGCTCCATGAGGATCGCCGGCGGGATCAGCGGACCCAGGCCTTGGATCCGGAGGTCGTCGGTCAGGCGGAACATCGCGGGCCTCCCGATCTCGGACTCACGCGGTCTCGCGCGTTCCGTTCACGTCTTCGGCCGGCCAGCGCGGGTGATGGGCCTCGGCCCACGCGCGGTCCACGTGTCCCTTCAGGATACCCCGAAGGGAGGGTCGGGTGGCCGGGTGGCCTACGGCCAGGAAGACGTGGCCGGCGAGCGGGGCGAGGGCCAGGAGCGTCAGCCAGCGGTGGGCCGCCCGCCAGGAGCCGACGCTGCCAGGGCCGGTGAGCCAGACGGCGGCAGGTAGGCCGGTGGCGCCCAGCGGCCAGAGGAGAAGACCGGTCGCCAGGAGGCCGACGGCGGTCAGCACCGTGAAGACGGCGTTGAGCTTCTGGCCGGCATTGAACCGGCCGACGGCCCCGTCGATCACGGCCCGTTCGCCGGCGCTGCCCACCAGCCAGCGTGGGAAGCGGCGAAGCCAGAGCCGGTCCTCGCGGCCCCAGCGGCTGAGGTCGTGGCGGGTCTGCGCGAGCCGCCGGCGGTCCCCCACCGCCGCCACACCCGCCGTGGCCAGGACCCAGAGGGCGGCGAGGGCGAGGTGCAAGCGGAGCCCCACCACCGGCGTGTAGCCACGGATCGAGGCCCGCAGCGGCGGCAGCATGAGGAGAAGCCCGGTGGCGAGCAGGGCCAGGTACCCGGCGGCAAACCCCCAGTGGAGCGCCCGCTCCGTCCCCGTGAAGCGGAGGACGTTCGACCCGCCGGCGGCGCCCGCGGTCGCCATCAGTACATCAGGAAGCCGCCGTCCACGGTGATCGTCTGGCCGGTGATGTAGCTGCCGGCCGGCGAGGCGAGGAACACCACGACCGCGGCGACTTCCTCCGGCTCGGCCAGCCGGCCGAGTGGCACCGAGCCCGCCCGCTGGCGCAGGAACTCGCCCTTCGCCAGCCCGCGCTGACGGACGCCGATCAGCTCGTCGAGGCGCCAGTTGAACTCGGTGTTGACGATGCCGGGGCAGATCGCATTGACGCGCACGCCGTCCCGAGCGAGCGCCCGCGCCGTCTGCTGGGTCAAGCTGATCACGGCCGCTTTGCTGGCGGCATACGGCGGCGAGAGGGTGGGCGCGCCGCGCCCGGCGATGGAGGCGAGGTTGACGATGGTGCCGCCGCCGTGACGAGCCATGACTGGCGCCGCCGCCTGCATGCAGAAAAAGAGTCCCCGGGCGTTGATCGCGAAGGTCTCGTCCCAGTCCCGCTCGCTCACCTGCCCGAACGGGCTGGGCCGGATGAGGCCGGCGTTGTTGACGAGGACGTCGAGCCGGCCGAACGCCTCGGCCGCGCGCCCGATCATCGCCTCGATCTCGGGGACGGCGGCGACGTCGGCCGGGACCGCGAGTGCCCGCCGGCCGACTCGTTCGACGGCCGCGGCGGTCTCGGCGGCCGCGTCCGCCCGCACGTCGTTGACGGCGACATCGGCGCCCGCCCTCGCCAGCGCCAGCGCGCAGGCGTGCCCGATGCCCTGGCCGGCGCCGGTGACGAGGGCGACGCGCCCGGTCAACTCGCTCACGGATCGGCGCCCACGATCTTGCGGTAGCTGTCCGGATCAGTGGCGCCCTCGCTGTTGATCAGCAGCACCCGGGCGCTGCGGCCGAGACCGAGCCGTCGCCGCGCCTCGGCCAGCGCCGGCTCGCTGCAGAGCGCCAGCAGCCCCGCCAGCCCGGCCGCCCCCGACTCGCCGGCGACGACCCGCGGACTCGCGGCATGGAGCCGTCGCATCGCCTCCTCCGCGTAGCCGTCGTCCACGGCGACGAAGGCGTCCATCCCGGCCCGGATGAGCGGCCAGGCGGCGAGCGAGGGCGTGGCGGCGTTGAGGCCAGCCATGATCGTCTGCAGGCGACCCCGGGTGCCGGCGATCTCGCCCGCCGGCGAGGCGATGGACTCGCCGAGCCCGTCGGCCTCGATCGGCTCCACCGCGACCAGTCGCGGACGCTTGGCCCCCGAGCGTCGCACGCAGAAGCACGTGCCGGCCCAGGCGAGCCCGCCGACACCGGCCTGAAGCAGGACGACGTCGGGGTCGGACCCCCCCTCGGCCGCCAGCTGCGCGCTGGCCTCGGCGAAGAGCGTGGTGTAGCCGGTCATGATCCACCCCGGGATCTCCACGTAGCCGGGGTACGCCGTGTCAGAGATGACCTGCCAGCCCTGCCGCGCGCTCTCCTCGGCGGCCCGGGCCACCGCGTCACCGTAGCCGCCGTCCACCACGACCACCTCGGCGCCCTCGCCGCGGAGCGCGGCGAGGCGAGCCGGCGCGGTGTGACCAGGCACGAAGATGACGGCCCGGTGACCGAGCATCCGCGCCGTCCACGCCACCGCCCGGCCGTGGTTGCCGGCGGTGGCGGTGGCGAAGGTCCACCGCCGCCCGTCGCGCCCCCGCAGGAAGCGGGGGATGGCGTAAGAGGCCCCCAGCGCCTTGAACGCATCGAGGCCGAACCGCCTCGATTCGTCCTTGACCCACACCTCGCCCAGTCCCAGCCCGGTCGCCAGGGCCGGCAGCGCGACGAGCGGGGTCGGGGCGTAGCCGGGAATGGCGCGGTGGAAGGCCGTGACGTCCTCGTCCAGGCTGGGGACGAGCCCGGCCGGCACCACGGCCTCGTAGAACGGGTTCGCGCGGAGGCGCGCGCGGAGCGACTCGGCGGGCATCTGGCTTCAAGATACACCAGCGCCTGGTGTATGTTGAGCAGCGGATTCCGAATGGCACCTACCGGGTCATCGACGAGCCGTCCGAGCCGGGTGAGGGCGACAGCCGCGACGTCCGCGCCCGCACCGAGCCCCGCCGCTACTCGTGACGGCTTCCGGCCGGCCTGGTGGTGTCGGAACCGTCACCTCCAGACGCTCTGGGGCCCGCTCTTCCGTCGCGCCAGTCTGCCGCTCCGGCGGGAGCGGATCGCGACGGCCGACGGGGACTTCCTCGACCTCGACTGGCTGGACGGCCCGGCCGGCGCCCCGCTCCTCGTCGTCCTGCACGGCCTCGAGGGATCGGCGCGCTCCCACTATGTGATCGGCCTCCTCGGCGAAGGCCGCGCCCGCGGCTGGCGGGGGGTCGCGCTGAACTTCCGCGGTTGCAGCGGCGAGGCAAACCGGCTGCCCCGCTTCTACCACTCGGGCGACACGGCGGACGTCGACCACGTCCTGGGCCAGCTGGTGACCCGCGACGGTGACGCCCGGATCGGCGCGGTCGGGGTCTCGCTGGGTGGCAACGTGCTCCTGAAGTGGCTCGGCGAACAGGGGGAAGCGGCGCCACGGCAGGTGGTGGCGGCGGTAGCGATCTCGGTGCCGTTCGACCTCGCCAGCTGCGCCGCGGTTCTCGATCGCGGAGTCCCCCGGCTCCTCTACACGGCCAACTTTCTGCGCACGATGCGACGGAAAGTGCGCGAGAAGGCCGCCCTGTTCCCGGGCTTCGTCGACCTCGCGGCGGTCGGGCGGTCCCGGACGTTCGCCGCCTACGACCGCGTCGTCACCGCGCCGCTCCACGGCTTCCGCGACGAGCGCGACTACTGGGTGCGCGCCGCCAGCGGCCCCTACCTGGCCCGCGTGCGGCGTCCGACCCTGCTGATCGGCGCCCTCGACGACCCCTTCGTCCCGCCGGCCACCCTGCCCGATCCGGCGGCGCTGCCGGCCGGCGTGTGCGCCGAGTTCCCGACCCGCGGCGGTCACGCGGGGTTCCTCGAAGGGCCCTGGCCGGGGCGTGTCCGCTCGTGGGCCGAGCGGCGCGCGGTCGCCTTCCTGGCCCCCCACCTGGAGACGAGGAGCTCACGCCGTGCATGAGACCTACGCCAACCGGTTCGGCCTCCGCCCGCTCGCCCTGGGCCGACGCGGCATGGTGGCGACCGCCAATCCCCTGGCGACCCAGGCCGGGCTCCGGATCCTCGCCCGGGGCGGGAACGCGGTGGACGCGATCGTGGCGGCGGCGGCCGCCATCGGCGTGGTCGAGCCCTACATGTCGGGGATGGCGGGCTGTGGGGTCCTCATGCTGACCCGACCCGGCCGGAGCCCGCAGGCGCTCAGCTTCCTCGGGCGGGCCCCGGAGGGCGCAAACCCGCAGGCGGTGCCGTGGAGCGCGCGCGATCAGGGCCCGCGGTCGGTCGCGGTGCCGGGAAACCTCGCCGCCTGGGCGCGGCTCCTGGCCGATCACGGCACCGTGTCGCTCGGCGACGCGCTGGAGCCGGCGATCGAGCTGGCCGCGGGCGGCGTCCCGATGACCGTCTTCGATCGTCAGATGTTCGACGAGCACCACGCGCGGCTGAACCCCGAAGGCACGCGCGTCTACCTCCACGATGGCCGGCCGCCCGCCGTCGGCGCGCGCGTCGTCCAGCCCGACCTCGCCGCCAGTTTCCGGAAGATCGCGCGCGACGGGGTCGCGACGTTCTACGAGGGCGAGCTGGCCAAGACGATCGTCCGCGACCTGGCCGCGCTCGGCGGTCTGGTCACCGCACCCGACCTGAGGGCTTATCCGGCCACCCTCGAGTGGAGCGAGCCGCTCGTCGCGCGGTACCGCGGCGTCCAGGTCTACGCCCCGCCGCCGCCCTCGAGCGCGATCCAGATCCTGGAGACGCTGAACGGCATGGCCGGCTGGGACCTCCCCGGCCTGCCGCACCTCGGGCCCGACCATCTCGCCGTCATTGCGGAGGCGTCGCGGGCGGCCCGGATGGATACCGAGCGGTTCGTGGGTGATCCCGCCTTCGTCGCGGTCCCGGTCGAGCGGCTGCTCGGCAGCGGCCGGACCGACGAGCTGCGCACCGAGATGCGGGCGCGGCTCGGCCGGCGAGCGGCGGCCGGGGCCGGCCCCCGGCCGAGTCCGGCGCCGGCGGCGGGCACGACCCACCTGGCCGCCTGCGACGCGACGGGGCTGGCCGTCAACATCACCCAGAGTCTGGGCGGCGGCTTCGGCAGCGGGGTCGTCGTGCGCGGGACCGGCATCGCCCTCAACAACGCCCTCCACTGGACCAGCGACCGGGCCGGACACCCGAACGTGGTCCAGGCCGGCAAGCGGCACGAGTGGCCGGTGGCGCCGCTCCATCTCTTCCGCGACGACGCGTTCTGGGCGACCGTGGGGACCCGGGGAGCTACGGCATCCTGATCACGACCGTTCAAGTGCTGTCGCATCTGATCGATTTCAACTTGAACCTCCAAGACGCGATCGGCGCGCCGCGCCTTCGGTGGGCTGACGAGGCGGTGGACCCCCTGCCGGCCGAGACGCTCCGCCTCGAGTCGCGGGTGCCGGAGGGGACCCGACAGTCGCTGGTCGAGCGCGGCTATGCCCTCGAATTGCTGGGCGCCTGGTCCATGCGGGTCGGCGGCGTCCAGGCGGTGCTGCGCGACCCCGAGACCGGGTGGCTGGTGGGCGGCGCCGATCCGCGCCGGAACGGCGACGCGGTCGGCTGGTAGCGCGGGACGCGTCCTCAGTCGAGGCCGAAGGTCTCGGCTGCCCGCGCCGCGATGTGGCGGCCGATGGCCAGGGACGCGGTCGCCGCCGGCGACGGCGCGTTCAGGACGTGAATCGCCTCGGCGGCCATGATGATCCGGAAGTCGTCCACCAGTGACCCGTCGGGGCCCACCGCCTGGGCCCGCACGCCGGCCCCGCCCGGGACGACGTCCTCGACCCGCACGTCGGGGACGAGGCGCTGAAGCGCGCGGACGAACGCGCCCTTGCTGAGCGAGCGGAACATCTCGTAGGCCCCGGTTCGCCAGTAGCGCCGGGCCATCGTCCAGAACCCGCGGTAGGCGAGCGTGCCGGCCAGCTCGCCCGGCGCGATCCGGGTCCAGCGGTATCCCTCGCGCGCGAAGGCGAGCACCGCGTTCGGCCCCGCCTCGACCTCGCCGTGCACGGTGCGCGTGAAGTGCACCCCCAGAAACGGGAACTCAGGGTCCGGCAGTGGATAGATGAGGCCGCGGACGAGGTGGCGCCGCTCCGCTCGCAGGAGGTAGTACTCGCCGCGGAAGGGCACGATGCGGACGTCGGGCGTGGCCCCGGCCAGTCGGGCGACGACGTCGGCGTAGAGGCCGGCGCAGTTCACCAGCCGGCGGGCCGACACCGGGCCCGACGGCGTGGCCAGCTCGAGCCCGTCGCCGGCGTGGACGACGGCGGTGACGCGGGCGCCGGTCCGGATGGCGACGCCCCCCTCGGCCAGGTCGCGGGCGAGGGCGTCGGCCACCGCGCCGAAGTCGATGATGGCGGTGGCCGGCGAGTGGATCGCCCGCAGCCCGGCGGCGTGCGGCTCGAGCTCGCGGAGCCGAGCGGGCCCGACGAGCACGAGCCCCTGCACGCCGTTGGCCACCCCGCGCTCGTAGAGCGCCTGGAGCCGCGGCAGCTCGCTCGGATCGGTGGCGACGATGACCTTGCCGCAGCGCTCGATGGCGATGCCATGGCCCGCCGCGAACTCGCGCAGGAGCTGGGCGCCCTCGACGCAGAGACGCGCCTTGGCGGAGCCGGGCCGGTAATAGATGCCGGAGTGGAGGACGCCGCTGTTGTGGCCGGTCTGATGCGATGCGAGGCGGGCTTCCTTCTCCAGGACCACCAGCCGGGACCGCGGCGCCCGGGCGGCGAGGGCACGGGCCGCGGCGAGGCCCACGATCCCGCCGCCCACGATGGCAACGTCGTAATGATCAGCCACGCCGGATGACGCCGAACAGGGGCGGAATGCTGACCACGGCCCACACGCTCTCCATCAGCACGAAGCCCCACTGCCGGGCCCGGAACGCGATGACGGTGAGCACGACCGCGCCGACCAGGTTCAGCAGGTTGTAGGTCCGGTCGCGCCGGTCGAGGATGGCGAGTTGGTTGGCCGCGTAGGCGCCGAGGATCAGCAGGGCGCCGGCGATCGAGATGGCCTGTTCCATTGTGGGGTTGGCTCCTCTCAGTAGCCCCGGGCCCGATCGACTACCTCCCGGAGCGTCGCGCCGTCCAGGAACCGGTGCAGGTTCTCGACGAACAGCTCGGCCACCAGCTCGTCGCGGCGCGGGTGGAGGCCGCCGATGTGCGGAAGTACGGTGATCCCTTCGGTGGTCCAGAACGGGTGCTCGGCCGGCAGCGGCTCGGTGGTGAACACGTCGAGGACCGCGCCGGCGATGGTCCGGCGGCGGACCGCCTCCACCAGGTCGGCGTCCACGACCAGCTCGCCTCGCGCGAAGTTCAGGAGGTACGCGGTGGGCCGCATGGCGCGCAGACGGGCGGCGTCCATCACCCCGCGGGTGGCCGGCGTCACCGGCAGGAGCAGCAGGACGAAGTCCGCCCGGCCGAGGACCTCGGCCATCTCTTCCGGCGGGTATACCCGGGTGACGTGAGGCAGCGGCGCCGGCGTGCGCCGGGTGCCGATCACGGTCAGCTCGAGCGTGTCGGCCTTACGGGCGACTTCCTGTCCGATGGCGCCGAGCCCCAGGATGCCGAGCGTCTTCCCGGCCAGCGGCTCCGAGACCCGGCGGGTCCAGTGCCGCTCGCGCTGATCGAAGGCGGCGGCGGCGTAGGGCTTGGTCAGGTGGAAGAGCGCCCCGAGGATGTTCTCCGGCATCTGGATGCGATGGGTGCCGCGGGCGCAGGTGAGGGTGACCGACGGCGGCAGGTCGGGCCGGGCCAGCCACCCCTCGACCCCGGCGGTGAGGGCCTGGATCCACCGGAGCCGCGGCGCCTCGGCCAGGAGCCCGGCCGGCACCCGCCAGGCCAGGAGCGCCTCGCAGCGCGCGAGGAGGTCCGGCGCCGGCCGCTCCCCTGCCCGCAGCCGGTGGAGCTCGACGCGGCCGGCGAGGCCTGCGCGCGCGACGGCGGCGCGGTAGACATCGGCGTCGTCGAGCCACAGGAGCACGGTCGGGAGCGCGGACACGCCGCGGATCGTATCACGCCCGGCCCCCGCCCTTGACGGCCGGCGGCGGGGATGCGATAAGAAAGGCCCGATGAGCGCCAACCGCGTTCTCGTCAACGTCGCCCACATGTACCGGCGGGAGGCGCCCTACCTTCGCCGGCTCACCGAGGCCGGCCTGGAGGTGGTCCGCAAGATCGGCCGCGCCGGCGGCAAGCTCAGCGAGGATGAGCTGATCGAGGCCCTCCCCGGCGTGTTCGCCACCCTCGCCAGCAGCGAGCCGTACACCGAGCGCGTCTTCAAGAGCGCGCCCGACCTCCGCATCGTGTCCCGCTGGGGGGTCGGCTTCGACGCCATCGACCTGGAGGCGGCCACCCGCCACGGGGTGGCCGTCTGCACCGCCATCGGCGCCAACCACGAGGCGGTCGCCGACTACGCGCTGGCCCTGATGTGCGCGCTCCAGCGCGGCCTCCTCCAGAGCCACCGCCTGCTCACCGGGGGCCACTGGCAGACGGAGTTTCGTCCGGGTCTGTGGCAGGCCACCGTGGGGATCATCGGGCTGGGGCGGATCGGCCAGGCGGTCGCCCGGCGCTGCCGCGGCTTCGACATGCGGATCCTGGCCTACGAGACGGCACCCGACCTCGCCTTCGTGCGGGCGCACGGGATCGAGCTGGTCTCGCTGGAGACGCTGCTCGGCCAGGCCGACCTGGTCACCCTGCACTGCCCGGCCACGCCGGAGACCCGGCACCTGATCAACCGCGAGCGGCTCGCCCTCATGAAGCCGAGCGCCCACCTGATCAATACCGCCCGCGGCACGCTGGTGGACGAGGCCGCGCTCTACGAGGCGCTCACCATCGGACGGTTGGCCGGGGCCGGGCTCGACGTCTTCGAGCGGGAGCCGCTGACGAGCTCGCCGCTCTTCGCCCTCGACAACGTGCTGGTCAGCCCGCACCTGGCTGGTGTGGACCTCACCTCGGAGGTCGCCATGGCCAATCGCGCCATCGACGCCATCCTCGCCCTCCACCACGGCCAGGCGCCGGCGGCCGACTGCCTGCTGAACCCCGAGGCGCTCGCCGTCCGCTGAGCGCCGGTTTCCGAGAAGAGAGCGACGTCGCGACGGCCGCTGGCCGCAGCCGTCGCGACCAGATGGAGGGAGAACACCCATGACCGCTGCCGCCCCCAAGAGCTTCGAGGGTCTTCCCGCCGAGAAGTGGATCGACCTCTACACGGTCATGATGCGCATCCGCCAGTTCGAGGAGCGCATCATGCCGCTCCTCAAGGAAGGGAAGATCAAGGGCACCGCTCACCCGTCGGTCGGTCAGGAGGCGGTGGCGGCTGGGGTCTGCGGAGTCCTGGAGCCGAGCGACTACATCGTGTCGAACCACCGCGGCCACGGTCACTGCATCGCCAAGGGGATGAAGACGGCCGAGATGATGGCCGAGCTCTTCGGCAAGCGGACGGGGTCGAACAAGGGCAAGGGCGGCTCCATGCACATCGCCGACCTCGACCAGTACATCATCGGCTGCACCGGCATCGTGGGCAGCGGCGCCCCCATCGCCGGCGGCGCGGCGCTGGCGGCCAAGATGCGGAACACCGGGCAGGCCGTCGTCTGCTTCTTCGGCGACGGCGGCATCAACCAGGGCGTGGTGTTCGAAGCGATGAACATGGCGGCCATCTGGAAGCTGCCGGTGATCTTCGTCTGCGAGAACAACCTGTACGCGCTCTCGACCCCGGTGGACAAGATGACCGCGCTCAAGCAGTTGGCCGACCGCGCCCAGGGCTTCGGCTTCCCCGGGCACCAGATCGCCGGCAACGACCTGCGGGCGGTGGTGCGGGCGACGCGGGAGGCGCTCCACCGGGCGCGCTCGGGCCTGGGGCCCACGCTGCTGGAGTGCAAGACCTACCGCTGGTACGGTCACTCGGCGATGCGCCCCGATACCCGCGCCTACCGGCAGCGGGAAGAGGAGCTGGAGTGGCGGGAGCGCGACCCGGTCGCGCTGGCCGAGAAGGAGCTGGGCAAGGCCGGCCTCCTCACTCCCGAGCGGATCGGCCAGATCCAGCGCGAGGTGGCCAAGGAGATCGAGGACGCCATCGAGTTCGCCGAGCGCTCGCCGGACCCCGACCTCCCGGAGATGTTCACCGACGTCTACGCCCCCTACTAACTTCGGAGGGGGGCTCCGCCCCCCTCCCACGGCCCTCCCGGCGAAGCCGGGCCGGTCGCCATTCGGCGACCGGATCGGGCCTGCCTCCCCCAGGGAGGAGAGGACGGACAGAATGCATACGCTGAGCGTCGCCGAAGCGATCTGCGAAGGCCTGCGCGAGGAGATGGAGCGCGATCCCCGCGTCTTCCTCATGGGCGAGGACGTGGGCGCCATCGGGGGGATCTTCGCCACCAGCCGCGGGCTGCTCGACAAGTTCGGCCCCGAGCGCATCCGCGACACGCCGATCTCCGAAGCCTCGATCGTCGGCCACGCCATCGGGGCGGCGGTGGCCGGGATGCGGCCGGTCGTCGAGTGCGGAGGGTTCGTGGACTTCCTGGCCCTGACCATGGACCAGCTCGTCAACCAGGCGGCCAAGCTCCGCTACATGTTCGGCGGCAAGGGCACGGTGCCGATCGTCGTCCGGGCGGCGCAGGGCTCGGGGGTGAAGCTGGCCGCCCAGCACTCGCAGAGCCTGGAGGCGTGGTTCGCCCATGTCCCCGGCCTGATCGTGGTCTGTCCGTCCTCGCCCGCCGATGCCAAGGGCCTCCTGCTGGCAGCGATCCGCAACCCCAACCCGGTGGTCTTCCTCGAGCACAAGATGCTCTACTTCGTGAAGGGCGACGTCCCGGATGGGGAGGGACTCGAGCGGATCGGGGTGGCGGCCCGGCGGCGGGAGGGGACCGACGTGACGCTCGTCACCTACAGCCTCATGGCCCATCGCTGCCAGGAGGCCGCCGACCTCCTCGGTCAGCGAGGCATCTCGTGCGAGGTGCTCGACCTGCGAACGATCCGGCCCTGGGATCGGGAGGCGGTCCTCGCCTCGGCGCGGAAGACCCACCGCCTCGTCGTCGTCCACGAGGCGGTGAAGGGCTTCGGCGTCGGGGCCGAGATCGCCGCGACCGTGATGGAGGAGGCCTTCGACGATCTCGACGCGCCGGTCGTCCGCCTGGGCGCCCACGACGTCCCCATGCCTTTCAACGAGAACCTCGAGCGCGAGACGGTGCCGACCGTCGAGCGCATCGTGGAGGCCGTCCGCAAGCTGGCGTAGGGCCGGCGCTACTTCCGGCGGCCGTCGGCGAAGGCCGCCACGAGCCCGAGCCCGATGTACACGCTCCCGGTGACGTAGCGCTGGGCGCGGATCACCCCGCCACCTTTCCGCAGCCAGTGGCCGGCGTGGCCCGCCGACAGCGCATAGAGCCCGTCCGTCACGACGCCGAGCGCGACGAACAGCATCCCGAGGGCGAGGACCTGAGCGCCGACGGCGCCGCGCGCCGGATCGACGAACTGTGGCAGGAAGGCCAGGAAGAAGAGGGCGGTCTTGGGGTTCAGGACGTTCACCACGACACCCTCGAGGAAGGCCCGTCGCAACGAGCGCTCGCCGCCGGAAACGGCCATCGGCTCGGCGCGGTCGAGCAGCCGCCGCACCCCGAGGTAGACGAGATAGGCGGCCCCCAGGTACTTCACGACGGCGAAGGCCGTGGCCGACGTCATGAGCAAGGCGGACAGGCCGGCGGCGGCGGCGCCCACGTGGACCAGGGTGCCCGCGTGAACGCCCAGCATCGAGACGAGCCCGGCCCGGCGGCCCTGATCGAGGCTCCGCGCCACGATGTAGAGGACCGCGGGCCCCGGCGTCAGCAGCAACACGAGCGCCGAGACTACGAAGAACCCGAGCCGCGACGGATCGGGAAGGACGAGGAGGGGCATTGTCGCTAGGGGATCAGCAAGACTTTGCCGGTGGTCTTGCGACCCTCGAGCTGGCGATGCGCCTCGGCGGCCTCGGCCAGCGGGAAGGTGGCCCCGATGCGCAGCTTCAGCTCGCCCTTCTGGATCCAGCCGAGCACCTCTCCGGCCCGCTTCTCCAGATCCTCCCGGGTCGCGATGTGGTGGTTGAGGCTCGGCCGCTGGAGGAAGAGCGAGCCCTTCTGATTCAGGATCTGAGGATCGAAGGGTCCGATGGGACCGCTCGACTGGCCGTAGAGGATCATGAACCCGCGCAGCGCCAGACAGTTCAGGCCCTTGTCGAACGTGTCCTTGGCCACCGAGTCGTAGACGACTTGGAGCCCCTTGCCGCCGGTCAGCCGCTTCACCTCGGCCTCGAAGTCCTGCCTGGTGTACAGGATGACGTCGTCGGTGCCGGCCTCGCGGGCGAACTTGGCCTTCTCCTCGGTGGAGACGGTGCCGATCACCCGAGCGCCCGCGCGCTTGGCCATCTGCACGAGGAGCAGCCCGACCCCGCCGGCGGCGGCGTGGACCAGACAGCTATCGCCCCGCTTGAGCGGATACGAGGAGTGGGCGAGGTAGTGCGCGGTCATGCCCTGGAGCATGGCCGCGGCCCCGGCCCGGGCGTCGAGCCCGGCGGGCAGCAAGACGAGCCGGTCGGCCGGCACCAGGTTGTGGGTCGCGTAGGAGCCGGGGACGCCGGTCCAGGCCACGCGGGCGCCGGGCTTGACGGTGGTGACGCCGGGGCCGACCTCTTCCACCACGCCGGCGCCTTCCAGGCCGAGTGGCAGCGGCAGCGGGCCCTTGTAGAGCCCGGTCCGCTGATAGACGTCGATGAAGTTCACGCCGGCCGCTTCGATGCGGACGAGCGCCTGGCCCTCGCCCGGCTTGGGGGTGGGCAGCTCTTCCAGCTTCATCACTTCGGGGCCGCCGTACTGCGACACGCGGATCGCTCGCATCGAGAACCTCCTCGCTGGCGGGTGGGCGAATGGAGCGGACGGGGTCGATGGTCGATGATAGGGCCTTTCGCCCCGGCCCTTCAACCGGTCGGTGCCGTTCGGCTATGATGGAACTCGTCTTCGGGCCACGGCCGAAAGGAGGCTCCCATGAGGATGATCGTGGTGCTGGCGAGCAGTCTCGCGCTGGCCGGCTGCGCGGCAATGACCGGGGGGGGTGCGCCAGCGGCGACCGCGGAGCTGAAGAACGCCCGCGGTGAGACCGTAGGAACAGCCAATCTGACCGAGCAGGACGGCAAGGTGCGCCTGGTGGTCCAGGCCCGCGGACTCACCCCCGGCCAGCACGGCATCCACATCCACGCCGTCGGCCGGTGCGACCCGCCCGCGTTCACCACGGCCGGTGGCCACTACAACCCGCTCGGCAGGAAGCACGGCCTGGAGTCCCCCGAGGGCGCTCACGCCGGGGACCTGCCGAATCTGGTGGCCGACGCCAGCGGGAACGCCCGCTACGAGGCGACGACGGACCGGGTGACGCTGCGGGATGGGCTCCTCTCGGTCTTCGACGGCGATGGGAGCGCGATCGTCGTCCACGAGAAGGCCGACGATCAGAAGACGGACCCCACCGGGGACTCGGGGGGGCGCGTGGTGTGCGGGGTGATCGTCCCCCGCACGTGACTCTCGGAGCGGACTAGTGCGGGTCCAATTAACTTCGCCTAGCGTCGTCCTCGGTCGTCGGCGGCCCTCAACTTCGGGTGGCTCGCCCCGGCCGGCGGGGCCCCAGCCCCGCGACGTCCGGTGGCTCGCATACGCAGCATACGCCTCGGGCCGCCTCCTCCCTGCGTCCTCGCTATGCTCGTTACTTGGCCCCGCACCTGCGGTCGTCGTCCGATTTTGCTCCAATTCGTTGGAACGGCACTAGGAGGCTGTCGGACTAGCCGGGCGCAGGGTAAGGCCGAACCGCCGCGCGTCTGATGTTCCGCACCGAGCGGCGGCTTTTGCCGCCGCAATTTCTTCCTGGGGGAGGTCTCGGAGGGGGCCGTCGAGGCCCCCTCCGAAGATCTAACGCCGCCGGGCTCGGCGCTTTCCCCGGCGGCGCGCCGGCGGCCGGCGCTTTCCGGGCGGCGAGGCCTTCTTCATGCCGGCCAGGAGCCGCCGGACGTCCCGGCGCCCGAGCTTCCGCAGCGCCACCAGCCCGCGGCGGTTCTGGCCGGACGGTGACGCGCGCCCGCGCTCCCACTGCGTGACCGCGGCGGTGCTGACGCCCACCAGCCGAGCGAGCTCGGTCTGGGTCATCCGGAGGCGCGCCCGAAGCTTCGCGATGAGGCGAGGCGAAAGCCGGGCCGCCCGCAGCTCGATGTCCGACACCTCGGGCCGCCAGGGACTCGACCGGGCCATCCGCTGCCAGTGGGCGGCCACCTCGCGCAGTCCCGCCAAGTCCGCGCGGAGCCCGACCAGCGCCCGGCGAAGCCGCCGGAGGTCGCGCCGCAGGGGCGTGGCCGCCTCGCGCACCTGCCGGCGGGCGCCGCGCAGGATCGCGTCCTTGATCGCTGCTTCGATCTTCGCCACTTCGGGATCTCCTCTCGGCCTGGGCTAAGGGGAAGGCGCGACGGATGACTGCGGGTGAAGCCCGTCGGGCGATCCCGACGGGTCGAGAGGGACGCTAGCAGAAGGCCCGCGACCGTGTCAATCGCGGCCAGACCGGCCGGGTCCCGATCAGATCTCCCGTCGCATGCAGACGGCCGATTGCGGGCAGCAGGTCCGGAACTCCGGCGAGACCTGGACGGCCGCATCGGCCTCGTCCCGGGCGATCCGCCGAAAGCCCAACCGCGCGAAGAAGTTCGGGGCCGTCTCGGTCAGCAGGAAGATCTGCCGGCCGCCTCGCCGACGCGCCTGGTCGAGCAGGCGCTCGGCGAGGGCGCGGCCGAGCCCCTCCCCACGCCGCGCCGGTGCCACGACGAGAGAGCGGAGGAGCACGCTTTCCCCGTAGCGCTCCATCCCGACCGCGCCGGTCACCTGACCCCCCTCGCGAGCGACCAGGAAGTCGCGAAAGTGCTCGGCGACCCCCTCCCGGGGCAGCGAGGCCTCCGTGAGGAGGGCGAGCACGGTCTCGAGCTCGTCCGGCCTGGCTTCAGCGATCTCCGTCGTCATGACCTCCTCCCGGCTTCACGGCGCGGATGAACGCGCTCCGGTACTTCCCGTCGGCCTCGGCCAGCACGTCGGCGAGGCGCCGGCCTTGCCACTCGGTCTCGGCGCCCAGCCCGGTCAGCGCGCCCAGCAACGGGCCGGCGTCAGCGGTCCGGTAGATACGGGTCGGCTCGATCTCGACCGCCTCGAACCCGGCCCCAATCAGGAGCGCCACGTACTCCCGCTCGGCCAGGGCGCCCGCGACGCAGCCGATCCACGCTTCGACGCTCTTCCGGATGAGCTCCGGCACCTCGCCCTCGACCACGATGTCGGAGACGGCCAGGCGACCGCCCGGCTTGAGGACTCGGAAGGCCTCGGCCAGGACCCGGGCCTTGTCCGCCGAGAGGTTGATGACACAGTTCGAGATGATGACGTCCACCGAGGCGTCGGGTAATGGGATGGCTTCGATGTCACCCCGCAGGAATTCGACGTTGTCCACTCCGGCCCTCGCCTGGTTGGCCCAGGCCAGGGCCAGCATTTCGTCGGTCATGTCGAGCCCATACGCCTTGCCGGTGGGCCCCACTCGCTTGGCCGACAGGAGCACGTCGATGCCGCCGCCCGAGCCGAGGTCGAGCACGATCTCCCCGGGCTCGAGCTTCGCCAGCGCGACCGGGTTCCCGCAGCCGAGCGAGGCTTCCAGGGCCTCGGCCGGCAGATCGGCCGTCTGGTCGGGCGCGTAGAGGTTCGCCGTGACGGGGTTACACGCGGGCTCGGCACCGCCACAGCCGCCGGCCTCGACCCGCCGGGCCGCCGCGCCGTACTTCTTCCTTGATCTGGCCCTGGATGTCCATGCCCGATGCCTCCGGTTAGGACGCGGGCGCGCAGCAGGTCGAGGTCTTGGCCAGCGGCAGCGTCGCCGCCGAAGACCGGTCGTCCTCCAGGTCGTAGTTGAGGTGGTAGACTTCCCATTCCACGCCGTCGGGGTCCGCCACCCAGAACTTGTCCTGGTTCGCGTGGCAGCAGTTCACCCCCATCTCGACCCGCACCGGCAGACCGGCCGCCTGCACTCGCGCCAGGTGGCGCCGCACCGTCTCGGGAGACTCCACCTGGATGCCCAGGTGATCGACCGCCGGGCGCCCCTCCTCGCCGGGACCGCTCTGGCTCAGCGCCAGGTTGACTGGCCCGAGGTCGGGCAGAAACTTCACGTAGCCGGGCTTCTCCTTGACCGGGGCCACGCCGAAGAACGTCCGGTAGAACTCGCGGCTCTTGGCGAGGTCGGACACGTGGAGATGGACGTGGACCTTGGCGCTCATGGCTCCCTCCTTCCGCCTCAGCAGCAGGCGGTCAGCAGACGGACCAGCGTGGTGACCGTCTCCGGGTTCACCGAGTAGTAGACGTACCGCTCCTCCTTGCGGCTCTGGACGAGCCCGGCCCGCCGCAGGAGGTCCAGGTGGTGGGAGAGCGTGGGGCCCGGCACCTCCAGTGCCTCCTGGATCTCCCCCGCCGGCACCTCCCGACCGGCCTGGACCAACAGGAAGAAGACCTGCAGCCGGGTCAGATGGGCCAGGGCCCGGAAGGCCTCGACGTGGGCCTCGCTGGCCTCCAGCTGGGCGAGCAGGAGCGGCCGCCGTGTTTTCATGTTTCCATATATATCGAAACATGAAGAGAGAGTCAAGCGGGTTTTCCGGAATCGTGGCGACGGCCCGGCTCGCCGTGTACACTGAAGACAGGCTCCCGGGAGGGCTCGTGCGAGGCGCGAGGGGCCGCTTCTGAGCGAGGTGATGCTCCATGCGGTTCCGGTCTTCCCTTGTTGTCCTAATCCTGGGCGTGGCCGCGGCCTCGGTGGCCGGCTGCGCGACTTCCGACCAGTGGTCAGAATGGCGGCAACATTCCAGCCAGTTCGCCTCCGGTCGGCACATGGGCTTCTCCCTCCGGCATCAGGGCGCGAACCCCCGACCCCACGTGACCGAGGGCGACGTGGAGAGGGCCCGGTTCGAGTCGTGGTGGGGCGATCCGGTGGTGGTCAGTCCGGACCAGCTCTTCGCCGGGTGAGCGCCTCGGCCTCGGGTCGATCGCCGGGCGGGGAACCTCCCCCTTCCGCACGATAGACGAGTGAGCCGGGTCGCGCGCGGCGTCCCCGCCGCGGTGCTGGTGCTCGGGGTCCTGGCCGCCGCCGGCCGGACCCCGGCCCAGCCCGAGTTGCCCCCGGCGCGTGACGAGGCGATTCTCCCGCCGGCCGCCTACACCACTCCGGACGGGCGTGCGCTCGCCGAAGCCCACGCGGCGGAGCTGGCCGCGGTCCGCGCCGACCTGGCCGGCTGCCCGGCCGGTCTCGCCCTCCAGCGCCACGGGATCGCCTTCCGCCGCTCACGGGGGAACCCCGACACGCGACCCCATCTCGTCGTCTGGGTGTGGCTCGACGCGGCGTCGTCGCTTGGCCGCAACCCCGTGGCCCGTGCCGGTGACGCCTTCCGCCGCCACGGCCAGCCGCTCCTTCGCCGACTCCTGGCCCGGCCGGCTGTGTTCGCCGATCCGCGCGTCGGCGGCTACGGCCTCGTTCTGAGCTGGCTCGGACCGATCACGGTCGCCGGCCGGCCGGTGGCCGAGTCGCTCGCCGTCTTCGCCGACAAGCTGGCCGCCGCCAACTTCGCCCACGACACCATCGGCCCGGCCGCCTTCCTGGCCCGGGCCGAGGTGCGCGTCTTCGACGGCCAGACCGAGCTCCAAGCGCCGCGCATCCCGATCGACGACAGCGCCGACCTCGTCGCGCCGCCCGCCTGCTAGCCGGCCCCCCCCAACGCACCGCGTCGGGGCCGTGCTAGGATGAGGCGTCCGCGCCGTCCCCGCCCACCAGAAAGGAGCCGCCCGGCATGAAGGGCCGCGTCGCCGTCATGACGAAGTTCAACGCCGATTTCGAGATCCGCGAGTACCCCGTCCCCGAGCTCGAACCCGACGCGGCGCTGGTGAAGATCACCCGCGGCGGGATCTGCGGCTCCGATCTTCACATCTGGCGGGGCGAACTGCAGGACGCGATCGGGGCTCCCGACCGCGGCCAGACCTTCGGTCACGAGATGTGTGGGATCGTCGAGCGGTTGGGGCAGAACGTGAAGACCGACTCGACCGGCCAGCCGCTGGCGGAAGGTGACCGGGTCACTTACTGCTACTTCTACCCCTGCGGCCGCTGCCCGGCCTGCCTCGACGGTGTCCGGGCGGTCTGCCCCTTCAAGCGGCGGGGGACGCGTTACGCCGACGACGCGCCCCACTTCGTCGGCGCCTATGCCGACTACTACTACCTGCGCCCCGGTCACTTCGTGTACAAGATTCCGTCCACCCTCTCCGACGACGTCGCCACCCCCGTCAACTGCGCGCTGGCCCAGGTCCTCTATGGCCTGGACAAGGTCCGGGTGCGCAGCGGGGACACCGTGGTCATGCAGGGCGCCGGCGGCCTCGGCCTGAACGCGAGCGCCGTCGCCAAGGAGATGGGCGCGGCCAAGGTCATCGTCATCGACCAGATCCCGGGGCGGCTCGATCTGGCCCGGCGGTTCGGCGCCGACCACACCTTGAGCCTGCAGGAGTTGCCGAAGCCGGAAGAGCGCATCGCCGCCGTCAAGGAGCTGACCCGGGGCTGGGGCGCCGACATCGTCTGCGACTTCGTCGGCTTCCCCAAGGTCATCCCCGAGGGGCTCCAGATGCTGAAGAGCGGCGGCACCTATCTCGAGGTCGGGACGATCAGCCCGGGGCTCTCGTTTGACTTCCATCCGGCCAGCCTCGTCTGGGGTGCGAAGACGATCGTCGGCGTGATCCAGTACGAGCCGTGGGCCATCCAGCGCGCCCTGGGGTTCCTCGAGCAGAACCTGACCAAGTACCCGTTCACCGAGGTCGTCTCGCACGTGTTTCCACTCGAGCGTATCAGCGAGGCATTCCGCGAGGCCGAGTGGCTCGGGCGGCAGCGCGACCCGCACAAGATCAGCCGCGGGGCCATCGCCCCGTGGGGAACGTAGGCGCCAGCACTCCCCCGTTCCCCCGCGGGG
>DASYUM010000117.1:0-9696 GCA_036001225.1 Candidatus Methylomirabilota bacterium | reverse complement strand
AGAAGGGCGCGCCGCAGGACGTCGCGGGGCTGGGGCCCCGCCGGCCGAGGCGCGCGTACCCGAAGATTGCGCGGGCAAAACCCGCGCTCGGCGCGGACCACCGACCCTTGGCGGTTCGGCGGCGCGGCGCCGGGCAACCGGACCCGTTTGAAATGTCCCAGCCGCCTGGAGTACCGTGGACCGCGATCATGGAGATCGAGCGCGACTGGTCGAAAGCCCAGGCCATCCGGCCCAGCGTGTCGGCGGTGATCTGGCGCGATGACCGCCTGCTCCTCCAGCAGCGGGCGGATGGCGGTCAGTGGGGCCTGCCCGGCGGCTCGGTCGAGATCGGGGAGACCGTGACGGCCGCGGTCGTGCGCGAGGTCCGCGAGGAGACGGGGTACGAGATCGCGGTCGGCCGGCTGATCGGCGTCTACTCGGATCCCCACCTGCAGATCGTTCGCTACCCCGACGGCCGGGTCTGGCACTACGTGAACCTCTGCTTTGCCGGCGCGCTGCGCGGCGGGGAGCCGCGACCGGCGCCGGGGGAGACCCTCGCGCTGGGCTGGTTCGCCCCTGACGGGCTGCCCGAGAACCTGGTGCCGCTTCATCGGCCCCGGATCGACGATGCGCGGCGTGGCCTGGCTATCCCCTTCATCCGATGAGTGCCGGGGCGAGGAGGGAAATGAGCGTCAGGCCGGCGGTGGTCCGCGAGGCCGAGTGCCCCTGGGAGGGCTGGACCGATCCGGCCCTCCACGCCAAGAGCCCGATCCGCTGGAAGCTCCTGGTCGGCGCCGAGCGCACGCCCTCCCGGTCGCTCACCGTCGGCACCTGCGAGATCCCGCCGGGCGCCTCGCTCCTTCTCCATCACCACGCCCCCGGCGAGGTGTACTACGTGCTCGACGGCGAGGGCGTCTCGGAGATCGACGAGGTGACGACGCCGGTGGGGCCGGGGACCACGCTCTACATCCCTCCCGACGCCCGCCATCGGACCCGTAACACGGGATCCCGGCCGCTCCGCTTCGTCTGGATCTTCGCCACCGACAGCTTCGGCGAGATCACCTACCACTACGACGAATAGGAGGCGCCCGGGTGATCAAGCGGATCCACCACGTCGGGATCGCGGTGCAGGACCTCGCCAGCGCCTACGGGTTCTGGCGGGACCTCCTCGGCCTGCCCGTGATCCGCGAGGCGGAGGTGAAGGACCAGGGCGTGCGCGCCGCCCTGCTCGCCTGCGGCGCGTGCGCGATCGAGCTGCTGGAGCCGACCGCGCCCGACAGCCCGGTCGGGCGTTTCCTGGCCAGCCGGGGGGAGGGCCTCCACCACCTCTGCTTCGAGTCCGATGACGTCGAGCGGGACGTCAAGCGCTTCTTCGGCACCGGCGTCGAGATGATCGACGCCCGACCCCGCAAGGGGCTGGCCGGGATGATCGCCTTCATCCACCCCCGCGCCTGTGCCGGGATCCTGGTCGAGGTCGTGACGCCGATCGACCGCACGGCCCCGCCATCGGCGCCGCTCACCGCGACGGTGGTCCACATGATCGTGGAGAACGTGCAGGCGGCCACCTATCTCTACCGAGACATGTTCAGCCTGCCGATCCGGATCTCGCACCCCGACTGGACGCTGGCTCAGCTGGCGGCGGGCGACGTCGCCCTCCAGCTCTCCTCGACTGGCGCGACCTCGGGCCGGCCCGGCCTCTCCATGCTGCGTCTCATGACGCGCGACGTGCCGGCCGTCGCCGACCGTCTCCAGGCCCAGGGCCTCGTCTTCCGGCAAGACGCGGTGGGGATCGTCCTCGGTCCGGGGGCGGCCCGGGGAGTGCCGCTCATCGTTCACCAGCCGCAATCGTGAACAGGAGGCCCCGGTGAGACTCAAGGGTCAGGTGGCGCTCGTCACCGGCGCCGGGACCGGCATCGGCCGCGGCATCGCGGTGGCGTTCGCCCGCGAGGGGGCCTCGGTCGCCGTCAACTACTCCAAGTCCCGCGACCGGGCCGAGGACGCCGTGCGGCAGATCAAGACGGCCGCCGGTCAGGCCATGGCGGTCCAGGGGGACGTGTCGAAGGAGGCCGACGCCCGGCGGCTCGTGGAGGCGGTAGTCCGGGAGTGGGGCCGGCTCGACGTCCTGGTCAACAATGCCGGGTGGACCAAGCGCACGCCCCATACCGACCTCGAGGCCCTCACCGACGAGATCTGGCAGAAGACCCTGGGCGTGAACCTCCTGGGCGCCTGGTACTGCGTCAAGCACGCCATTCCGCAGATGCAACGCCAGGGGCGAGGGGTGGTCATCAACGTCACCTCGGTCGCCGCCTTCCACGGCAAAGGCTCCTCCATGGCCTATGCCGCTTCCAAGGCCGCGCTCACCTCGCTGACGCGCTCCCTCGCCCGGGCCTTCGGGCCGACCATCCGGGTCAACAACCTGGCGCCGGGGCTGGTCGAGACCGGTTTCGTCGATTGGCCGCCCGGCGAGTACGAGGCCGGGCGCCGTGAAGTCGCGACGGGGGATCTGCCGACGGTCGAGGACCTGGCCGAGGCGGCCGTGTTCCTCGCCGCCGACGCCAAGGCGACGACGGGCTCGACCCTCTTCGTCGATGGGGGCATCGTCCCCCTCGGCCCCCGCGGGGGCCGGCCCTCGCTCCAGCCGAAACCGTAGCGACGCCGATTGAATGGACGTCGTCGCCCGGCAGCGGCGCGGGGACGCGCTCTGGCTGGCGGGAGTCTGCCTGTCGCGATTTCTCCTCGCCCTCATCTTCACCAGCTACGCGGCCGTTCTGCCCGTCCTCCAGCGCGAGTGGAACATGTCGGCGGCCGCGGCCGGGTCGGTGGCCTCGGCCTTTCAGCTCGGCTACGCGATCTCGCTGGTGGGGTGGAACATCCTGGCCGACCGGATCGGCGCCCGCCCGGTGTTCCTGTGGTCGAGCCTGGCCGGGGCGCCGGCCGCGATGGCCTTCGCCCTCTTCGCCGACAGCCCCCTGTCGGCCGCGCTGCTCTATGGACTGACGGCCCTGATGATCGGGGGCAACTACACCCCCGGTCTCATCCTGCTCGCCGAGCGGTTCCCGGCCGCGACCCGTGGCCGGGCGACCGGCTTCTTCCTCGCCGCCACCTCGATGGGTTACGCGGGCTCGCTCTTTCTCACCGCCGCCGTCCTCCCTCGCTGGGGCTGGCGCGCCTCGCTGGTCGCGAGCTCCCTGGGGCCGGTGGTCGCGGCCGTCATCGCGGCCTGGGCCGTGTGGGACATGCCGACCCGCATCTATCCCCGCGCCGCCGGCCATGGCTTCGTGGTCGGAGTCCTCCGGAACCCCGGCGCGATGCTGCTCATGGCCGCCTACACCTTCCACTCCTGGGAGCTGCTCGGCATGTGGGCGTGGACGCCGGCCTTCCTGTCGGCCGCGCTCGTGCACCAGGGACTCGATCTCGGCCGGGCCACGGGGGGAGGCGCGTGGCGAACCGCGCTCTTCCACCTCACCGGCTTCACCGCCTCGTTGAGCGCGGGGTACCTCTCGGACCGGTTCGGGCGGACCACCGTCATCATCGCGATGCTCCTGGTCAGCACGACCTGCTCGCTGCTGTTCGGCTGGCTGGTGGCGGCGCCGTTCTGGATCCTGCTCCTGGTCGGGCTGGTGTATGGCTTCAGCGCGGTCGGGGATTCGCCGGTGCTCTCGGTCGGGCTGACCGAAATCGTGGCGCCGCACGTCCTCGGCTCGGCGCTCGCCCTCCGCTCGCTCCTCGGCTTCGGCGCCGGCGCCATCGCCCAGTGGGCCTTCGGCGCGGTGCTCGACGCGACGAACACCGGACGGCCGTACACGGAGTGGGGATGGGCCTACGGCCTGCTCGGCCTCGGCGGCGCGGCCGGGCTCGCCTCGACGATCTGGCTCCGCCGGCGGCCGGAGAGCCGGCGGTTGGCCGGCGGCCTGCGCTAAGACTTCGGAGGGGGCCTCTGCGGCCCCCTCCGAGACCTCCCCCAGGAAAAATTGCGGCGGCAAAGCCGCCGCTCGAAGCGGACCACCAGACGCGCGTCGTGTGGCGTCACGGTGCGCGCGGTTAGTCCGACAGGTTCCTACATCGTCGGAGGCGCGGAGCCGGGGAGACGGCCCGCGGCACGAGGCTTGCCCGCCGGGCGGGTGGCGCGGCGAACGGGCGCATCAATCGCCAAGTCTGTCCGCGAGGACGCGGGCGGGCTGTTCGCCGCGACAGGCCCCGCCCGGCCCCGGCGCAAGGCCTGTGCCACCGATCTAGCGGCGCGGAGGATCGAGACGGACGAGGGCCAGCCGCCGCCGTTCCAGCGTCGCCTCCGCCATCACGGCGACCGGCCGGCCATCCAGCGACGGCTGGTCCCGCAGTTCCACGAGGGCGAAGACAGGCGCAACGTCGGCCGGCGGCAGCTCGGCCGAGCTCGTCAGCGGCCTGAGGGGCCGCCCGAGGTAGAAGGCGACGATGTTGTTGTAGTCCTCGAACAGCGAGAAGACCGGCTGGCCCGCCGGGACCGCGGCCCGCGCGCGGACGGCGAAGGCGCGGACCGGGAACTCGCGCTCGTACTGGGTGGCGCGCACGGCAGCCACGACGAGCAAGAGCACCGCCTGGACCGCGACCAGCGCGGCGAAGGCCGCGGGAGCATGGCCGGTGCGCCACAGGAGCCACACGGTCGCCGCTCCGGCCAGGAGGAGCGCCACCGCCGCCGCCAGCTGACCGGGATCGGCCGGGACCAGCGTGTGGACCATCCGGCCCGGGATCAACCGGCGAGGCACCACCAGGAGCCCGACCGCCAGCAAGGCGGCGGCCCCGCTCATCAGCGCGATCGGCACCCCGACCCAGCGCGATCGGGTCAAACCGGTGAGCATCCGCTGTCCGAGCCACCCCACCAGCAGCGCCGCCGCCGGATAGAGCGGCAAGAGATACGGCCCCCGCTTGCCCGTGGCCAGGCTGAAGAAGACGAAGGCGCTGACGAACCAGGCCAGGGGAAACAGGAATGGCCGACCGGTTGGCGTCGCCTCGCGCGCGCGCCAGCCGAGGATCATCGCGCTGGGCAGGAACAGCACCCAGGGGAAGAATCCCACCGGAAACTCGGCGAAGTAGTAGTACCAGGGTCCGGCGTGGGCCCAGGTCCGCGTGTAGCGGACGACGTGCTGGTGGACGACCGTCTCGTAGAAGTACCCCGGACCGTAGCGGGCCACCGCCGGCACGAACCAGGCGAGGACGATGACCAGGAAGACGCCGAGCCCGGCCGCCAGCCGGAGCCGGGCAGGGACGGCGCGGATGCGGCCAGTGGCCAGGCAGTAGGTGGCCCCGGCCAGCAGCGGCACGACGAGGCCGATCAGGCCCTTGCTCAGGACGCCCAACCCCATCGCGCCGTAGGCGACCGCCGTCCACGCGGCCGCCTGGGCGGGCGTCGTGGCCGTGAGCGCGCGCCAGAGGCCGAGGCAGGCCAGCGTGACGAAGGCCGTCAGGAACTGGTCGAGGTGCCCCTGGCGCGCATACCAGAAGAAGAGGTTGCTGGTGGCGAGCACCACGCCCGCCAGCAGCCCGGCTCCCCCGCCGAAGAGGTCGGTGCCCAGTCGGTGGACCAGGAGCAGGGTCGCGACCGCGGCGGCCACTGCCGGGAGCCGCGCCGTGACCTCGTCGATCCGTCCGCCCCGGAGCCAGCCGAGGGCGGCGGTGGCCCAGAAGTAGAGGGGCGGCTTGTCGGCGAACAGCTCGCCGTAGACGTGGGGCACCAGGCGCGGGCCGCCCTCGAGCATCTCGCGAGCTACCAGCGCGTACTTCGCCTCCAGCGGGTGGCGGATGATCTCGGCGCCGAGCCCGGGCAGGTAGAGGGCCAGGCCGAGGAGGCCGACCAGGATGGCGCCGGCGATCGGAGATGGCCGCACGGCCTCGATTGTACCCGCACGGCTTCTCCCCGGCGCGCTTGACAGCCGGCCGGCGCCGGTGTTAGTGACAGGCGTTGCCCGGCTCGAACACCACGATTGCCCACGGCCTGGACTACCTCGGCCGTCCCGTCGTGCGCCGGCTGGTCCTGGGCGCGTTGCTGGTGGCGGGCGCCGTCGGCTTCGTCGTGTGGATCCGGCGGCCCGGCGACTTCGCCGGCTACCTGCTGGTGGGCAATCTCGTCCTCGAAGGCCGCCACATCTACCTGGACGCGCCTCCGCGCATCAACACCTGGCCGCCCTTCTTCAGCCTCCTCTGTGTTCCGCTCGCGCTGCTCGCGATGCCCACCCCGTATCTGGCCCGCGGCGTCTGGCTTCTCCTCAACGCCGGGCTGCTCGTGGTGATCCTCGATCTGCTGGCGCGGCTCGTCTACCGACGCCCGCTGAGGCTGGCCGCCGCCGACGGCGCCGGGCTCTCGCCGATGGCGCCGGAGCTGCTCGTCCCGCTCCTCGTCACCGGCCGGTATGTGCTGGCGAACTTCGAGCACCTCCAGATCAACCTGGTCCTCTTCGCCCTCACCCTGGGCGGACTGTATCTGGTCGAGACCCGCCGGGCCGTGACCGGCGGGACGCTGCTCGGGTTCGGCGCCGCGATCAAGGTCATGCCGATCGCCTTCGTCGCCTATCTCGCCTATCGCCGGCGCTGGCGGGCCGCGCTCGCCGGCGCGGCGACGACGCTCGCCCTGTCGGCGAGCCCGATCCTCGTGTTCGGCTGGACGCGCTTCCAGGACTACGTGGTCGCCTGGCGGGCGGCGGTGGCCGCGGGCTGGGGGGCCGGGCGGATGAACCAGTCGGTGTTCGCGATGTGGGATCGCTTCCTCGGCCACCGCCTGCCGCCACTCGGCGTCCGCGGCGCCGACGAGGTGCCGGCGTCGGGCGACCCCCTGGTGGTCATCGCGGTCATGCTCTCGCTCGTCGTCGTCGTCGGGCTGGCCCTGCGGGCGTTCGGCTCACGCCCGGCGGACGGCTGGCCGCGGCTCTGCGAGTGGAGCGTCGTCTTCGTCGTCGCCGCGCTCTTCGGGCCGGTGTCCTGGAAGGCGTACCTGGTGGTGCTGCTGCTGCCGAACACCCTGCTGTTCGCGGTCTGGCGCTCGCCCGCGATCGAGTCGCGGCTCCGGCGCGTCGCCGGCGGCGTCCTGGTGGCCGCCTTCGTGCTCGGCGGGCTCACCGCCCACGGGTTGGTAGGCGCGCCGCTGGCCGAGCGCCTGGAGATGACCTCCACGGTCACCCTGGCGACCCTCGTGCTCCTCGGCGGCCTCCTCTGGCTCCGCCCGCGCCTGCCGGCCGGGACGCCGGCCCCGGCGACTCAGCAGGGACGGCCCGTCCCCGCGCTCGCGAGCAGGACGTAACCCCCGCGCGCCTCGACGGAGGCGAGGGCGGCCAGGGCCGGCGGGAGCCGGTCGAGCCCCGCGCGGGGGACGAGGAGAAAGAGCCGGCCGGACCGCTGGGTGAGTCCGTCCAGCGCGTCCACGTCGGCGAGCCGGGCGAACGTCACCGGTCGGCGCGCGTAGAAGACGAGGCTCGGGCGGTACGGACCGAGGACCACCAGCTCGTCGCAGGGGCGGGCGGCGGCCGCCGCCTGGCGGACGAGGTGCGCGGCCGGCGCCACGTAGGCATCGCTGAACTGCGGGAGCGCGACGTGGAACCCCACCGCCAGCAGCGCGGCGGTCAGGGCCGCGAGCACGACGAAGAGTCGGGCGCCGTCGCGGAAGATCGCGGCCGCCCCGGTGGCGAGGGCGAGGGCGGCCACGACGAAGACGGCGGCCGGCAGCGTGGCATCGGACGCCGCGGGGTAGGCCGGGGCCAGCAGGGTGGTCAGCCGCGTACCGAGAAGGCGCGCCACGATCAGCGCGCTCCCGGCCGCCAGCCCGAGGGCGGCGAGCAGGCTCCGGCTCAGCGCGGGCACGCGGCTCGGCCACGTCGCGGCCACGAGGAGGGCGGCCGGCGGGAACAGCGGGGCCACGTAGTGGGGCAGCCGGCTCTGGAAGAGCGAGAAGACGGCGAGCCCGGCGAGGATCCAGACGGCGGCGAAGACGGTGACCGCGCCCGGCCGCCCGCCCGTCACCCGCGCCCGCGCGCCGCGGAGCGCCGTGACCAGCGCGCCCGGCAACAGCGCGCTCCACGGAAAGAACCCGATCAGCACGACCGGCACGTAGAAGAGGACCGTCCCGCCGGGTCCGGTCACGGTCCGTAACACGCGCCCGAGCGTCTGGGCGCGAGCCCGCGCCGCGTACTCGCTCCCGTGCTGCCACAGCATCGCGGCGTACCAGGGGGCGGCGACCAACAGGAAGAGGGCGATCAGCCAGCCCAGTCGCGCCTCGCGCCAGAGGCGCCGCCAGCCACCGGCCACTACGAGGTAGGCGAGGATGCCGAGGAGCGGGACGAGCAGGGCCACCGGCCCTTTCGTCAGCATGCCGAGACCGATGGCGGCGCCCATCGCCGCGTACCAGCGGCCGCGCGGCGGGTCACCCTCGTGGGCGCGAAAGAACGCGAAGCCGGCCGCCGTGGTCCAGAGCACGAGCGTGGCATCGGTCAGCGCCATGCGGCCGAGGGCGACCACCTCCAGGCTCAGCAGGAGGATCAGCGCGGCCCGAAGCCCACCCCGCGCGCCCAGGGCCCAGCGGGCGAAGCCGTACTGGAGGCCGACCAGGCCGGCGGTGGCCAGCGCCGACGGCAGACGCGCGGCCGTCTCGCTCACGCCGAGCGTGGCGTAGAAGCCGGCCATCAGCCAGTAGACCAGCGCCGGCTTGGCGAACCGGGGGGCGTAGTTCAGGGTGGGGATGATCCGCGACTGCCGCTCCAGCATCTCGCGGGCGGCCTCGGCGTTGGCCCCCTCGTCGCGGTCGGTGAGCGCGGTCGCCCCCAGCCCGAAAAACAGGAGCGGGATGGCGAGCCCGGCCAGGAGGGCGAGATGCCACCGGGCACTCACGCAAGTGATTCTACTCGGAATGAGCTTGACCTGGGCGACGACCGTGTGGGGGGCTGTCCCTTCATCACCCGCTCCCCAAGCTCAGTCACCGGTCTCCGGATTTCACCCCCAAAGGTAGGGAGCCCAGGGGGCGGGCCGGCCTAAAGATTGCCGCGAACGGGCAGCGGCGATGGCAAGATCGAGTCTCGGCCGGAGGCCGGGAACGACGTGACCGTGCCGTCACACCCTGGGGTGTGGCGGCCCGGTCGAGACCAGGAGCGGCCCATATGAGACTTCCCCGTTTTGTCCCTCTTCGATGTCAGCGTGGCACGCGCGACATGCTCCGGGACTCCGCGCACTCCCGATTCCCAGACGAGACCTCTGCGCTTTCACTCGCTTAGACGCGCCGGCATCGCTCCCTCGGCTGTTTCTTGACCGGTGAGACGAACGGCACCGAACCTGCTCTGGCTGGCCGTCGCGGTCACGCGCTTCGCATGACGGCGACGCAGGCGGGTGTGGGCTTTCCGGGAATGCGGGAGGCCTGCGCCTGAGGGAGGCTGCGATGGCCTGGCCAGGGCGACCATCGGCTGTGAGCACGCGGTTCATGCGCATCCTGTTCTCCGTGGTCGTCGCGGCTCTGCTCCGCCGCGGCGGGATGGCGCAACCCTTCCCTCCCCCGCGGGTACGGGCGGCGATCGTCTGCGGAGGGCTGCTGGCCTGGGCGCTGGCGGGGGGGATCGGAGTAGTGAGCGCGCAGATTCCCGGGTGCGGGGCGGTGACGGACGGGCTGGCCCGGGCGCTGCCGGGGCTGACGCCGCCGGGGCGGGGGCAGAGCTACGTGGACCCGACGTTTGGGTGCACGGTGACGCGGCTGACGGATGCGGCGGC
>DASYUM010000116.1:0-13828 GCA_036001225.1 Candidatus Methylomirabilota bacterium | reverse complement strand
CCCCCAGGAGGGGTTGCGGCGGCAAAGCCGCCGCTCGGACGCCGTCACCGGCAGGCCTGGCGGCGGACGATATCCGTGTCACTCCGACGCCGGCCTGACTCCGCCTTCGGCTTCGTCCGCCCGACCGGACGCGCGCTCGGCTGGCTCGGCGCTGGCGCGATCGCGGCCGGCCTCCTCTTCGCCCCCGCCGTCCTCAACCAGTACCTGCTGAGCATCCTGGTGCTGATCCTCTTCTACGGCTACCTGAGCACCGGCTGGAACATCCTCGGCGGCTACGCCGGCCAGCTCTCGGTCGGTCATGCCCTCTTCTTCGGGATCGGGGCCTACACCTCGACGCTGCTGGGGGTCCAGGCCGGCCTCAGCCCCTGGCTCGGCCTCGTCGCCGGCGGGCTCCTGGCGGTGGCGGTGAGCCAGGGGATCGGCTACCTCACCTTTCGCTACGGCATCCGCGGCCACTACTTCGCCCTCGTCACGATCGCCGTAGCCGAGATCGCCCGCCACGTCACGCTCAACATCCCGGCGCTCGGGGGGGCGATGGGCCTGGTGATCCCGCTCCGGCGCGACGCGCCGCTCGAGTTCCAGTTCGCCGACAAGCGGGGCTACTACTACGTGATCCTCGCCTTCGTCGCCGTCGTCCTGTTCGTGACCCTGCGGCTTCAGCAGGCCAAGCTCGGGCTCTACCTGGTGGCGGTGCGGGAGGACGAGGTGGCGGCCGAGTGCATGGGCGTCCCCACCATGCGGGCGAAGATGACCGCGATGGCGCTCAGCGCCTTCCTCACCGCCGCCGGTGGCACCTTCTACGCGCAATACTTCCTCTACATCGACCCCGATCTCACCTTCGGTGTCTTCACGTCGATCGACATCCTCATCCGGGCGGTCGCGGGCGGGGCGGGGACGGTGTGGGGACCGCTCGTCGGCTCCCTCCTCATGACGCCACTGGCCGAGGCGGCCCGGGTCTTCCTCGGCGGCCGGAAGGCCGGGATCCACGTGATGCTCTACGGGTTGATCCTCATGGGCGTGGTGCTGCTCGTCCCCCAGGGTGTGTATGGCTACGCCGTCGAGCGCGTGCGAGCCCGGCGCGAGCGCGGGCAGGCGCGGGACCTCGCCCGAGGCTGAGGCGGAGACCGGGCCGGTGCTGATCGTCGAGGGACTCGAGAAGGACTTCGGCGGGGTCCGGGCGGCCGCCGACCTCGGCTTCCGGGTGGAGCCGGGATCGATCACGGGCCTCATCGGCCCGAACGGCTCCGGCAAGACGACGACGTTCAACCTGATCACCGGCCTCCTGCGCCCGGACCGCGGCCGGATCCTCTTCGGCCCGGCGCGGCGCGATCTGGTCGGGCTCGCGCCGCACGCGATCGCCCGGCTGGGAATCGGCCGGACGTTTCAGATCCAGCGACTGTTCCCCCAGCTCACGGTCCTCGAGAACGTCCTGGTCGCCGCCTTCCTCCGGACGCGCTCGGGATTCCCGCAGGCGCTCGTCGCCACCCCGCGCTCCCGTCAGGAGCGGGCCCAGGCGACGGCGGCCGCGGTGGAGAGCCTCGGCGTCTTCGGCAGCCGCCTGCTGCCCATGCGCGACGCGCCGGCCGGCGCCCTCTCCTACGCCAACCGGCGGCGGCTCGAGATCGCCCGGGCCCTGGCCACGCAGCCGACCCTGCTGCTGCTCGACGAGCCGGCGGCCGGCATGAACCCCTCAGAGAGCCGCGAGCTGATGGAAGACATCCGGGGCGTGCGCGACCGGGGCATCACGATCTTCGTCATCGAGCACGACATGGCGCTGGTCCAGGGCATCTGTGAGAAGGTGATCGCGCTGGATTCGGGGGAGAAGATCGCCGAGGGGACGTTCGAGCAGGTCCGGAACGACCCGCGGGTCATCGAGGCCTACCTGGGGCGGGGGCGGGCCCGGCCGGCGCCGACTGGCGGCTGATCCGGCATGCTGCGGGTCGAGGGCGTCGTCACCTACTACGGCGAGATCGAGATCCTCAAGGGGATCGACCTCGAGATCCGCCAGGGCGAGATCGTCTCCCTGCTCGGCGGCAACGCCTCCGGCAAGACGACCACGAT
Source organism: Candidatus Methylomirabilota bacterium (assembly GCA_036001225.1). Classification (GTDB taxonomy): domain Bacteria; phylum Methylomirabilota; class Methylomirabilia; order Rokubacteriales; family DASRDR01; genus DASYUM01. The sequence continues at coordinate 11,767 of DASYUM010000116.1, read as the reverse complement.
GAAGACCATCATGGGGCTGATCCACCCGCGGGCGGGCGCCATCGTCTTCGGGGAGGAGCGGATCGACGGGCTGGAGCCGCCCGACATCGTGGCGCGGGGAATCAGCCTGGTCCCCGAAGGGCGGCGGGTGTTCCCCCGGATGACCGTGCGCGAGAACCTGGAGATGGGGACCTTTGCCCTGACCGACCCCAGGGCGCACCTCGACGAGGACCTCGATCGCGTGTACGCGCTCTTCCCGCGGCTCCGGGAGCGGCGGCGCCAGCTCGCCGGGACCCTGTCGGGCGGCGAGCAGCAGATGCTGGCGATGGCGCGCGCGTTGATGGGGCGGCCCCGACTGCTCCTCATGGACGAGCCGTCCATGGGCCTGGGGCCGCGCCTGGTCGAGCAGGTCTTCGACACGATCGCCCAGGTCAACGGCCAGGGCACGACGATCTTCGTGGTCGAGCAGAACGCCAACATGGCGCTCTCGATCGCGCATCGGGGGTACGTGCTGCAGACGGGGCGGATCGTCCTGCACGACACCGGGGAGAACCTGCTCCGCAACCCCGAGATCCAGCGGGCTTATCTCGGTCACGGGGGACCGGGAGCCGGCGACTGACGATCCGCGGCAGGCTGACGTCAGCCCCGAGGCCGACCCGCCGCCGCGTTCGGGCTACGAGTGCGGCTCGAAGAGCTTGATGATCGACGTAATGTCGAGCTCGCCGTGCCCGCGATTGTCGTGCAGGCGGAAGAGCTGGGTCGCCAGGGCGGTCATCGGGAGCGCCGTGCGGGTCGCCGTCGCCAGCTGCTGGAGGAGCTCGAGGTCCTTGAGCATCGTCCGCACCTGACCGACCGGCCGGAAGTCCCCGGCGATCATCCGGGGCCCCATGACCTGGAGGAGGCGCGAGTCGGCGAAGCCGCCCTCCAGCACCTCGGGCAAGAGCTCGGCCGTGACGCCCCCGTGGCGGGCCAGGGTGACCATCTCGGCCAGCACGACGTAGAGGCAGGCGACGCCGATCTGGTTGATCATCTTGGTGGTCTGCCCGGCGCCCACCGGCCCCAGGTGCGCGAAGCGGCGCGACAGGTGCTGGGCCACCGGCCGGACGCGCTCGACGTCGGCCGCCTCCCCGCCCACCATCATGACGAGGGTGCCGGCGGCGGCGCCCATGGTGCCACCGGAGACCGGGGCATCCACCCACCCCATCCCGGTCTCGGCCCGGAGCCGGGCGGCCATCCGCCGGGTCGCCTCCGCGCTGATCGTCGAATGATCGACCAGGAGCTTCGTCGGGCCGGCCGCTCCCGCGACCCCGTCGGCGCCGAACACGACGGCCTCCACCGCCGCCGTGTCGAGCAGGCACAGGTGGATCACCTCGCTCTGCCGCGCGACGTCGGCCGGTGACCGGCCCGGCCGGGCGCCCCGGGCCAGAGCATGCTCCATCTTGGCCCGCGTGCGGTTCCACACCGTCACCGGGTATCCCGCGTCCAGGAGGCGCGGCGGCATGTGGGCCCCCATCAGGCCGAGCCCGATGTAGCCGATTGCGGGCCGGTCGTCACTCATGATCCCTCCTCCTCTAGGAGGCTGGCGGAGTAATCGCGCGCCAACGCCTCCCCCAGCCGCCGCGGGTCGGTGTTCCACTCCGAGCGCGGGCTTGCCCGCGCAACCCTCCCGGGGGAGGGTCTGGGAGGGGGCCGTCGAGGCCCCCTCCCATGATCTAGCCCTTGACGGCCCCGAAGGTCAGGCCCCGGACGATCTGCTTGTTAGATCACGTCGAAGGCCTTGAGGGAGTCGATGGTCCGGAACATGGCCGCCACCGCCAGCGTCGGCTTGAGGAGGGGCAGCGTGATCCTCCGGAACGCCTGCCAGGCCGAGGCGCCGTCGATCACCGCCGCTTCGAAGGGCTCCCGGGGCAGTGAGTCCAGGCCGGCCAGGACGATGAGGGTGACCATGGGGGTCCACTGCCAGACGTCGACCATCGCCAGGGACGGGATCACCGTATCCGGGTGGGTCGCCCACAGGGAGGGGGGCAGCCCCACCTGCTCGAGGAGATGGTTGAGCAGTCCGCCGGTCGGCGTGAGGAGCATGCTCCAGACCAGGGCCATGGCCACCGGCGTCGCCACCATCGGGAGCATGAACAGGACACGCAGCGCCGCGCTCCCGGGGATGCGCTGGCGGAAGAGGACGGCGAGGGCCGTGCCCAGGGCCAGCTCGGGTGGGATCGTGATGCCGGTCAGGTAGGCGGTTCGGGCCACCGCGCCCCAGAACCGCTCGTCCCGGAGAAACATCTCGCCGTAGTTGCCCAGCCCGACGTATTCGCGAGGCCTCGCGATGTACCAGTTGAAGAGGTGTCGCAGTAGAAGCAGCGGCCGCAGCTCGCGTTGTGCGCGCAGATCACGTGGTCACCGGGTCGGACCTGGGTGACCGCGGGTCCGACGGCCTCCACCACCCCCGCCCCTTCGTGGCCCAGCACGATCGGCAGGGGATAGCGCTGGGCGCCCTGGATCACCTCCAGATCGGTGTGGCAGAGTCCGCTCGCCGCGTTCCGGACGAGCACGTCGGTGGGGCCGAGCGGCCCCGCGTCCACGGCCTGGACGACCACCGGTCCCCCCACCTCGTGCAGCACCGCGGCCCGGAATCGCATCGCTCGGATCCCTCCCCGCTCGGCGACGACCGCTCAGCCTGGGGCGCGAGCCCCAGGGTCCCCCGACGCCTCGCGCTATAACGCGGGCGCGGCATCGGAGTCAAGGGGTTCTCCCGGGGCCGGTCTCCCGACCAACGGCATTGTCCGACTGGCAGCCTTGACCCCTTCCGCCACGCGGGCTAGGCTGGGCGCGTTCATGGCATTCGACATCCTGATCAAGGGCGGCACCGTGGTCGATGGCACGGGTGCCCCGGCGAAGGTCACTGATGTGGCGATCATCGGTGACCGGATTCAGGCGGTAGGAGCGCTCGGCCACGCCGAGGCGGCCCGGGTCATCGACGTCGCGGGGGCGGTGGTCGCGCCCGGGTTCATCGACATGCACTCTCATGGCGACTTCGTGCTGCCCGGATTGCCGACCGCAGACAGCAAGGTGCACCAGGGCTTCACGCTCGAGGTGGTCGGGAACTGCGGCGCCAGCCCCGCGCCCCTCACGCCGGCCCGACGCCAGGACGTGATCGACACGGCCGCCCTCACCGTCCCCGCCCTCGAGTGGGAGTGGACGACGTTTCGCAGTTACCTCGAGCGGCTGACCGGCGAAGGTGTCTCGGTCAATGTCGCGCCACTGGTCGGACACGGGACGATCCGCATTCTCGGCATGGGCACGGGCGACGCCCGCGCCACTGCCGGCCAACTCGAGGCGATGCAAGCCGAGGTGCGGAAGGCGATGGACGAGGGGGCGGTCGGTCTCTCGACGGGCCTCATCTATGCGCCGGGAATGTTCGCCGACACCGATGAGGTCGTGAGGCTCGCCCGGGTGGCGGGCGAGGCCGGCGGGTTTTACGCGAGCCACATTCGAGGGGAAGGCGACACGCTGCTCGAGGCCATCGCGGAGGCGATCGAGATCGGCCGCCGGGCGCAGGTCGCGGTACAGATCAGCCATCTCAAGGCCGCGGGCCGGGCGAATTGGCCCAAGATGGCCCGGGCGATCGACTTGATCGAGACCGCCCGGGCGGAGGGCCTCGACGTCACGGCCGACATGTACCCTTACCCCGCCGGGAGCACCAGCCTCGCCACCCTGCTGCCGGCCTGGGCCCGCGTGGGCAGCCGGGATGCGCTCCTCGCCCGGCTGGCCGACCCCACCGAGCGCGCGCGCATCCGGGAAGCCCTCGAGGGCCGGGGCCTGGCCCGCGACGCGGAATGGGACGGGATCGTGATCTCGGGGTGCCCGGCGACACCCGAGCACGAGGGCCGAACCGTGGCGGCGATCGCGGCCGATCGAGGGGTGACTCCCAGCCAGGCGGTCGTCGAGATCCTCCGCGAGGCCCAGGGCGAAGCCGACATGATCTTGTTCATGATGAGCGAAGAGAACGTCGCACTCGGCCTGCGGTGTCCGTGGGTCATGATCGGGTCCGACGGCGAGGGGCGTGCGGCCACCGGACCCTACGCCACCGGCAAGCCCCATCCTCGGAACTACGGCACGTGCCCGCGCTTCCTCGGCCGCTATGTGAGGGAGGAGCGGATCGTCTCGCTGGAAGAGGCGATCCGCCGGATGACGAGTCTGCCCGCGCGGAAGCTCGGCCTGCGGGACCGCGGCCTCCTCCAGCCGGGTCACCTCGCCGATGTCGTCGTGTTCGACCCGGCCACGATCGCGGACACCGCCACCTTCGCCGATCCCCACCGATATCCGGACGGCATTCGCTGGGTGCTGGTCAACGGGCAGCCGGTCATCGCCGCCGGCCAGCACACCGGTGCCCGCCCCGGCCGAGTGGTGGGCCGCGCCTGACCGGCATGCCACCGGCCAGCTCACGATCCCCGTACACCGGGGCCGCTGGCTGACGGGACGCGAAGCCGCCCTTCGGGCCTTGACAGCGCTCGGACCGGAGCATAGAGTCCGTCCTGCGCGCGCAACTGTGCGGTTCAAGCCACCCCATTCGCGTCAAAGGGGAGGACTCCTCGCATGCGACGCATCACCCCGCTCCTGGCTATCCTGGCCGTCGTCGGGCTGGCCCCGGCCGTCGTCCTGGCCCAGGCCAAGACCACCGTCACCCTGTGGTACCCGGCCGGCGACATCACGGCCGGGGCCGCCCACTTCGGCGACAAGGACCTGTGGGCCGAGTTCGAGAAGAAGGCCAACGTGAAGGTCGAGGCGGTGGCCCTCGACTACGACACCATGCAGCAGAAGATCTTCGCGGCCGCCGCCGGGCGCAACATCGCCGACATCCTCTTCATCGACACCTCCTGGCTCCCCGGCTTCCTGAAGGAGGAGATGCTGGAGCCGGTGGCCGACGCCAATGCCAAGGCCTGGCTCAACGCCGTGTCCCCGGAGATCAAGGAGCTCAGCGACTACGGCAACGGGCGGATGTGGGGCTACCCGCAATACGGGATCGACGTCTACGGCCTCACCTGGAACAAGGAGCACTTCAAGGAGGCCGGGCTCGATCCGGAGAAGCCGCCGAAGACCTGGGCGGAGTTCCGGGAGTACGCCAAGAAGCTCACCAAGCGCGACGCCCAGGGCAACATCACGCGGGTCGGCTACGCCATCCGCCACGTCGGACACCCCCACGGGGTGGTCCACAAGCACTTCTGGGCCCTCTACGGGGCCGGGGCGCGGCTGGTGGAGGATCCCAACGCCCTGCGCGGGAGCAAGGCGCTCCTGAACAACGAGGGCGGCAAGGCCGCGCTCAAGCTCGTCCTCGACATGCTGGACGTCGACAAGTCCACCAGCCTGAACTTCCCCGACCCCCGGGCGGCCTTCCTCAAGGGGATCGCTTCGATGCAGATCAGCGAGACCGTGAGCATCAAGGCGCGGCAGCCGAAGGAGGCGCCCGAGCTCAAGTGGGGCATGGCTCTGCCGCCCGTGCCGAAGGCCGGCGACAAGCCCGTGAGCCTGCTGGGCGCCTGGCTCTACTCGGTGCCGAAGCAGGCGAAGAACAAGGCGCTCGCCTGGCAGGCGATCGAGTGGATCAACAGCGCCAATAAGGATTACGAGCTCTGCAAGAAGTACGACGCCTCCCCGCGCTACAAAGTCAACTGGGACAAGGAGCCGTTCAAGTCCGATCCCTACGACCAGGGGCTCAAGCAGCTCTACCCGGCCGGGAAGAAGCTGCCGATCAACCTCGGGCTCAACGGCGTGATGGACGCCATGGGGGCCGCGATCCAGAAGGTCTGGCACCACGAGGCCTCGGTCGACGCCGCCCTGGCCGAGGCCGAGCAGCTCGCCAACAAGGCCATCGCCGACGCCGCGAAGTAATCTTCGGAGGGGGGCTAGCGCCCCCCTCCAACGGCCCTCCCGGCAAAGCCGGGCCGGTCGCTGTTCAGCGACCGGATCGGGCCTGCCTCCCCCCTGAGGCAGTGATGCGACGGTCACGCCGACCCATCGTGGCGCGGCTGCGAGCCCGTCATCTCTTCCATGCCTACCTGTTCGTCGCCCCGGTCCTCCTGCTCTTCGGCGTCTTCCGCGTCGTCCCGGCCGTCCAGACCCTGCTCTACAGCGTCTACAAGGTGGAACTCGTGCGGGGCCGCTTCACCTTCCTCGGGCTCGAGAACTTCCAGGCGCTCCTGGCCGACCCCGGCTTCCGGAAGGCGGCCGTCAACACGCTGGTCTATGTCGCCGCCATCGTGCCGATCTCGGCGGCGCTGGGCCTCGGCCTGGCGGTCCTGTTCAACACCCGCTTCCGGCTGCGCGAGCTCTTCAAGGCGATCTACTTCGCCCCGATGGTCACCAGCACCGCGGCCGCCGCCATGGTCTGGTGGTGGCTCTACAACCCGCAGTTCGGGCTCTTCAACGTCCTGCTGCGCCTGGTCGGGATCCCCGACCAGCCCTGGCTCATGTCGAGCCGCACGGCGCTCGTCTCCATCATCATCTTCAGCATCTGGAAGTCCCTCGGCTACAACATGATTATCTACCTGGCCGGCCTGCAGGCGATCCCGGCCCAGTTCTACGAGGCCGCCACCATCGACGGGGCCGGCGCGCCGGCGCGCTTCTGGCGGATCTCGGTGCCGCTCCTGGCGCCGACGACGACGTTTCTCCTCATCTACAACAGCATCCTGGCGTTTCAGGTCTTCGACCAGGTCTTCGTCCTCACCGGCGGCGGGCCGGCCGGCGCCACCAACGTCGTCGTCCTCGAGGTCTACCGGCAGGCCTTCGAGCGCTACAACTTCGGCTACGCGGCGGCCGAGGCGACGGTGCTCTTCGTCCTGATCCTGGGGGTCACCGTGCTCCAGTACGTCTACAGCCGGCGGTTCGAGGTGACCTATTGATGAAGCCGGCGCCGGCGCGGCCGGGGCTCCGGCTGGCGGGGCGGCTCCTGCTCTACCTCACGGTGACGGGGGTGGCCGTCCTGATGATCCTGCCCTTCTACTGGATGGTCATCACCGCGGTCAGCCCGGCCCCCGACATCCTCGCCTTCCCGCCCCGCTGGGTCCCCACCCGGCTGACGGCGGAGCACTTCGCCGCGGCCTTCGCGAAGGCGCCCTGGCTCAGCTACTACCAGAACAGCGTGGTCGTCGCCGTCGTCTCGGTCGGCTGCTCGCTCACCTTCGGCCTCTTCGCCGGCTACGCCTTCGCCGTCTACCGCTTCCCGCTCCAGCACCTCTTCTTCTTCCTGATCCTGAGTACCTTGATGGTCCCGGTCCAGGTCACCTCGGTCGCCCTCTACGTCCTGCTGGCGCGGATCGAGTGGGTGGACAGCTACCTCGGCATCCTGGCGCCCAACTTCGCCAGCGCCTTCGGCGTCTTCATGATCCGCCAGGGGATCAAGGCCATCCCCCACGATCTGATCGAGGCGGCACGGATGGACGGCGCGGGGGAGATCCGGATCGTCGTCACCATCGTCGCCCCGCTCCTCAAGACGACCCTCGCCACCGTGGCCATGATCCTCTTCCTCGGGTCGTGGAACGACTTCCTGTGGCCGGTCATCATCATCAACTCCCAGGATCTCCGGACCCTCCCAGTGGGGATCGCGCTCTTCAAGGACCCCTACGGGAGCATCAACTACGGCCCGCTGATGGCGGCGACCGTCATCGCCACCGGACCCATGCTCCTGGCCTACGCGGTCTCCCAGAAGTTCATGATCCGGGGGATCGCCCTGACCGGCCTGAAAGGCTGACCGTCAGACACGGGGACGCCAGAGCTCGAACCCGGCGACCTCGAAGTCCCGGTCGAAGCCGAGGACCCGGGTGCATCCGGTCGATTCCATCACCGCGAAGCCGACGGCGTCGGTATAGGTTATCGGGCGAGGCGCCAGACGCTCGAGCCAGCCCCGCGCGGCCGCGTGGTCCTCGGAACCGGCGAAGTGAACCGTCACGCTCGGACTCGCGTCGATGCGATCCAGGGCCCGCGAGGCGGCCTGGGAACCGACTCGGAACAGCGTCAGGCGGTGAACCTCGGCGAGGACGAGGTTGGTGGTGATGAGACGCAGGCGCCGCCGGAGTGCCTCGCGGAACAGCCGGTCCGCCTCGGTGTGGTGCTGGTCGCGCCGGCTCCGCAGCGCGATCCAGGCGCCGCTATCGACGAACAGCCGATCGGCTTCGCCGGCGCCGCGGGCGGTACGGAGCGGAGGCTTCCGCAACGAATGTCTCGTTGACGTAACGGTCGAAGTTCTCGCTGAGGTCCCCGGGAAGCCCGTCGAGATCGCCGCTCAGGTCGAGCAGCGGGTCCTCGGCCGGCCGGCGGGTGAGGGCTCGAATGGCCACGCGGACGGCCTGGGACTTGGTCCACCCGCGCTCGCGCGCCCAGGCGTCGAGCCGCTCGAGGTCGTGCTCGTCGAGATAGACCTGAAGCGGGCGCATCATGACGATAACTGTACATATCTCATGAGGCATCTGTCAAGCATCTCATGAGCCGCTCCCGGCCTCGTGCCCGAACACGTGGTGTATGCTCGCCCCCGGGGCCGAGAGGTGCATGCCGGACTCCCTGGACGACCAACCCATGGCTCATGACATCAGCTTCGTCACGCTCTACCGCAAGGCGGGGCCAGGTCGAGGTCAGGAATCAGGGCTCGTCGGCCGCCAAGCGCGCGACCGAGAAGCTCATCGAGTTCGTGCACAAGGCGCTGCCTCAGCCCGCGGTGCCCTCCTCGGGCGGCCCGGGCTCGTGGCCCGTGCAGCGGAGCCGGGGCAGGCCCGGATACTTCGGGTAGGCGGGATCGGTCTCGGCACGCCGGCAGAGGAAGAACACCGAGCCCCGTCCGCTGGTGACGCGGCGCGCCCACCGGCAGTCCCAGCAGAGGCCCACCCGGGCCCGCTCGGGCTCGGCATCCTGACTCGGCCCCCTCACCGTCCCGCTCACACGCGCTCGGCACCCTCGCGCTAGCCCTCTCCCTCGAGGGCGAGGAAGCTCTCCGGACGGTGCCACGTCGCCCCGCCCGTGTGCCAGAAGCAGACGGCGTCGGCCTCGCGGAAGGCGCCCCGGCGGCAGAGGTCGATGAGGCCGGCCGCCGCCTTGGCGCCGTAGGTCGGATCGAGCGGGATTCCCTCGAGGCGGGCGAAGAGCCGGGTGGCCTCCTCGGAGGCGGGGGTCGGGAGGCCGTAGCCCTCGCCCACGTAGTCGTCCAGCACCTCGATCGCTTCCGTGGGCGGTACCGGCGCCGCCACCGTCTCGGCGAGTGGTCCCACGATGTCGGCGACCATGCGTGTGAGGTCGGCCCGGGTCTCATCGGCGCTCACCCCGATCACGCGCGCCGGGAGGCCCGCCGCCCGGCAGCCGACGACGAGGCCGGCCTGGGTCCCGCCGGACGACGACGAGTGCACGAGGGCCGCCGGCCTGACGCCGAGCGCCCCGAGCTGGACCGCCGCCTCGCGGGCGGCCTCGACGTACCCGAGCGCCCCCAGCGGCGTCGAGCCCCCGATGGGAATGAGGAGCGGCCGGCGTCCGGCCCGCCGCAGCTCCGCGGCCAGCGCCTGGAGCGCCGGCATCCGCTCGGCGCCGGCGCCGACGAACCGGACCTCGGCGCCGAAGAGCCGATCGAGGGCGAGGTTGCCGGTGAGGACCGCCGGACGGCCCCCCGACAGGACGAGGATGCAGTCGAAGCCGGCGCGGGCCGCGGCGGCGGCGGTGATCCGGGCGTGATTCGACTGATGGCCCCCGGCGGTGAGGAGGACGTCGGCGCCGCCGGCGCGGGCCTCGCCGAGGAAGAACTCGAGCTTGCGGACCTTGTTCCCGCCCAGCGCGAAGCCGGTCAGGTCGTCGCGCTTGATGAAGAGCCGGGGTCCGCCGAGGTGCGCGGTGAGCCGGGCGAGCGGATGAAGGGGCGTCGGGAAGAAGCCGAGCGGCTCGCGGGGCGGCAGGCGCGTCACGGCGGCAGGATGCGGATCACGCCTCGACGGCCGTCCCCAGGTAGGCCTTCTTGATCAAGGGGTTCTCGGCGAGCTCCTGAGCGGTGCCGGCGAGCACGACCTCGCCCATCTGGAGGACGTAGCCGCGATGGGCGATGGACAGGGCCATGTTCACGTTCTGCTCGACCAGGAAGATCGTCGTCCCCTGCTGGTTGATCGTCTTGATGATGTCGAAGACCTGCTCCACGTAGCCGGGCGAGAGTCCCATCGAGGGCTCGTCCATGCAGAGGAGCGTCGGATTGGCCATCAGGGCCCGGCCGATCGCGAGCATCTGCTGCTCGCCGCCGGACAGGGTGCCGGCCAGCTGGCTGCGTCGCTCCCGGAGGACCGGGAAGAGCCCGTAGACGCGCTCGAGCTCGGCGTCGAATCCGGGCTCGTGCCGGCGCGTATAGCGGCCCATCTCGAGGTTCTCGAGGACGGTCATCTTCGGAAAGACGCGGCGCCCCTCGGGGACGGGCGCGATCCCGCGGCGCACGATCTCGCTGGTCCGCAGGGTGTGGATCGGCTCGCCGCGGTAGACCACCGTCCCCTGCCGGGGCCGCACGAGGCCGAGGACGGTCTTGAGGGTCGTCGACTTGCCGGACGCGTTCCCGCCGAGGAGGGAGACGATCTCGCCCTCGCGGATCTCGTAGGAGACCCCCTTGAGGACGTGGAGCGGACCGTAATAGGTATGGACCTCGGCGAACTCGAGCAGCGGCCGCCCGTCCGTGCCCATCTATGTTGCGCGGCGGGAGGCGACGGTTATCTGCACGGCCCTCACGCCGCTCGCCGGCGCCGCCCCAGGTACGCCTCGATCACCTTGTCGTCGTTGCGGACCTGAGCCGGCCGCCCGTCGGCGATCTTGACCCCGTGGTCGAGCACCGCGATGCGGTCCGAGATGTCCATCACGACGTCCAGCTTGTGCTCGATGAGGATGACCGTCATCCCGAGCTCCCGGAGGGAGCGGACCAGGTCCATCAGCTCGAGCGTTTCGGCCGGGTTCATGCCGGCGGTCGGCTCGTCCAGGAGCAGGAGCCTGGGCCGTGTTGCCAGCGCCCGGGCGATCTCGAGCCGTCGCCGGTTGGCGTACGAGAGCCCGTAGGCGGGATGGTCGAGCCGTGGCAGGAGCCGGTTGCCGAAGAGCCCCAGGACCTCCAGCCCGTTCTCCACGGCCTGGCGCTCCTCGGCGCGGACCCGTGGCGGCCGGAAGACGGCGCCGGTCGCCCCCGCCTGGAGCCGGGCGTGCTGGGCGACCAGCACGTTCTCCAGCACCGTCAGGTTGCCGAAGAGGCGGATGTTCTGGAACGTCCGCGCCACCCCGCGGGTCACGATCTCGTGGGAGGGGAGGCCGCTGATGACGGCGCCCTCGAGCCGCACCGTCCCCCCGTCGCGCGGGATCAGGCCCGTGATGAGGTTGAAGAGGGTGGTCTTTCCCGAGCCGTTGGGGCCGATGACGCTCAGGAGCTCGCGACGGGCCACGGTGAGGTCGATCCGGTCGGCGGCGGCCACGCCCCCGAACCGCTTGGTGAGCCCGTCGATCTCGAGCAGCGCCCGCGGCGGCGCCGTTCCCGCGGAGGCCTCGCCCCAGGAGAGCCGCACGGTGGCGCCCCGCGACGGCAGCGCGGCCTGCTGCTCGTGGGTGAGCGCGGCGACGCGCCGGACCGCCGGAAAGAGGCCCTCCCGGCGGAAGAGCATCATGAGGACCAGGATGATCCCGAAGATCAGCTCGAGCGCCTCGATGAGCTGGATCTTCTGGAGGTAGGCGCTCCCGACGAGGCGGCCGAGCGCGTTCACGTAAAACGTCAGCTCCTGGAGGATCACCGACTGGAGGAACG
>DASYUM010000115.1:0-2397 GCA_036001225.1 Candidatus Methylomirabilota bacterium | reverse complement strand
GGACGACGTAGGGGTTCAGGCCGACCGACTCCGCCGCGATCTCGCTCTCGCGCACGGCCACCAGGGCCCGGCCCCACGGCGACCGCTGGAGGTTCCGGGCGACGAGGAGGCTCGCCACCACCGCCAGCCCGACGACGTAGTAGTAGAAGGGCAGCGTGAGGGGGAGCGCCAGGAGCCGCGGGCGCGGAATGTCCGTGATCCCGCCGAAGCCGCGGGTCAGGGCGTCCCACTCGATGAGCCCGTGCTCGACGATGATCCCGAAGGCGATGGTCACCATCGCCAGGTAGGGCCCGCTGACGCGAAGCGAGGCCAGGGCCAGGACGGCGCCCACCGCGGCGCCCACGAGCGCGGCCGCCGGGAGCGCCAGCCAGAAGCCGAGGCCGACCCGGGTGGCCAGGATGGCGCCGGTGTAGGCGCCGAGGGCGTAGAGGCCGGCGTGACCGAGCGAGACCTGGCCGGAGAGGCCGGCCAGGATGTTCAGGCCGGTGGCGACCACGATGGTGATCCCGATGAGCATCGCGACGAAGAGGTAATAGGTGTTGGCGGTGAGGAGCGGCACGGCGGCCACCGCGGCCGCCGCCAGGACGCCGAGGACCCGCATCAGACCCGTCTCAGCGCGCGGACCCCGAACAGGCCCGCCGGCCGCGCGAGGAGGACCAGGATCACGAGTCCGAAGCCGAGGATCTCGCGCACGCCGGTCCCCAGGTAGCCGGCCACGATGGCCTCGACGATTCCGTAGAGCAGCCCGGCGACCAGGATCCCGCCCGCGCTCTCCATCCCGCCGATGATGGCCACCGCGAAGGCCTTGAGCCCGATCGTCGTCCCCATCGTCGCCGACACGTTGAGGAGCGGGGCCAGCAGGATGCCCGCGATGCCGGCCAGGATCGAGCTCCCGGCGTAGGCGACGGCGATGGTCCGGTTCACGTCGATTCCCATGAGGCCGGCCGCCTGGTGGCTGAACGCGACCGCGCGGAGCGCCTTGCCGGCCAGCGTCCGCCGGAAGCCCAGCTCCACGAGCCCCATGAGGCAGAGGCCGGCCAGCGGGACGAGCAGCTCGTGCGGATAGACCCCGGCGCCGAGGACGGTCCACGGGCGGCGCGTCAGCGGCGACGGGAACGCGCGGGCGTCCTTGCCGAAGGCCAGCATCGCGACGTTCTCGGCGATGATGCCGAGGGCGATGGTGGAGAGGAGCCAGCCGATCGAGCCCGCCTGCCGGAACGGGCGGACGGCGACCCGCTCGACCAGGAGCCCGAGCACGGCCAGCGCGACGAGGCTCCCGCCCACCGCGCCGGCCAGCGGCCAGCCGGCGCCCACGTGGAGCGCGTAGGCACAGACGGCCCCGACCATGACCGACTGGCCCTGGGAGAAGTTGACGGTCCGGCTGGTGGCGTAGGTGAGGTTGTAGCCGAGGGCGACGAGGCTGTACATGCTCCCGAGCGCCAGGCCACTGAACAGGAGCTGGGCGAGCAGGACCTATCCCTCGAAAGCCGATTCCCTCTCCCTCCCCCCGGGAGAGGGAGAGGGTTGGGGTGAGGGTGGGGGAACTCTCGGTGCGCTACTTCTGGCCGACGGGGACGATCCGGCCCTGGCGCCAGGTCACCAGGATGTAGTCATTCTCGGTCAGGGCGTCGTGCTCCTCGGGGGTGAAGGGGCGGCGGTAGGTCTTGATGAGCCCGCGGTACTCGCCCAGATTCTCCAGAGCGTCGCGGATCGCCGCGCCGTCGGCCGCGCCCGCCTTCTCGATGGCCAGTGCCACCAGGTGCATGGCGTCGTACGCGTTGGCGGTGCCGACGGGCGCCAGGATGTCCTCCGGCCCCTTGAGCCCGAGCTTGCTCTTGAGCGCCGTGATCACCCGCTCGCCGACCTCGCCCTGCTTGCCGAAGAAGCTGTAGGTCTGCACGAAGACGACCGACTCCGACAGCTCGCCCGTCAGCTCGGCGAAGCGCCCGCCGCTGATCCCCCAGTGGGAGACCGTGGGGACCTCCCAGCCGATCTTCGCCTTGCTCTTGACGACCTGGGCGCCCTCCGGCGCGTTGGCGACCATCACCAGCGCGTCGGCGCCGCCCTGCTTGAGCCGCAGGAGCTGCGGGCTCATGTCGGGGTCGTTCCAGTTGAACTTCTCGACGCCGACCGGCTGGATGCCGGCCTGGCCGAACCACTTGGTGAGGCCCTCCTGGTTGCTCGCGCCCCACGGCGTGTTCTCGAGGATGATCCCCGGCTTCTGCTTCCGGAGCGCCTGGGCCACGTGGCGGACCAGGAACTTGTCCACCAGGTCGTCGTTGGCCGAGACGCGGAACATGTAGTTCGGCGCCCGGCCGTTGCGGGTGATCCCGGTCGCCGCCGCCCACGTCCCGACGTAGGGCACCCGGAGCTCGTGGAAGACCGGCAGCATGGCCA
>DASYUM010000114.1:0-13754 GCA_036001225.1 Candidatus Methylomirabilota bacterium | reverse complement strand
CAGGGCCGCCATCGACGCCGAGCGCTGCCGGGAGGCCGAGGGCCACTAGGGCATCGGAGGGGGCCTGGGCGGCCCCCTCCGAACCCTCCCCCCGGATTGCGGCGGCAGACGCCGCCGCGCGGAGCGGAACATCACGCGCGTGGCGGTTCGGCCGTCACGCGGCGCCCGGTCGGTCCGACAGTGTTCCTAAGACACCCGGCCTGGGCCCGCTCAGGTGCCGACGCGGAGGGGGGCCGACAGGTCGCGCAGGTAGGCGATGGTGGAGAGGTAGGCGAGCTTGCCGGTCCGCGGGTTCTCGGACGGCACGTTTTCCACCTCGATCCGGAGCCGGCCGAAGGCGCCCTCGGCGGTCACCGTGTGGCGGTTCTTGGCGAGGCCCGGAACCGCGTAGACGCGGATCCGGGTGGCGTCGGGCCCGAGGCCGGCCAGCGAGACCGCGGCCACTACGTTGACGTTGGCCGGGAACGCCCGGCAGGCTTCCCGCGCCGTCCCCTCGAAGACCAGCGTTTCCGCGCGCAAGCCGTCGAGGTCCCGCCCCGCCACCCCGGGGGCGCCAGCCAGCCCCTGCGGCGGCTTGCGCGTTTCCATCACCACCGAGCTGAGGTGGCCGGCGACGGCGGCGCCCTTGAGCCCGTCGAGGCCGGCGATGGCCGCGGACGGCGCGTGGAGGTGACCGCCGTGCTTCGCGGCGAGGGCCACCCACTCCGGATGGTCGAGGAGCCCGCCCACCGAGAGGACGACCAGGTCGCGCCCGGCGGTCAGCGTCGTCGGCGCGATCTCGAGGAGCGCGGCCTGGGTCGCCGCCTCGACCACTAGATCGGAGGCCTCCACCAGGCGGGGCAGGGTCAGGTACGGCGGCGCGCCCGGCAGCGTGGCCAGGAAGGCCTTCGCCCGGGCCTTGTCGCGGCTGGTCCCGCCGGCCAGGACGCACCCCGGCAGCCCGTCGGCGATGGCCCGGGCGACGGCCCGCCCGATGACTCCCAGCCCGACGAGGCCGATTCGCCGGACGGTCGCCGCCATCTCAGAAGTCGGCCTCCGCTTCGGCCGCCACCGCCGGCGCCCGGCGGCGCTGGTAGAGCGCCCACCCGACCGACGCCACCGCTCCCACCAGGAGCAGGCCCGAGATGGGGCGCGTCACGAAGAGCCAGGGATCGGCGTCGGTCATCAGCGCGCGGATCAGGTTCACCTCGAGCTGGTCGCCGAGGACGACCCCCAGGACCAGCGGCGCCAGCGGGAAGCCGGCCTTGATCATCCCGTAGCCGACGAGGCCGAAGACCCAGAACGTCCAGACGTTGGCCACGATGTTGTTCAGCGCGAAGGCGCCGATGGCGCAGAGCACGAGGATCACCGGGATGAGGATGCGCTGGGGCACCAGGATGACGCGCAGGAACAGCCTGAGGCCGACCCACTCCACGGCCACCGTGAGGAAGTGGGCGAGGAAGTAGGCGACGAACATCCCGTAGGCGATCTTGGTGTGGGTGGTGGCGAAGAGGGGGCCGGGCTGGATGCCGTGGATGATGAGGGCCCCCAGCATGACCGCGGTGACCGCGTCGCCGGGGATGCCGAAAGCCATCATGGTGATGAGCGAGCCCCCGATGTTGGCGTTGTTCGAGGACTCGCTGGCGATGATGCCATCGGGGATGCCGGTGCCGAACCGCTCGGGGTAGCGCGAGGCCTTCTTGGCCTGGTCCCAGGCCAGGATGTTGGCGGCCGAGCCGCCGACGGCGGGGAGGATGCCGATCCAGAGGCCGATCAGGGTCGAGCGGATGAGGTTGGCCGGCTGGCGGAGGATCTCCCCGATGACCGCGAGGTGGCGCACCCGGAGGTCCACCCGGCCCCCCAGCAACTGCCCGCGCCCCTCGGGATCGAGGCTCTCGACGTCCTTCATGAGCTGGGAGAAGGCGAAGAGCCCGATGAGGACGGGGAGGAAGGGGAAGCCGGTCCGCAGCATCTCCACCCCGAACTCGAGGCGGGGCACGCCCATGACCGGATCGGAGCCGATCGTCGTCACCAGGAGGCCGAACACCCCGGAGATCAGCCCCTTGACGAGCGACTGCTCGGCCAGCCCCGCCACCACGGCCAGCGTCAGCACGAACAGGGAGAAGTATTCCCAGGGGCCGAAGCGGAGGGCGAAGGTGGCCAGCTGGATGGCGCCGATCACGAGCGGGATGCCGGCCAGGAGCCCGCCCAGGAGCGAGGCCCAGATGCCGAGCCACACCGCGCGGCCGGGCTCGCCCTTGCGCGCCATCGGGAAGGCGTCGAACGTGGTCGCCACCGCCGACGGCGTCCCCGGAATGCCCAGCAGCGCCGCCGAGACGAGGCCCCCCGACTCGCCGCCCACGTAGACGCCGATCATCGTGGCCAGGCCCTGCAAGGGGTCCATCCCGAACGTGAAGGGGAGCACCAGGATGATCGTCATGGTGATGGTGATGCCGGGGATGGCGCCGCCGACCAGCCCGGCGGCGATGCCGCCCAGCATGGAGAGGAAGGTCTGGGGAACGAGGAGGGCGCTGCTCGCGGCGAAGAAGGTCTCGATCACGGAACGATCGAGCCGCGGGGCAGGAGGACGTGGAGATACCGCTCGAACACGACGTACGTGGCGAGGGCCGTCCCCAGCCCGACGGCGAGGCAGCCGGGCACCGTTCGCAGCGTGCGGGCGCCCAGGCTCCACTGGGTCGCGGCCACGAAGAGGGCGGTGCTCAACCGGTAGCCGAGCCAGGGCAAGGCGGCGGTGTACAGCCCGAAGAGGAGGAAGCAGAGCGCGACCAGCCAGCGGCGGGCCGCGCGCGGCGGCGGCGCCGGGGCCGGCCCGGGCGGGCCGGCGAGCCACGCTTCCCCGACCAGCGCCGCGGCCAGCAACGCCAGGACTGCGAGAATGATCCGGGGGTAGAAAGCCGGACTGATCGGGATGAAGGGTGGCGTCGGGATCCGTCCCGTCTGCCACAGCAGCACCCCCGACAGCGTGACGACGCCCAGCCCGATCAGCGCGTCGGCGCGGCGCACGAGCTACTTGCGCTTCATCCCCAGCGCCTGCACGAGCTCGGCTGTCCACCCGTCCTGCTTGGTCATGAACTCGGCATAGCCCTTGCGGTCGAGGAAGTTCACATCGGTGCCCTGCTTCTTCATCGCGTCCACGAAGGCGGGGTCCTTGCTCACCTTCTGACACAGCTCTTCCAGCCTGACCACCGCCGCCTCCGGGGTCCCTTTGGGCACCACGTAGCCGCGGTTCACTCCGTAGACGAGGTCGATCCCCTGCTCGCGGAGGGTCGGCACCTCGGGGATCTCCGGGTGCCGCTTGTCAGTGGCGATGCCGAGGACCTTGAGCTGGCCGGCCCGGACCTTGTCGAGCTGGGTGAGGTTGGAGTCGGTGAGCAGGATGTGGCCGCCGAGGATGGCCGTCATGCGAGGCGCCAGCCCCTCGTAGGAAACATACTTGAGCTTGATCCCGGCGAGCTGCTCGATCTTGGCCGGGAACAGGTGACTGGTAGAGCCGAGCGTCGCGCCGACCGTGATCTCGCCCGGACGCTTCTTGGCGTCGGCGACCAGCTCCCGCATGTTCGACCACGGGGCCTTGCCGTGGGCGGTCATGATTTCCGGCGTGCTGGTGATCAGGCAGACCGGATCGAAGTCCTTGTAAGAGATGTCGCCGACGCCGGTCCAGTAGGTCGCGTGGATGTAGTCGTGGATGGACAGCAGGGTGTAGCCGTCGGGAGGCGCGCCCCTCGCCTCCCGGGCGCCGACGGTGCCGGAGGCGCCGGTGATGTTGACGACGACCAGTGGCTGATCGAGGTACTTCTTGGCGATCTCGGCGAAGGGCCGCTGGGTCGCGTCGGTGTCGCCCCCGGCCGCCCACGGGATGATGAGCTTCACCGGGCGCTCGGGATAGGCAGCGAAGGCGAGCGAGCCGGCAGCCAGCGCGACCGCCGCCATCAGGAACAGCAATCCCACGCGTCGCGTCGTCATCGTGGCCTCCATGTGAAGTGCGGGTCGAGCGGGAGGTGGGCCAATGCTAGCAACCGGCCTTCGGGAAATCAAGGTCGCGTGCTATTCTGAGGCCCGATGGCCGGCATGGCGGCGGCGCGTGTCAGGCGGATGCGCGGCCCGCTCGAGCGACTCTATCGCGACTTCGACTATCGCGGCCGTCTCGCCCGCGACGCCATCCAGTACCCCCGCCGCTACGCCGACCCTCTCGACCGCGAGATCGTCGCCCTCCTCACCGCCAGCCTGGCCTACGGGCGGGTCGACCTGTTCGGAGCCTGGGTGGAGCGGCTCCTCGGCTGGCTCGGGCCCTCGCCCCGCGCCTTCGCGCTCGGCTTCGACCCGGCTCGCGACCGCCACCTCGTCGCGCCGTTCCACTACCGCTTCACCCGCGGAGTAGACGTGGCCGCCGCGCTGCTGGCCATCCACCGGCTGGTGGTCCGCCACGGGTCGCTCCGGCAGGCGTTCCTGGCCGGCTACGACGAGGCCGACCCCGACGTCCGGCCGGCCCTCGATCGCTTCGCGGCGGCGATCCGGGAGCAGGACTTCCGTCCGGTCGGCATGCGACGGCTCACCTTCGGCTTCCGCCACCTCTTCCCGCGCCCCGCCGACGGCGGTCCCTGCAAGCGCTGGCACCTCTTCCTCCGCTGGATGGTGCGGCGCGACGCGTTCGACTTCGGTGACTGGCCGGAGATCTCGCCGGCCAAGCTCTTGATCCCTCTCGACACCCACGTCGCCAACATGGCGGACGCCCTGCGGCTGACGCGACTGCGCAGTCGCACCGGCCGGATGGTCGAGGACGTGACGGCCACCCTGCGCCGCCTGGATCCTGGCGACCCCGTGAAGTACGACTTCGCCCTCTGCCACACCCGAATGCGCGGGGACTGCCTCGGCCGTCGGGCGCCGGTCTGCGAGAGCTGCGGGCTGCGCCCGGTCTGCCGGCACTGGCCTCCGTCGCCAGGGCCGCAGGCCCGAGCCGTCCCGGCGACCCGATCGACAGGGGATAGGGGTGGGGGAGGACCCGAGTGACCGGCGAGGGATGGATGGTCGTGGCCGCGCTGGCCGTCCTGGCGGTGGTCGTCGCCTGGGGTCTGTTCGTGCTGGCCGGGCGGCTCACGCGGCTGGAGGTGGGTCGGGCGGCGCCGGACAGTGGGCTGGCGCTCCTCCAGCGGGAGGTCGAAGCGGTCCGCGGCGAGGCGCGCCGCGGCCACGAAGCGACGCTGACCAGCGTGCGGCAGGAGCTGGGCCAGTTCGGCGGCCAAATGGTCCAGCAACTCGGCGACGTGCGGACGGTGGTCACCACCCAGCTCCACGACGTCACCAAGGAGGTCAACCGCCAGCTCCAGGACGGGTTGGCGCTCCTCCGTGATACCCAGACCACGATGGGCCAACGTCTGGACCAGGCGGCGGCGGCGGTGAGCCAGGTCCACGGGCAGCTCGGCACGCTGACCGAGGCGACCCGGCGCATGGCCGAGATCGGCCGGGACATCGCGGGGCTCGAGCAGATTCTGCGGGCGCCGAAGATCCGTGGCGGCCTCGGTGAGATCCTGCTCGAGCGCCTGCTGAGCGAGATCCTGCCGCCGGGAACCTACCGCCTCCAGCACGCCTTCCGGGGCGGCGACAAGGTCGATGCGGTGATCACGCTGGCCGACCGGCTGGTGCCGGTGGATTCGAAGTTTCCGCTGGAGAACTTCCGGCGGCTCTGCGAGGAGCCGGAGGAGGATCGCCGGCGACAGGCCCGGCGGGCGTTCGTCCGCGACGTGCGGT
This sequence comes from Candidatus Methylomirabilota bacterium, assembly GCA_036001225.1. Classification (GTDB taxonomy): domain Bacteria; phylum Methylomirabilota; class Methylomirabilia; order Rokubacteriales; family DASRDR01; genus DASYUM01. Next base: position 8,009 of record DASYUM010000114.1, on the reverse strand, counting down.
TGCGGGTGGACGAGATCGCCAAGAAGTACATCCTGCCCGACGAGGGGACGTTCGACTTCGCGCTGATGTACATCCCGGCCGAGAACGTCTACTACGAGGTCATCGTCACGGACGCCGACGAGGCCGACGAGGACGCAGTGCTGACCTACGCGCTCTCCCGCCGGGTGATCCCGGTTTCGCCGAACTCGTTCTACGCCTACCTCCATGTCATCCTGCTGGGGCTGAAGGGCCTCCGGGTCGAGCAGAACGCCAGGGAGATCCTGGCCGCGCTGGGCCGCCTCTCGGGCGACCTCGGTCGGTTCCGGGAGCACTTCGACACCCTCGGCCGACACATCACCAACGCCAAGAACAAGTACGACGAGGCGACGACGGCGCTGGCGCGCTTCGAGACCAAGCTGGAGAACGTGGAGGGACGGGGCCCGCAGCCGCCGCTGCCGGGGGTGACCGGATGAGGGCGCCAGAGTGGACCGTCGACGAGCACGGCGCCCTCACCGAGACGCGGCTGACCGACCTGCGACTGCGGTCGCGGGGCAAGGTCCGCGACATCTATGACCTCGGGGAGCACCTCCTCATCGTCACCACCGACCGGATCAGCGCGTTCGACTGGGTCCTGCCCAACGGGATCCCCGACAAGGGGAAGGTCTTGAACCAGCTCTCGGCCTTCTGGTTCGGCGTGCTGGTCGACGTGATCCCTACCCACCTGGTATCCACCGACATCGCCGCCGACCCTCGCGTCCCCGCCCGCTACCACGCCATCCTCGCCGGGCGGGCGATGATCGTCAGCCGGGCCGACGTCTTCCCGGTCGAGTGCGTGGCCCGCGGCTACCTGATCGGCTCGGGCTGGAAGGACTACCAGAAGACGGGCGCGGTGTGCGGGATTCCGCTTCCGCCCGGCCTGCCCCAGGCGGCCCGGCTGCCCGACGTCATCTTCACCCCCGCCACCAAGGCCCCGTCCGGCCACGACGAGAACATCGACTACGCGACGATGGTCGAGCTGGTGGGGGCGGGACCTGCGGCCGAGCTGCAGCGGCTGACCGTCGAGCTGTACCGGCGGGGCACCGCGCTCGCCGAGCGGTGCGGGATCATCATCGCCGACACCAAGTTCGAGTTCGGTCGCCACGCCGGCCATATCCACCTCGTGGACGAGGCGCTCACCCCCGACTCGTCGCGGTTCTGGCCGGCCGACGCCTACGCCCCGGGCCAGTCGCCGCCGTCCTACGACAAGCAGTTCGTCCGCGACTGGCTGGAGGCGACGGCGTGGGACAAGAACTCGCCGCCGCCGCGGCTGCCGGCGCGCGTCGTCGCCCAGACCCGCGAGAAATATCTGGAGGCGCTGGTGCGCTTGACCGGACACGGACTCCTGTGAGCGTGTTGACGGGGGCGAGCGCCTCGCGACCTGTGCTAGAATCGTTCGGTGATGGGCTCCATTCCGGCCTGTCAGGTCTACGGAATTAACATTCTCGTCAAGCTGCTGCCGGAGGCGCCGCCTGGCGTCCGCCTCTACTGCCCGAAGGGCTCGCCGATCCGCTACGGCGTGGTGGTAGGACGCGGCGACGGCTTCGATGAGGGCGCCAACACGTTTCGGGAAATGCCGCCGATCGAGGCCGTGGTGGCGTTCGAGGAGACCGCCGAAGAGGTCGAAGGGCACTACTTCTATGTGAGCGGTGAGGAGTTCCGGGTGCTGCGCCTGGACTCCGTCATCCTCGCCTTCCCCCGCGAGTAGGTGCCGTGCCGATAACCTTCGCATCCCGTCGTCCTCGGTCGTCGGCCCGCCTCAACGTATGAGGCATACGCCTCGGCGCGGTCTTTGGGAGAGCGCGCCCCGGGCGGCGGGGCCCCAGCCCCGCGACGCCCGGTGGCGCACATTCCTGCGTCCGAGGGCTGCTCGGTTCTCGGCCCGGCACTAGGCAAGCGGAGCACCGGCTCCGCCGCTCGCGCGAGTCCATGTCCGGCGTCACCCCGACCGAGCGGGAAGTCCTGGCCCGCGTCCTCGCCCATCTCCCTGACGACGAGGTCGTGGATCTCACCCGACGTCTGGTCCGGATCCCCAGCGTGGTGCGTCCCGGCGACCCCGACGCCAACGAGGGCGCGATGGCCGGCGCGGTGGCCGACTGGAGCCGGCAGCAAGGGCTGGCCGTCGCGATCCAGGAGGTCGCCCCGGGTCGGCCCAACGTGATCGCCTCGCTCGACGGAGCCTCGGCCGGTCCCACGCTGTGCCTCGAGGGCCATACCGACGTCGTGACCGAGGGCGATCCCCGCGACTGGCGGCACGACCCGTGGAGCGCGACGCTCGAGGATGGGCGGATCTACGGGCGCGGCGCCGCCGACATGAAGGGCGGCCTGGCGGCGGCGCTGGTGGCGGCCGCGGCGCTCGGACGGTCCGGGCTCGCCTTCGCCGGACGCCTGGTGGTGGCGGCCCTGGTGGACGAGGAGGCCGGGATGACCGGCGCCCGCCACTTCATGCGGACGCCGGTGGGCCGGGCGGTGGACGCCGCCATCATCTGCGAGCCGGAGCAGAACGAGCTGTGCCTCGAGCAGAAGGGCGTCGTCTGGGCGCGGGTCACCGTGCGCGGGCGGATGGCTCACGGCGCGATGCCGTACGCGGGGGCGAATCCCGTGGTGGCGGCGGCCGCCTTCCTGGCCGGGCTACCCCGGGTCGAGCGGCGGCTGGCCCGGGTCGCGCCGCGGAGCCGCTTCCTTGGCCGGCCCCACGTGACGCCGACCAGCTTCACGGCGCCGCTGGCCGGCCTCGCTCAGGACAACGTGATCCCGTCGAAGGCCGGGCTGGTCCTCGACGTGCGGCTGGTTCCCGGCCTGGCGCCGGAAGCCGTGCTCGGCGCCCTCGAGGCGCTCGCCCGGGCCGCCGAGGCGCGCTGCCCGGGGACCAAGCTCGAGGTCGAGCCTCTGCAGCCCCCACGACCGGCCACCCGCGTGGCGCGCTCGGAGCCAGTGGTCGAAGCGTTGGCCTGGGCGGTCAGGGCGGTCACCGGCCGGCGGCCGCGGTTCGGCGGCGTGCCCGGCTCGACCGACGGCACGATCTTCGTGATGGAGCGCGGGATCCCGATCGTGACCTTCGGTCCCGGCAACCGCCAGGTGCCGCATCAGGTGGACGAGCACGTGGAGGTCGCCCAGCTCGTGGAAGCTGCGCGGTGCTACGCGGCGGCCGCCGTGCGTTTTCTGAGTGCGCATGTCTAGGGTCGGCGCCCCCCCCGGTGGGGGCCTGGGCGCGCAGTCTGAGGAGGCCCCTATCCTTTATATAGGAGGGCTCGATCGAGCCCCGGCCCAGCCGGGAGTTCCCCGTGGGTGAGCCGGCTCCCCGTCTTCGCGCGGTCGAAGCCTTCCCGGCCGTCGTCGAGGGGCGGGACGTCATCTGCCTCCGCGACCCCTCCGGCCTCACCGAGGTCATTCTCACGGTGCCGCGGCCGGTGGTGGCGGTCCTGGCGCTGATGGACGGCACCCGGACGGTGGCCGACATCCAGGCGGACATCATGCGCCACCACGGTCAGCTGATCGCGCGCGAGCAGATCCAGACGCTCGTGGACGCGCTCGACCGTCATCTGTTCCTCGACGGGGAGCGGCTCGCCGCCGAGCGGGCCCGGGTCGCCGAGGAGTTTCGGGCAAGCCCCCTGCGAGCGGCCGCCCACGCCGGCAAGGCCTATGCGGGTGACGCGCCGTCGCTGGCCGCTGACCTCGACGGCTTCTTCGTCCACGCCGACGGGCCGGGCCCGCCGGCGCCCCGCAACGTCCCCGTCCTGCGCGGCCTGATCGCGCCCCACATCGATTTCCACCGGGGCGGTCCCACGTATGCCTGGGCCTACCGGCGCGTCGCGGAGGCGGCGGCGGCCGAGTGCTTCATCGTCTTCGGCACCGCTCACGCCGGCCTCGATGGGCATCCCTTCGCCGCCACCGCCAAGCCCTACGACACCCCGTTCGGCCCCATCGGCGTGGACGAGGAAGTGCTGGCCGCCCTCGTCCGCCGGGCCCCCGGCGACCTGTTCGCCGCGGAGTTGGCGCACCGCGCCGAGCACTCGATCGAGTTCCAGGCCGTCTGCCTCCGCTACCTGGGCCGAGACCGGGACGACGTGCGGATCGTGCCGCTGCTCACCAGCTTCGTGCAAGAGTGCCTGGCCGGGCGGCGGGACCCCGCGACCGAGCCCGCCGTGGCCGGCGTCCTGGAGGCGATCCGGGCGGTGATGGCCGCCGTTCCCCGGCGCTATTGCCTCATCGCCGCCGCCGACCTCGCCCACGTCGGACCCCGGTTCGGCGATCCCGAGCCGGTGTCGCCGGCGCGCCTGGCCCGGATCGAGGCGGAGGACCGGGCGCTGCTCTCGCTGGTGGAGCACGGCGACCCCGGCGGCTTTTTCACGGCCGTCGCGCACGACGGCGACAGCCGGCGGATCTGCGGTCTGTCCCCGATCTATGCGCTGCTGGCCACGCTGCCCGCCGGGCGGGGCCGGCTTCTCCGCTACGGCCAGTGGCCGGATCCGCAAGGGACCGTGACCTACGCCAGCATGGCCTTCGAGGAAGCGGCCCCGTGACGATGCCCGTCGCGCCGGGTCGTCCTCGGCGCTCGGCGTGCCTCAACTCTGGGTGGCGCGCCCCGGACGGCGGGGCCCCAGCCCCGCGACGTCCGGGGGCGCGCGTGCGCGGCATACGCCTCGGCACGCCTGTGTCCTTGATCTGCTCGGGCCGCGGCCCGGTACCCAGCCAGAGAATGCTGACCTGTCTGATCGGATGGTAGGACCGATGAGCACGCCGACGGCGCCAGGTCCGCCGACGCTCCCCCCCGGCACGTTCCGGATCGACCGGGACGGCGCCTGGCGCCATGAGGGTCAGGAGGTGACCCACCCGGGTGTCCTCCGCAACCTCTACGACAACCTCCGGGCCGAGGCCGCCGGGCATTACCTCCAGATCGGGCCAGCGCGGATCCCGGTCGAGGTGGAGGACGCACCGTTCGTCGTGACCCGGGTGGAAACCGTGACGGGATCGAAAGATGCAGGGCCGTCGCTGAGAGTCCATCTGACCGACGGGAGCGCCGAGGCGCTCGATCCCGCCACGGTCTGGATCGGGCCGAATGACGCGCCCTACTGCCGGGCCAAGTCGGGGCGCTTCGTCGCGCGCTTCGCGGTGGCGGCCTGGCTCCAGCTCGCCGGTCTGGTCGAAGAGGAGCCCGGGACGGGGCGCCTGGCCCTGGTCCTCGGCGAGCAGCGGACGTCCCTTCCCCGGCGGGCTTCGCCGTGACCGCCCGGCTCCTCGTGCTCGCGCTCGGCCTCCTGGTGGGAAGCCTGCCCGGGCTGGGCCGGGCGGCCGATCCCGCGGGGCCGGCGCCGGAGCTGGGCCGGCCCGCGCCGGACTTCACCCTCCCCGACCTCGGGGGCAAGCCCGTCCGGCTCGGCGACTTCAAGGGGAAGAAGGCGGTCCTCATCAACTTCTGGGCGACGTGGTGCGTGCCCTGCCGGGACGAGATGCCGACGCTGGAGCGGCTCTACCAGGACCGGCGCCCGTCGCTGGAGGTGCTCGCGGTCAGCGTGGACACCGTGGGCGCCGCCAAGGTGCGGGCGTTCGTGCGCGAGCTGGGGCTGACGTTTCCGATCCTGCTCGACCCGGAGCTGGCTGTGGGCCGGAAGTACCGGGTGCGGGCCCTGCCGATGTCGTTCATCGTGGATCGGACCGGCGTCCTGCGTCACCGCGAGGTCGGCTACCGGGACTGGACCGATCGCGAGTCGGTCTTCATCGTGGACGAAGCGCTCCGCCCGCGCTGAGCGGGGTTGTTTGGCCGTTCAGTTCCGGGGTATTCTCGTCGCAACCCAAAGGAGGCCAGCCAGCATGACGAAGACCGCCGCCGGCCGCGTCGTTGTCGCCACGCTCCTCCTGCTGGGCGCCGTTCCCGCCGCGGCCCAGGCGCCGCTCACGATCCGGCTCGGGCTCTCGGCCAACCCGGGTGGCCTCATCACCATCACGGCCGAGGAGTACGCCAAGCGCGTGAACGAGGCGCTGCGGGGCCGGGTGGACGTCAAGGTCTTCCCCTCCAGCCAGCTGGGCACCGACGAGCAGATGCTGAAGGGGATCCGGGCCGGCACCCTGGAGATGTTCGTGCCCTCGACGATCATGAGCACGGTCGAGGCCAAGTATGGCGTCTTCGAGATGCCGTATCTGGTCAAGGACTGGAGCCACGTCCGCAAGGTGGCGGGCAACCCCGAGATCAAGCGCGCCCTCTTCGAGCCACTCCCGGCCAAGGGCATCCGGGCCCTGGCCATCTGGGAGAACGGCTTCCGCCACATCACCAACAACGTCCGACCGATCGTGAAGCCGGAGGACCTGCGGGGGATCAAGCTGCGCGTGCCCTCCGGTGTCTGGCGGGTCAAGATGTTCAAGCTCTACGGCGCCAACCCGACCCCGCTCGCCTATGCCGAGGTCTACTCGGCCCTCCAGTCGGGCGTGATGGACGGGCAGGAAAACCCCTTCGTCCAGATCTGGTCGGGCCGCTTCCACGAGGTCCAGAAGTACCTCTCCCTCAGCGGCCACGTCTACTCCCCCGCGTATCCGGTGGTCGGTGAACGGTGGTGGCAGACGGTGCCGGCCGACGTGCGGGCCATGCTCGAGCGGATCGCCGTTGAGACCCAGGAGGTGGCCTGGCGGGAGGGCGAGCGGCTGGACAAGGAGCTGCTGGGCAAGCTGGCCCAGACGCTCAAGGTCAACGAGGTGGACAAAGCCGCGTTCATCCAGGCCTCGAAGCCGGTGTACGACGAGTTCAACAAGGAAGTCCCCGGCGCTGGCGAGCTCATCAGGCTGTTCCAGTCCTTGATGTGAGGCCCGGCCTGATCCGGTCGTGAGGGCGGCGCTCCGCGGCCTCGTCCGGCTGGTCGAGTGGTGGAGCGTCGGCCTCCTCGTCCTGATGGTCGCGATCGTGGTGGTGGGCGTCTTCTTCCGCTACGTGATCGACGCCTCGCTCGCCTGGTACGACGAGTTCGCCTCCTACCTCATGGTCTGGCTCACCTTCTACGGCGCCGTCGTGGTTTCCTACCGCCGCCGCCACATCAGCTTCGACATCCTGGCCGAGGGGTTGGGGCCCAAGGGGCGGCGGGCGGCGGCGATCGTGGCCGAGCTACTGGTGCTGGCCTTCCAGATCATCCTCGCCTACTGGGGATGGATCGCGCTCGAGGCCATGGCCTTCGACACCGCGGTCTCGCTGACCTGGGTCCGCATGACCTGGGTGTACAGCGTGTTGCCGATCAGCGGCGCGCTCATGCTGCTCATCAGCGTGGCCCACCTGGCCGACCTGATCCGCGGCGTCCGCCCCGCGGAGCTCAAGACGCCGACCACCGGCACCGCCGAGTGAGAGCCCGTGCAGGAATCGCCCCTTCCGTGTGAGCAGGGAGAGACCCGGAGGGGGGGTCCGGGGGAGGAGCACGCAGCTTCCCCCCGGCCGGACTGAGGCGGGACCCCGCGCCATCATGGAAGCGCTGATCATCGGTCTGCTGATCCTGCTGGTCCTCCTCAACGTGCCGATCGCGTGGGCCCTGTGTCTCACCACCATCGTCTTCGTCCTCGCCAAAGGGACGGCGCCGCTGGCTTCTATCCCCCTCACGCTCTTCGGCGGCTCGTCGAGCTTCCCCTTGCTGGCCATCCCGCTCTTCATCCTGACCGGCGGGCTCATGGAGACCGGCGGCATCTCGCTCCGGCTGGTGAACTTCGCCCAGAGCCTGGTCGGCTTCGTCCGCGGCGGCCTGGCCATGGTCACGGTGGTCGCCACCATGATCCAGAGCGAGATCTCGGGCTCCTCGGTCGCCGACGCCGCCGCCATCGGCCGGGTCATGATCCCGGCCATGGCCCGCCGCGGCTACCCGCGCGACCTGTCGGCCGCCATCGTCTCCAACGCCGCCTCGGCGGCGATCCTCATCCCGCCTTCGGTGCCGATGATCATCTACGCCTGGATGGCGGAGGCGTCGGTGGCCAAGCTCTTCCTGGCCGGCTTCGTCCCCGGGTTCCTGGCCTGCGCGGCGATGATG
>DASYUM010000113.1:0-6128 GCA_036001225.1 Candidatus Methylomirabilota bacterium | reverse complement strand
GTTCTTGCAATGAGCGGCTTCATTGTTGAGCCACCCCCAGGTCGGGTGGCCACGGAGGTGCAGGATGAAGCGACTCGGGTTGTTTGCTGCGGCGGGGGTCCTGATCCTTCTCGGATCGGCCCAGCCGGCGCTGGCGCAGTTCTCGCTCGGGGATACCCCGGGCGCACGCACGCCAGCCTACAACATCAGCTTCAACGGCCAGCTGCGGTTCATCGGCGTCGCCTGGGATAACCTCAACGACTTCACGGACACGCAGGCGGTCGCGTCGAACTGCGGAACGGGCGCGTTCTGTAAGGACAGCCACTCGCGGTACTTCGAGCGACTCCGGTGGTGGATCACGATCGAGTCCGCCGACAAGAAGGCGAAGATGGTCTGGAACGCCCAGGTCGGCGACCTCACGTTGGGGAACGGTAGCGGCGTGGCCGACGAGCTCGGCAGCTCCCCCGCCTCCCAGGGCGGCCGGGTCGGGCCCAACGCCGGCGGCGCCGCCGGCGCCCGCGGCGTCAACATGCAGCAGCGGCAGATCTACATCGCGTTCGAGCCGTGGATTCCGGCCACGCGGGTCACCGTCGGGATTCAGTACCTCCAGTTCCTCGATGGCCCGGCGGCCGAATTCTTCGCCGACAACGAGCCGGCCATCCGCTTCGACTGGCTGGGAAGCCCGGTGGACTTCTCCGTCTGGGCGGCGAAGCTCTCCGAGAACAACCTCTCCAACGCCGACGACAACGACTACTACGCGGCGCGCATCGGCGTCAGCCTCGCCCCGGACATCCGGTTGAGCGTCGAAGGTCTGGTGGCCAACCGGCAGTGCTTCCAGCGGCGCCCGGCAGCAGCCGGCGTGACGGGGGTGTCCACCCTGGCGAACCAGGGGTCGTGCGTGAAAGAAGACTTCGCCAATACGTTCTGGGTCGGTGGCACGGCGAACGCCAAGATCGCCGGCATGACGCTCTATGGCGTGGTCGTCTACGGCCAGCGGGGCATCTGGTCATCGGCGCTCAACCAGGTCTTCAAGGAGCGGGGCTTCGGCCTCATGGCCGACGCGGTGGTTCCGATCGGGCCCCTCTCGGTCACCGCCCACGGCTGGTACACGTCGGGTGACAAGGACCGCTTCATCGGCGGCGCCGGCGGCGGCTCCTGCGCGACCCCGCGCGGGGCGCCGACGGGCGACTGCCACGGAGTGGGCAACACCACCAAGATCAACCGCAACTCGGACAAGCTGCCCGTGCCGGAAAGTGGCTCGTCCTGGCTGTCGGTGGCCTACATCGCCGACTTCCTGACGGGCAACGCGACGGTCGGCGGCCCGACGGGCCTCGGCCAGCCGCTCAACGCGGATATCTCGGGCACCTGGGGGATCGGCGCCGCGGCGTCCTACGCCCTGACGCCGGCCTTCAACATCAACCTCGGTGCCGCCTTCGTGGCCCCAAGCGAGAATAAGAACCGCCTGGGCGGCCAGAACGCCATCTTCGGCGACCACGCCATCGAGATCGACGCCGGCCCCCGGTGGACGATCAACGCGAACCTCTCGATGCAGGCGGTGGTCGGCTACATCATCCCCGACACTGGCGACGATTCCTGGGGGGGCATCTACCGGTTCATCTACTTCTTCTAGTCCGGGCTCCTTCGTCGTCCAGGACGCCCCAGGGGACCCCCCTGGGGCGTTCTTGTTTCGCTTGATTCAGCGGCGGCGCGACCCGACAATGGGCTCAGGAGGATCCCCGCCATGCGCTCAATGCCGCCGAGGTCCCTCGTCCTCGTCGCGATCGTCGTGCTGCTCGTGGCCGGAACGGCGTCCCTGGTGGCGCAGCAGCCCGTGGTGTCCTCCACGATCCGGATCGCCCTCGTGCGGCAGTGGGTCGTGAACCAGCACCGTGTCCCGCTATTCGCCTTCGAGCGACGGCTGTCGCCCGAGTTTCGGGCGGCGCTCGAAAGCGGGGTCGTGGACCGGACCGTCTTCCAGTGGCAGCGGGGCGCGATCCAGCGGTGGTGGCTCCTCCGGAAGCCGATCGGCGTCCTCGCCGGCCCCGAGGCCACAGCCCTCGGAGCGCGCGGGCAGTTCGAGGTCACGGGCGTCCGCCCGCCCCAGGGCTCGGCGGCCTGGACCGAGGTGGGCCTGGCGGCGCGGACCCCCCAGCCGGACGACGTCCTCATTCTCGAGGTCGGCGGCGAGGTGAACACGGAGACCCAGGTGCTCGGGACGCTAGCCATGATCTCGAGGGACGGAGGGCTGCGGGAACTGCCCCTGAATGGGGGTCCGCCTCGCGGTGATGGGGTCGCGGTGGTGACCGCGGCGCTGGGCGAGCCCATCGGGGCCCCGCAAGCCGCGTACTTCCGTGGGGCGTCCGGGGTCGACTTCCTCGTAGTGCGAAGCTCGGTCCCGGTCATCGCGAACGGCGGCTTCACGAGCAACGGCGTCGCCGACCTCGCGATCGAGGGGCCTGGCGACTGGCGCCATGGCGATCGGGTGTTGATCCGGGTCCCCCTGTCGACGCTCCGGAGCGGGTCTCCCGCGATCGTCCTCGGCTGGAGAGACCGGATCACCAAACCGGAGACCGGCGATGGCGAGAGGATGCGCCCGCAGGCGCTCCTTGCCCCCTGACCCGGTGAGGAGTCAGCCCGTCATGCGTGCGTGGGCGACGGCCGTTTTCGTCTCGCTCGCGCTGGCCGGGGCCCTCGAGGCGGCGGAATGGGGCGGAATTGTCCCCGGGGTGTCCTCCCGCCGGGATGTCGAGACCCTCTACGGGCGGCCGAGCCGTGAACGGACCGTGGTCGAGGAAAGCCGGACCGTTCCGGAATGGACGTACTTGGGAGAGCGCGCGCCGCGTGGCCTGGAGCGGATGATCATCAGCTTCGGGTTGATCGGTCCCGAGGGCTTCCGGGCCGATCTCGTGCGCGGGGTCGCCATCTACCCGAAGCCGCGAATCTTTACCCTCGACACGATCGCCAACGCCTGGGGGAAGCCCGACGCGATGGGCACCAACGAGCAGACCGGCCAGGGGGTATTACGTTACGACGCCAAGGGTCTGCTCGTGGTGATGCACCGGAGCGGGGACTGGGCGGAGGTTCTCCTCTTCGCGCCGACTCCGGGGGCGCCGAAGCCCCAGAACTGAGCGGCGTCTCGGCGGCCTGGGGGTGAGTCTGGGAGGGGCCGTCGAGGCCCCCTCCCATTGGTCATCGTCCCGGCTTCGAGGGCGAGGACGGTCCGAAGGCGGTCGGCCGGATGTCGACCTGGACCTCGACCCGCTCGCCTACCTTGAGTCCGGACAGCGTCTCGCGCGGGAGCTTGAGCTCGAGCTGCCCCTCGTCGGTCCGCAAGGTCACGGTCCCGCCGGCCACGTCGATCCGGGTGACTTGCCCGATGATCCGGTGACCCTGCTCGAGCCTGGGCGACTCGGCCGTCCCGGAGGGTGACGGCGGGAGCGCGGCCGGAGGCCCGCCGCCGATCTGCGGTCCGGCGCCGCCCGGAGTGCTCTGGGCGGCCACCAGGCCCGCGGAGCCGACGATCAGGGCCACGATGGCGAATGCGGCCAATATGTGTCCTAGCATGTCCGAGTGACCTCCTCTGCCTGGATACGCGGGATTCAAGACTGATACCAGAGAGCACCCCGATCGGGTCCCGCGGTCGGTCCTTTGCGCCTCAGGCCTTGGCCGGGACGTCGGGGAGCGACCGTCACCGCTCCGACTCGGAAGCGCCCTGCCGGACGGAAGTGTCCGAAGCGCGGTCGGCGGTGGTGGCGCGCGTCGCAAGTATTCGTTTTTCCCTTGATTCACGAGGGGAGGGGCCCGAGAATGTACCGTGGCGGGTCCGAGAGATCGCGGCCCGTGAGCCGGGGGACAGTGGACACATCACCTGGGAGGGGCGTCGGCTTCGAACCTGCCTGGGGGCCTCGGAATCGGGGCTCGTGTGCTGCGCCCGTCCGGGCGCCCCTCGAGTGAAGCCGCGGCTTTGAGACCATCCCTGGAGGCGACCCTCCGCGAGCGCCTCACCCGGCTCATCGGCGAGGAGCTACGCGCGTGCGAGGCCGCGATCCGCCAGGAGCTGGGCGGGTCTCCCGTCCCCCTGATTCGCGACATCACCGAGTACGTCGCCTTCGCCGGCGGCAAGCGCCTGCGGCCGGTCCTGGTGCTGCTGTCGACGCGGCTGGCCGGAGGCTCTCCCGATCGCGCCGCCCGTCTCGGCTGCGTCGTCGAGCTGCTGCATACGGCCACCCTGATTCATGACGACGTCGTCGACCGGGCGCCTCTCCGGCGGGGCCGGCCGTCGGCGAATGCCCGGTGGGGCGACGACGCCGCGCTGCTCGTCGGAGATCATCTCTACTCCCGCTGCATGGCGCTGCTCGTCGGGGACGGGGATCTGGCGGTGATGGAGGCGCTCGCGGCCGCGATGGTCTCGATGACCGAGGCCGAGGTCTTCCAGCTCGAGCGCAAGCGGGATGGGGAGCTCACCGAAGACGATTACCTGCGCATCATCCGGCAAAAGACGGCGACGTTCATGTCGGCGTGCTGCCGGATCGGGGGCCTGGTCGCCGGCCCGGACGCGGCCGCGGTCGACGCGCTGGCGTCCTTCGGCGAGGACCTCGGCATCGCGTTTCAGATCATCGACGATTCGCTCGACTTCGACGCCGACGAGGCGCGACTCGGGAAGGCGATCGGGACCGATCTGCGCGAGGGGAAGCGCACCCTGCCGCTCATCGCCACCCTGGAACGAGCCAGGCCCGAGGAGCGCGCCCGGATCCTCGAGGCGTTGCGAGGCCCCGGCCAGCCCCGACGCCGGCCGGCCGAGGCCGACCGCGACGTCGGCGAGATCCATCGGCTCGTGAAGATCTACGACGGCGTCGGCTATGCCGTCGCCCGAGCGGCGGCCTACGCGGCCGAAGCCACGGCGCGGCTGGCCCGATTTCCGGACTCCGAGGAGCGGGAGGTTCTCGGCCTCATCGCGGAGTACGTCGTCCACCGCGACCGGTGATGGCGGGCCGCGCTCGATCGGCGCGCCGAGGGACGGTGCCGCGGCCGAGCGGGATCATCACGCTGCTCACCGACTTCGGGTTGGATGACGCCTACGTCGGGGTCGTGAAAGGCGTCATCCTCGGGATCAACGCCGCGGCTCACCTCGTCGACCTGACGCACGCCGTGCCGCCCCAGGACATCCTGCGGGGCGCGCTCCTCCTGGAGACGGCCTATCGGGTCTTCCCGCCCGGGACCGTCCACCTCGCGGTGGTCGATCCCGGCGTCGGCGGCGCTCGGCGGCCGCTGGCGATCCTGGCGGACGGCCACTACTTCGTCGGCCCCGACAACGGGCTGCTCGGGTTCCTCGACGGGATTCCCGGCGCGGCGGCGGTGGCCCTCACCAACCCGGCCTATCACCGAACAGCGGTGAGCCGGACCTTCCATGCCCGCGACATCTTCGGCCCGGTGGCCGCCCATTGCTCGCTGGGCGTGCCCTTGCACCGCTTCGGTCCTCCGGTGCGGCGCCTGGCTCGCCACGGCTGGCCGCGCCCGCGGCGCGCCGGCGGGCGCGTCGTGGGCCAGGTGCTCCTGGTCGACCGATTCGGGAACCTGCTCACGAACCTGACGGCGAAGGACCTGCCCGCCGGCCGTCGTGCGTGCGTCCTCGAGATCGGACGTGAGCGGATCGAGGGGCTCTCGGACACCTACGGCGACCGGCCGCCGGGCGCGCTCGGCGCGGCGGTCGACAGCTCGGGTCGGGTGGAGATCTTCGTCCGCGAAGGCCGCGCCCGCGACCGACTCGGGATCGGCCCGGGGGCGCAGGTCAGCGTGCGGTCGCGAGGGTCACGGAGCCCGGACCGCCGAGTCGACGATGGTGCCCTGCGGGTTCACCCAGAATAGATAGGACCGGACATAGACGGCGGGGCCCGGGCTGGGCTCGTCGGGACTCTGGACCGCGCCCCGGCGGTAGGCCGAGGTGGTGCCCTGGAGACCGGAGATCCGGGGATTCTCGACTTCCTCGTAGATCAGGATCCGCAGGTCGCCCTCCTGCACTTCGCGAGTCGGCGGACCCCAATCCTTTTCGAGGGTGGCGGCCGGACGGCCGACCCATGTCTTGAGCCGCTCGGGAGGGATGCCGCTCACGCAGCCGGCGGCGAGGAGCAGGGCGACGAGCGATCCGGCGA
>DASYUM010000112.1:0-1680 GCA_036001225.1 Candidatus Methylomirabilota bacterium | reverse complement strand
GTCCATGAAGACGATGCGGTCCGCGACTTCCCGCGCGAAGCGTACCTCGTGGGTCACGACGATCATCGTCATCCCGCCCTCGGCCAGGCGGCGGATGACGGCCAGCACCTCGCCCACCAGCTCGGGGTCCAGGGCCGACGTGGGCTCGTCGAAGAGCATCAGGCGCGGCGAGATGGCGAGGGCCCGGGCGATCGCCACCCGCTGCTGCTGACCGCCGGAGAGGCGGTGCGGCAAGTGGTGGGCGTGGTGGGCGAGACCCACGCTGGCCAGGAGCTCCACGCCGCGGGCGCGCGCCGGCTCCGGGGGCTCCCCGTACACGTGGACGGGCGCCTCGACGATGTTCTCCAGGGCCGTGCGGTGCTCGAAGAGGTTGAACTGCTGGAAGACCATCCCGATCCGGGCCTCCGCCCGGAGCCGGGCGATGTGGCGCGTGGGGCGGAGCGCGCCGTCCACCTTCTCGTAGCCCACGTACTTGCCGCCGACGGTGATCTCCCCGCGGTCGAGGGCCTCTAGGTGCGCGATCAGCCGGAGGAGCGTGCTCTTGCCCGAGCCGCTCGGGCCCATGATGGTGACGACCTCGCCGCGGCCGACGGTGAAGTTCACCCCGCGCAGCACCTCCCGGTGACCGTAGGCCTTCCACACCTCCCGGCACACCACGAACGGCGTGCCGTCGTCGGGGCCGGTCCGGGCGGCCTCCGAGCCGGCCAGCCGGACGAAGTCCGCCGCCGGCCGCGCCGCCTCGCCGATCACCGGGGGCCGAGCCGCGGCCGGGGCCGGCCGCCGGTCGGGCTCGCGCCGCAGGCGGAAGCCGAAGAGCCGCCCCAGGGCCGACTCCCCCCAGGGCCGCGGCTCGCCCTCGAGGCTCACCCGGCCCTCCAGCGCGAACTGGACACCGGCGATCAGGGTGGTGAGGGCCAGGTACATGAGACCGGCCGCGCAGAAGACGGCGAAGAACTGGAAGTTCTGGGCCACGATCTGCTGACTGCGGAGGGTGAGCTCGTTCACCGCGATGACCGAGGCCAGCGAGGTGCCCTTGAGCAGGCTGATCGCGTTGTTGCCGATGGCCGGCAGGATGGCCCGCAGGGCCTGGGGGAGCACGACCCGCCGGAGCGTGAGCACGGGCCCCATGCCGAGCGAGGCGGCGGCGAGGGTCTGGTTTCGGTTGACCGACAGGATGCCGCCCCGGATCACCTCGCCGGTGAAGGCGGCGTCGTTGAGCGAGAAGCCGATGATCGCGGTCGTCACGGCCGGCATCACGATGCCCACCAACGGGAGCGCGTCGTAGAGGAAGACGAGCTGGAGGAGGAGCGGGGTCCCGCGGACCAGCCAGATGTAGACCCCGGCTGGCGCCGACAGGAGCCGGGACGGCGACAGGCGCATGAGGGCCAGCCCGAGGCCGAGGACCAGGCCGCCGGCCAGCGCGGTGGCGGCGATCCGCACGGTGAGCCAGGCGCCCTCCAGCAGGAAGGGCAGCGTGAGGTAGTGGAAGAACTCCCGCATCGCGGCGCGGCCGGCCCCCGCCCTCTCCGCTCACGGCGCCGGAGCGGGCGGGGCCGGCTCGACGGCCCGGCGCGCTAGTCGCGCAGGATCTCGGCCGGAATCGCCAGGTTCGGGTCCATCCCGTTCTTCTGGAGGAGCGCCTTCTGCGTGCCGTTCCGCTGCAGCTCGTCCACGGCGTCC
>DASYUM010000111.1:0-19921 GCA_036001225.1 Candidatus Methylomirabilota bacterium | reverse complement strand
CCGACTTCGGCGGGCGATGCCCCGTGCGCCTTGGCATAGAGCGGAAGCAGCGGCACGCGCATGTAGGCCCCTGTGTAATGCACCAGGGTGATCACACAGGCGAGGAAAAGCGTGGCGCCCGCCGTCACGCCTCCACTATGCCCGCCAAGGCCTCGCAATGCCACCAGGGCAGAGCCCGGCCGAGGTGCGGCGCGAGCCCTGGTGGTGGGCGCCGCCCCGCGGGAAGGCGGAGTCGCATTCCTCGACGCCCAGCACGGCGGCCTCACGGTCGAGTCCGCGAAGGAGCTGATGCGCGCCGCCGAGCTGACCGGGATGACGGCGCTGGTCCGCGTCCCGCGCAACGACGCCTCGGTGATCCTCGAGTACCTCGATGCCGGCGCCGGCGGGATCATCGTGCCGAACATCACGAGCCGCGCCGACGCCGAGGCGGCCGGTCCAGGCGATCAAGTACCCGCCGCGGGCCGGCGAGCACATCGCCCGACTGGCCGGCGTCGAGGCGGCCCACGTGACCTCGGGCTCGGCCGGCGGCCTCCTGCTCGCGGCCGCTGCCCGCATCGCCGGCACCGATCCGGAGCGGATCGCCCGACTCCCGGATACGACCGACATGCGCAACGAGATCGTCATCCAGCGCTGTGACCGGATACATTACGATCAGGCGCTCCGTACGGCCGGCGCCCGCCTCGTGGTAGTCGGCGACGAAGAGTGCTGCACGCCCACTCAGATCGAGGCGGCTATCGGGGAGCGGACCGCCGCGCTGATCTACATCGTCTCGGCGCGGCTGGCCGAAGCCGGCGTGCCGCCCGACCGGATGGCGGAGATCGCGCATGCGCACATGGCGCCGGTCGCCGCCGCCGCTCAGCCGGCGTTGAAGGTCGCGGTAGCGATCAGCCCGCTAAAAGGGCGAACTCCGGACCGCTGGGACCCGGCCGGGATCTCAGGGCGTGATGCGAGAGAGGGTCGAAGACGCGAAGAAACCGCAGATATTCCTGGGTGGTGATGGTGTCGGCGCATCGAAGCCGCTTGAGGACAGCGACGTCGTGCGGCGTCGTTGGCAGATCGTGGTCGAGCGTCAGGGGCTCAGGTGAGCCGCTTGATCTCATGATACCGATCCAGCAAGCCGCTCCGTTCGAAGTATCCGCGGATCTCCACCTCGTCGATGTCCGGGAGGCTCAGGAGGAACTGGATGTCGGCCATTTCGCGGAGCGTGCGCTCCGGATCGTTCTTCATCGCCTGGACCTTCATGGCCGCCAGGTGCTCCGGCCGGGGGACCGGAAGCATCAGATCCGACAGTCTCAGGACCGGCCGGCAGCCCTCGAACAGTCGGCGGCTCGTCTCGCCCGCCACGTACACGATGTCAACGCGGCCCCAGGAGTGGTCGGAGTGGACGTGATTCGAGTATCCCGCCGACCGGTGGAGTGTTTCGTAGCCGAGTGACTCGAGAAACGCGACGAGCTTGCGCTGAGCGCCGGAGTCGGTGACGAAATCGAGGTCGAACGTCGCCCGGCTCAGGCCGTAGGCGTGCAGACCGAACGCCCCGATCACGGCGTAAGCGAAGCCCTCGCGCTGGAAGAATCCAGCGAGGGTGTTCAGGACCCGGGCGAAGTCCAACGCCGATTCATCCCTGAAAGCGACGGCCACGCCAGACAGCATAACACCGGCCAGCCCACGAGATCTCCCGGGGGCCTCATGATGACGAGCGGCGCTCCTGCGGTGGCCACGAGCGGCTATACTCGACCGCCATAAAGACCGGGACCCACCTGGCCCGGCCGACGTGGCCGGCGCCGCTGGCGACGTCGAGGCGGCGGCGGCCCGTCTCGGCGAGGCGCTCGGCGCCTTCCGCGGGCTCGGCACGGCCGCTCACGAGGCCCGGGCCGGCGCGCTCGCCGCCCGCCTCAGGCTTCGGCTGCCTGCCGCCGCGCGCTGAGCCCCACGCCGGCGGCTTGAGCCGTCCCCACCGGGCCGGCTAAGATAGCCATGTCGGCAGCAGCATGGATCCCCTCAGCGATCTCATCGGTGACAGCCCGGCCATCGTCGCCGTCCGGGAGCAGATCCGGCGGCTCATTCACCGTCAGTCCGATGCGCGCCGGATCCCCCCGCTCCTGATCCGGGGCGAGACCGGGACGGGCAAGGGATTGCTCGCCCGTCTCGCGCACGCGGCGGGGCCCCGGGCGGGCGGCCCCTTCGTGGACGTCAACTGCGCGGCGATCCCGGCCACGCTGCTCGAGGCCGAGCTGTTCGGCTTCGAGCGGGGCGCGTTCACCGACGCCCGCCAGAGCAAGCCCGGCCTCTTCCAGGTCGCGCACCGCGGGACGGTGTTCCTCGACGAGGTGGGGCTCCTCCCCGAAGGCCTTCAGGCCAAGCTCCTGAAGGTCATCGAGGAGCGCGAGGTCCGGCGGCTCGGCAGCACCCGCAGCGAGCCGGTCGACGTCGCGGTGCTGGCCGCCACCAGCGAGGACCTGACGGCGGCCATTCGCGCCCGCCGCTTCCGCGAGGACCTCTACCATCGGCTGGCCGTCGTGACGATCGTCCTCCCCCCGTTGCGCGAGCGGGGGGCGGACATCCTCCGTCTCGCCGAGCACTTCCTCGCCGCCGCCTGTCGTGACTATGGGCTGCCCGCCAAGACGCTGACCGCCGATGCCCGGGCGGCCCTGCTCGATTATCCGTGGCCGGGCAACCTCCGCGAGCTGGCCAACGTGCTGGAACGGGTGGCGCTCCTCTCCGACAGCCGGACGGTGACGGCGCCGCTGCTCGGGCTGCCGGAGGGCGAGCCCGCATCCGGGAGCCGTGAGGTGGCCGGCACGCTCACCGGCGCCGCGCCGGGGGCCGAGCGCGAGCACCTGCTCAGCGCCCTCCGCGAGAGCAACTGGAACATCTCGCAGGCGGCCAGTCGCCTCGGCATCTCGCGCAACACGCTCCGCTATCGAATCGAGAAGCATGGGCTCGCGCTCCGCGCTCCCTCGGCGCCCCGCCCCGGGATCAGTCCTCGGGCAGCGCCGCCGCCCGTCGAGGCGGTCGCCGCGCGGAGGCCGGCCGACACGCGCTTCACCGGCGAGCGCCGCCAGCTCACGCTCCTCCGGGCCGCGCTCGTCGTCGGGCCGGAGAGCTCGGCCAGCCATGCCAGCCGCCTCCTGGAGACGCTGATCGAGAAGGCGGAGAGCTTCGGCGGGCGCGTCGAGGAGCTGGATCGCTACGGGATCGACGTGGCGTTCGGCGTCGAGCCGCTGGAGGACGCGCCGATGCGGGCCGCTCACGCGGCCTTCGCGATGCAGAACGCCGTCGAGCGGGCGCGCCGCGCCGGCACTTCCGAGGGCGCGCTCACGATCGCGATCCACGCCGGCCCGTTCCCGGTCGGGGAGGGGGGCGGCGGAGTGACGATCGACCCCGAGCCGAAGCGCCACGCCGGGGCCGTGCTCGACGCGCTGCTCGCCCGAGCCGAGCCCGGCGCCATCGCCGTGAGCGCGGCGGCGGCCCCGTTTCTCGACCGGCGCTTCGAGCTGGTGTCGCTCGATCCGGCTCGGGAAGGGGTGGAGCCCGCCTATCGGCTGGCCGGCCGCGAGCGCCGGGGGCCCGGTCTCCACCGGCGGATGGCGACCTTCGTCGGCCGCCAGCACGAGCTGGAGCTGCTCCAGAACCGCCTGGCCTCGGCCATGACCGGGCGCGGCCAGGTGGTCGGGATCGCCGGGGAAGCCGGGATCGGAAAGACGCGCCTGCTCCTCGAGTTCGGCCGGCGCCTGGCCGGGGAGCCGGTCAGTTACGTCGAAGGGCACTGCGTCGCATACGGGAGCGCGATGCCGTACCTGCCGCTGCTCGACCTTCTCCGGCACAGTGCCGGCATCGCGGACACCGACACGCCGGAGGCGATCGGCGAGAAGCTCCGTGTCGCCCTCCGCGGGGCAGGGATGGACGCCGGGGAAGGGGCCCCATACCTCCTCCAGCTCCTCGGCGTCAAGGAAGGCACGGACCCGCTCGCGCTCCTGAGCCCGGAGGCGATCAAGGCCCGGACCTTCGAGACGCTGCGCCAGATGGCGCTGCGCGGCAGTCGCCAGCGGCGGCTGGTGCTGGCGATCGAGAACCTGCACTGGATCGACCGGACCTCGGAGGAATACCTGGCCTCGCTGGTGGAGAGCCTGGCCGGGGCGCCCATCCTCCTCCTGCTGACCTACCGACCCGGCTACCGGCCGCCGGGGATCGAGAAGTCCTACGCGACCCAGGTCGCGCTCCAGGCCCTCCCGGCGGCCGAGAGCCTCACCCTGGTGCGCTCGTTCCTGGAGCTGCAGGAGCTGCCCGACGAGGTCGCCCACCTCATCCTCGCCAAGGCGGAGGGCAACCCCTTCTTCCTCGAAGAGCTGGCGCTGGCGGTCACCGAGCACGGCGAGCCTCGACCCATCGCCCTCGTGCCGGACACCATCCAGGAAGCGCTGATGGCCCGGATCGACCGGCTTCCCGACGTTTCCAAGCGCGTGCTGCAGACCGCCTCCGTCCTCGGCCGCGAGTTCTCGCTGCGACTCCTCGGCGCGATCTGGGCCGACGCCGGGGGCCTGGACCCGCACCTCGTGGAGCTGCGGCGGCTGGAGTTCCTGTACGAGCAGTCGGGCGCCGAGGAGCCCGTCTACGTCTTCAAGCACGCGCTGACCCAGGAGGTGGCCTACGAGAGCCTGCCCGCTCCCCGCCGCCGCGCGCTCCACGCGGCGGCCGGGCGGACGCTGGAAGGTCTCTACGCCGACCGGCGGGCCGAGATCTACGACCGGCTCGCTTACCACTATGCGCGGGCGGAGGAGAGCGACAAGGCCGTCGAGTACCTGATCCGCGCCGCCGACAAGGCAGGCCGGAGCTACGCGCACGCCGAGGCGGTCGGGGCCCTGGCCGAGGCGGCGCGACATGTCGAGCGGCTGCCGGCGGCCGAGCAGGACCGGGCTCAGGTGGCCATCGCGCTGCGCCGGGCCCACTCGCTCTACTTCCTCGGCCGCTTCCCGGAAGCGCTCGAGCTGCTGTTCGCCCAGCGCGCCCGAGTCGAGCGGCTCGACGATCCCTGGCTCGCCGGGCCCTATCACTTCTGGCTAGGCTATACGCAGAGCCATCTCGGGGACCACGCCGAGTCCGACCGGAGCGCCCGGCGGGCCAGCGAGCAGGCCGGGCGGTGCGGGGATCACGCCACCCTCGGCAAGGCCTGCTACGTGCTGGCCCGCGCCGGGTTCTGGTCGGGTCGCCTCCGCGAGGGCGTCGAGCACGGTCGCCAGGCGGTGACGCTGCTCGAGAAGACCGACGAGCGCTGGTGGCTGGGGGCGGCGCACTGGGGAGTGGCGTTCAGCTACGGCTTCATGGGCGAGTTCACCGCCGCGCTCGAGGCCGCCGCCCGCGCGGACACGGTGGGCGACGGGATCGGCGACCCGCGGCTCCGTGCCTACGCCGCCTGGACCACCGGCTGGATCCGCGCGGCGATGGGGGAGTGGGACGCGGGGATCGAGGCCTGTCGCCGGAGCCTCGAGCACTCGCCGGACCCCGTCAACACGGCCGATGCGATGAGCTTTCTGGGCTACGCGTACCTCGGGAAGGGCGAGATCGACCAGGCGATCGCCCTCCTGACCCGGGCCAACGAGCAGTGGCGCCGCTTCCGCCACCGCCCGATGCTCGGCTGGTTCACCGCGGTCCTGGCCGAGGCGTGCCTGGCGGCCGGCCGGCTCGACGAGGCCCGCGACCTCGCCGCCGCGGCGGTGGCGCTGACGCGGGAGGCCGCCTTTCCGTACGGGGTCGGTGTGGCCGAGCGCGCCGCCGGGCGCGTCGCCCGGGCCGAGGGCCGGTGGCCCGCGGCCGAGGCCCAGTGTAGCGAGGCCCGCCGGACCTTCGAGGCGATCGAGGCCCGCCACGAGGCGGCGGCCACCCGGCTCGATCTCGCGCTGATCGCCCACGCCCAGGACGACCGGGCGGCGGCGGCGCGCCATCTCGGCGACGCCGCCACCGTCTTCCGCGGGTCGGGCGTGCCCTTCTACCAGGCACGCCTCGCCGAGCTGGCGAGCCAGCTCGGGTTACCGCTTCCCGCCGAGCGCGGCTAGGCCCGCCCTTCCGCCGCCGCGCGTGACCCCCCGAGGCCCGGGTCTCCTGGCCGGGCGTGGCCGGTCGTGGCAGCCCCATCACACGGTGTGGGGGCTCCTCGTCTTCGGCTGGATCGGCAACTACATGGTGCGGATGGCGTTCTCCCCGCTCCTCGAGCCGGTGATGGCCGAGTTCGGGCTGAGTCACGCCCAGGGCGGCTTCCTCTTCTCGATCTTCTTCTACGGCTACATCGCCATGCAGATCCCGGCCGGGCTGCTCGGCGACCGGTTCGGGCGCAAGCGAGTGCTCGTCACCGGGATCCTCCTGGTGGCGGCGGCCGCCTTGCTGACCGGGCTGGCTCGAACCCTGGCCGTGGTCGCCCTCGCCCGCCTCGTCACCGGCCTCGCCCAGGGGTTGTACTTCGCCAACGACCGCCCGATCATCGCGGCGACGACGCCGCGCAAGTGGCTGGCGCTCGGCCAGGGCGTCTCCTTCTCGGGGCTCGGGCTCGGGAACGCGCTGGGCGTCGTCGCCGGCGGCGCTCTCGGCGAGGTCATGCCGTGGCGGAGCGTCTTCCTGGTGCTGGCGGGGCTGCCGCTGCTCTCGGCGACGCTGATCGGCTGCTTCGTCCCCGAGCCGATCCGCGAACGGAGCGTGGCGGCGCCGGGCGAGGCGGGCGTGGGGGCCGCCGCGGTCTTCCGCCACCGCGACCTGTGGCTGCTCGGCGTCGCCGGGATGGCCCCGATCTGGACCCAGTGGCTCATCGGGACCTGGGGTCCGGCGCTTTTCGCGGAGGTCGGGGTGCGGCAGCTGGGGCGGTCAGCCCTCTACGCGAGCTTGCTCGGCGTGGCCGCCCTCCCGGGCCTCTTGACCGTGGGCACCGTCTCCGACCGGCTCTTCCGGCGCGGCATCGGCCGCAAGGCGGTGATGGCGGCGGCCATCCTTTGCATGGCGTTGGCTACCCTCGCGATGGGCGCCATCGTCCAGCGGCAGGGGCCGGCCTGGCTGGTGGCGGTCATCGTCTTCGTGACCAGCTTCTTCGTGTGGGGGGCGTGGGCGCCGGCCTATGCGATGATGGCAGAGATGTTCCCGCAGCGGGTGATGGGGCTGGCCTACGGGCTGCTCAACGCGACGTGCTTCCTGGCGGCCCTGCTGGCTCCCTATGTCACCGGCTGGGTGAAGGATCTGACGGGATCGTTCGCTGGCGGCTGCTACCTGGCGGCGGTCTTGGGCCTGCTGGCGGCACCGGTCGCGATGGCGGTCCGCCCGGCGTTCCGGCTGGCCCCCGCCGCCATCCGCCCGGCCTCGGCCATTCGATGACGACCGGGGGGAGGACGGGATGAACGGCACCACAGTCGGCCGCGGGATCATGAGCGCAGTGTTCGCGCTGGTGGCCCTCGGTGCCGCGTTTCCGCGGACAGCGACCGCGCAGATCACCAGCATCACCGAGTTCACGGTGCCGACGGCGGCCAGCGCCCCGACCGGGATCACGGCGGGGCCGGACGGGAACCTGTGGTTCACCGAGCAGGCGGGCAACAAGATCGGGCGGATCACGCCGACCGGGCTGTTCACCGAGTTCACGGTGCCGACGGCGGCCAGCGCCCCGACCGGGATCACGGCGGGGCCGCCGGGAACCCTCTGGTTCACCGAGCAGGCAGGCAATCGGATCGGTCGAGTCCTCCTTCCCGACGTGACCCTCACCATCGTCATCGCCGGTAGCGGGACCGGCACCGTGACGGGCAGTCTGGGCGGGATCGTCTGCGGCCCGACCTGCACCGCGTCGCTCGCACCCGGCACCGCGGTGACCCTGACGGCGACACCGGGCGCCGGGGACATCCTGGTCGGGTCGAGCGTCACCGGGTGCGGCACCGCGCTCCTCTGCACGTTCATCGTCCAGAACGCGACGATCGTCACCGCGACGTTCGAGCCCTTCCTGAGCATCGCGGTCAACCAGAGCCAGTTCGGGACCGGCGAGACCATCATCGTGTCCGAGGGCGTGACCAACCCCGGGCTCGACGCCACCGTGGACTTCTACCTCGGGGTGGTCCTGCCCGACGGGAACACCGTCATCTTCTTCACCAGCGTGGGAGGCGCCACCGGGATCGGGTCGCTCTCGGACGTGACGACCCTCAGGCCGCTGGCCGCCGCGGTGGCACTGGCGACCCCGTTCACGGTGAGCCGGCCGACGTTCGCCACCCACACCTGGACGGGGACCGAGCCGCCCGGCACCTACTACCTCTTCTTCGCCGCCGTCGTGGCGGGCTCGCTCGCCGACGGCAGCGTGGATTTCGGCGACATCCTCGCGCTGAAGGTGGTGTCCTTCACCTTCGCCCCCTGAGGGCACCGGGCCGATGCCCGTCGCATCCCGGCGTCCTCGGTCGTCGGCGGGCCTCAACTTCGGGTGGCGCGCCCCGAACGGCGGGGCCCCAGCCCCGCGACGTCCGGTGGCGCGCGGGCGCGGCATACGCCTCGGCCCGCCTCCTCCCTGCGTCCTTGGGCTGCTCGGGCCTCGACCCGGTGCTGCTGAGGGACGACCCCGGTATAATTGGCGGCGGGATGCGGACCCGCCGGCTCTCTGTCTTCGTCGTCGCCGTCGTCCTCCTCACCGCCCTCGACGCGCGGGCCACCCCCGTCGTCGAGGCGACGCTCGACAACGGCCTCCGGGTCCTGCTCCTGGAAAACCACCGGAGTCCCGTCATCGGCGTCCAGCTCTGGTATCGGGTCGGCTCTCGGAACGAGCGGGTCGGACTGTCCGGGCTCTCCCACTACCTCGAGCACATGATGTTCAAGGGGACCCCGAAGTACGGCCCGCGGATCTACTCGCGGCTCCTCGAGGAGCAGGGCGCCAGCGAGAACGCCTTCACGGCCCAGGACGCCACCGTCTACTTCGTCACCATCGTGGCCGACAAGATCGACCTCGTGCTCGACCTGGAAGCTGACCGGATGCGTCACCTGCTCCTCGACCCCCGCGAGGTGGACGCCGAGCGGAAGGTCATCATGGAGGAGCGACGGACACGGACCGAGGACGACCCCGTCGGCGCGCTGTCCGAGGAGCTGAACGCGATCGCCTTCAAGGCCCATCCGTACCGGATCCCGCCCATCGGTTTCATGGCCGACATCGAGCGGATCACCGCTGCCGACCTCCGGACCTGGTACGACACCTACTACCGACCCAACAATGCCCTCCTGGTCGCGGTCGGCGACTTCCAGGCGACGGCGATGCTCGACAAGGTACGGGCCCGATTCGGCCCGGTCCCGCGGGGCCCGGACCCGCCGCCGGTGGCGATCGTCGAGCCCGAGCAGCGGGGCGAGCGCCGGTTGTGGGTGAGGAAGGAGGCGCAGCTCCCGATCATCTTCATCGGCTATCACACCCCGAACCACGCCTCGCCCGACGCTTACCCGCTGGAGGTGCTCTCCACCATCCTGTCGGCCGGGCGCACGTCGCGGCTCTACCGGCGGCTGGTCTACGAACAGCGGATCGCCGTCGATGCCGGCGGCGACTACACGCTGCTGTCACTCGATCCCGACCTCTTCACGTTCTGGGCGACCGTGCTGCCGGAGAAGACGGTGGAGCAGGTGGAGCAAGCCCTCGGGGTCGAGGTCGAGCGGCTCCAGGCCGAGCCCGTCGGCGACGAGGAGCTCCAGCGCGCGAAGAACCAGATCGAGGCGGCCTTCGTCTTCCGACAGGACTCGGTCTACCAGCGCGCCGCCACACTCGGGCGCCACGAGCTGGTGGCCGGTTGGCGGCTCGCCGACGAGTTCCTGCCCCGGATCCGCGCCGTGACCGCGGCCGACCTCCAGCGGGTAGCCCGGCAGTATTTCGTCCGCGACCACCAGACCACCGCCATCCTCATCCCCGTCCCCCCGGCCGCGGCCCCGTCGGGCCGCTAGCGCCGTGCCCGAGTCAGGCAGGAGCAGGTTTCGGAGGGGCCGGTCCAGGCTCCCTCCGACTCGCTAGGCGTGTGGGGGAAATCGGGCGCAGACCGTCGGCAGGTACCGCCGACTCCCCAGGTGTTCCGCTCCGAGCGCGGGCTTTGCCCGCGCGACTTTGGGTTCGCGCGCCCCGGACGGCGGGGCCCCAGCCCCGCGACGTCCGGCGGCGCGCCCTCGTCCCCTGGGGAGGCCTCGGAGGGGTGTTCCGACACCCCTCCGATTGACTGATGCCGGCGCTCCCGAAGGTGCTGCGCGGAAGCCTCGTCGTCGTCCTGCTCCTGGTGGCGGGGGCCGGCGTCGGCCTGTGGGCGCTCGCTCGCCGCGACAGCGGCGGCCGTGCCCTGAAGGTCACCGGGACCATCGAGGCCACCCAGGTCGAAATCGGCGCCAAGGCCACCGCGCGGATCCGGGAGATCCGCGTGGAAGAGGGGCAGCGCGTCCGAAGGGGCGAGCTCCTCGTGGTGCTCGACGACGACGAGCTGCGGGCAGAGGTGGCGCGTCTGGAGGCCGCCGTCAGCGTCGCCCAGGCTCAACTGCGGGATCTCCTGGCCGGGGCGCGCAAGGAGGAGATCGCCGAGGCGCGGGCCGCGGTGGCTCAGGCCGAGGCGCGCCTGCGGGACCTCGAGGCCGGCGCCCGGCCCCAGGAGCTGGAGCAGGCGCGAAGCGCGGTGGCCTCGGCCGAGGCGACGCGCGTGATGGCCGAGCGCGAGTACCGCCGCTTCCAGAGCCTGGCCGATCAGGGGCTCGTCTCGGCCCAGGATCGTGACCGCGCGTGGCAGGCCTACGAGGTGGCGCGGGCCCAGGAGCGGGCCGCCCGCCAGCAGCTCGACCTGCTGCAGGCAGGCCCACGGCCGGAGCAGGTCGCGGCGGCCCGGGCCGAGGTCCGCCAGGCGCGGGACCGGCTGGCGCTGGTCGAAGCGGGGCCTCGACCCGGCCAGGTCGAGACGGCCCGGGCCCAGGTGAGCCAGGCCGAGGCCGCCCTCGCCACCGCCCGGGCCCGGCTGGCCGACACGCGCCTCGCGGCCCCGACCGACGGCGTCGTGCTCCGAAAGAACCTCGAAGCCGGCGCCACCGCGACGCCGGGCACGCCCATCCTCACCGTGGTCGATCCCCAGACCCTCTGGCTTCGCGGCTACATCGGCGAGGTGGACCTGGGCCGAGTCCGGGTTGGCCAGCCGGCCCGGATCACGGTGGACGCCTTTCCCGGCCAGCCGTTCGACGGGCGGGTGACCGAGATCGCCTCCGAGGCCGAGTTCACGCCTCGGAACGTCCAGACCCAGAAGGAGCGCGTGAACCTCGTCTTCCGGGTGAAGATCACGGTCGCCAACCCGGACGGGCGGCTGAAGCCCGGGATGCCAGCCGACGCAGTGATCGCCACCGACTGAGGACACATCTGCCTTTCCCTTCGGGAGGAGAGGCGAGGGGGTGACCCGAATGCCGCCAGACGACACGCCGGAGAGCGCGGCCGCCGCCCTCGGCGACTTCGATGCCGAGACGTTCCGGCGCTACGGTCGCGCGGTCGTGGACTGGATCGCGGACTACCTGGCCCATCCCGAGCGGTATCCGGTCTTGGCCCGGGTCAAGCCCGGCGACGTCCGAGGGGCGCTGCCCGCCGCCGCCCCCGAGGCGCCGGAGCCCCTCGACGTCATTCTCGGCGACGTCGAGCGGCTGATCGTCCCCGGGCTGACCCACTGGAACCATCCGGGGTTCTTCGCCTACTTTGCGATCAGCGGCTCGGTCCCCGGCATTCTGGGCGAACTGCTCTGTGCCGCGTTCAATGTCAACGCCATGCTCTGGCGGACCTCGCCGGCCGCCACCGAGCTGGAGGAGGTGAGCCTCGACTGGCTCCGCCGCCTCCTGGGGCTGCCGCCGGCGTTCCGCGGGGTGATCTACGACACCGCGTCGATCTCGACCCTCTGCGCGCTGGCCGCCGCCCGCGAAGCGGCCGGCCTCGATGCCCGCCAGCAGGGCCTGGCGGGACGGGGCGACCTGCCCCGGTTGCGCGTCTACACCTCGGAGCACGCGCACTCGTCGGTCGAGAAGGCGGTCATCCTGCTCGGCCTCGGTCAGGCCAGCGTACGAAAGATCGCCGTCGACGCGGAGTTCCGCCTCGACCCGGCCGCCCTCGCCGGCGCCGTGGCCGAGGACCGCCGGGCCGGCTGGCGGCCGATCGCGGTCGCCGCCACCGTGGGGACGACGGCGACGACCAGCGTGGACCCGGTGCCGGCCATCGCCGCCGTCGCGGCGGGGGAGGGCCTGTGGCTTCACGTGGACGCCGCCTACGGCGGGGGCGCCGCGATCCTGCCCGAGCGGCGCCACGTGCTGGACGGCTGCGAGCGCGCCGATTCCATCGTGGTCAACCCGCACAAGTGGCTCTTCACGCCCATCGACTGCTCGGCCTTCTTCTGCCAGCGTCCCCAGGCGCTCAAGCAGGCGTTCAGCCTCGTCCCGTCGTTCCTCCAGACCCCGGAGGGGAGCGCCGTCGAGAACTTCATGGACTACGGCCCCCAGCTCGGCCGGCGCTTCCGCGCGCTCAAGCTCTGGATGGTCATGCGCGCCTACGGGCGGAGCGGGCTCCAGGCGCGCCTGCGCGAGCACATCCGCCTCGCCCAGGCGTTCGCGGCCTGGGTCGACGCCGACCCCGACTGGGAGCGCATCGCCCCGGTCCCGTTCAGCACCGTCTGCGTCCGGCTCCGGCCCCGCGGCTGGGCCGCCGACGATCCGCGGCTGAATCCTCTCAACGAGCGCCTGCTGGAGGCGGTGAACACCTCCGGTGAGGTGTTCCTCTCCCACGCCGTCCTCGGCGACCGCTACGTGCTCCGGCTGGCGATCGGGAACATCCGGACCGAGGCTCGCCACGTCGAGCGGGCATGGGCGATCCTGCGGGCGGAAGCCCTCCGGCTCGGCGTGACTCCGTCGGTCCTCGCCGGCGATCACGGTTCACCCTCTCCCCCGCCGGGGGCGAGGGCCGGGTGAGGGGGCATGTCGCTGGCCCACCCTCATCCCCGCCCTCTCCCTCCCCCCGGGAGGGAGAGGGAGTCGGATCCTCGACCGGCCGTCGTCACCGAGGGGCTCACCAAGCGCTTCGGCGAGCTCACGGCGGTGGACCACGTGGACCTCGTGGTGCAGGCCGGCGAGCTGTACGGCTTTCTCGGCCCCAACGGCTCGGGCAAGACGACGACGCTCCGGATGCTCTGCGGCATTCTCGAGCCGAGCGAGGGGGGTGGCCGCGTCCTCGGGTTCGACATCGTGCGGGAACCCGAGCGGATCAAGGCGGCCATCGGCTACATGTCGCAGCGCTTCTCGCTCTACGACGATCTCACCGCCGAGGAGAACGTCACCTTCTACGCCACCGTCTACGGCGTGCCCGCCCGCCAGCGCCGGGAACGGATCCAGCGCATGGTCCAGCTGGCCGATCTGGTCGGTCGCCAGGAGGTCCTGGCCGGCCGGCTCTCCGGCGGCTACCGCCAGCGGCTGGCCCTGGCCTGCGCCCTCGTCCACGCGCCTCGGCTCGTGTTCCTCGATGAGCCGACGGCGGGCGTGGACCCGGTCTCCCGACGCACGTTCTGGGAGCTGATCCGCCGGCTCGCCGACGGGGGGGTCACCATCGTCGTCACCACGCACTACATGGACGAGGCCGAGCACTGCGATCGGCTCGGCTTCATCTATCAGGGGAAGCTGATCGCTCAGGGGAGCCCGGCCGCGATCAAGGCCGAGACGTTCCGCAAGCGGGTCTTCCAGGTCGAGACCGCTGACCCCCGGCGCGCGGTGGACGTCCTCACCGATTGGGCCGCGGCCGAGGAGGTGATCCGGTACGGCGCGGTGATCCGGGTGGTGGCCGCCGACGAGGGCCTGACCGCGGAGGCCGTCCAGGCCCACCTGCGGGCGGCCGGCCTCGAGGCCGCCGTCTCCCCGGTGGCGCCGTCGGTGGAGGACCTCTTCATCTCGTTCGTGGACCGCGAGCGGAAGACTCGCTTGCGGGAACAGCTGCGTGCCATCGACGCCACGGAGACCCCAGCATGAGCGGGGCCGGCGCGCGGCTCGGCGGGATCATCTGGAAGGAGTTCCTCCAGCTGCGCCGCGACCCGATGGCCCTCACCCTGACCCTCTTCATCCCGGTCGCGCTCCTCTTCATCTTCGGGTACGCGATCAACACCGACGTGAAGCACCTGCCGACGGTCGTCTTCGACCAGTCGCGCGACGTGGAGGCCCAACGGCTGCTGGAAGCGTTCGCCAACAGCCAGTACTTCGACCTCAAGTACTACGCGGGCTCCCCGGCCGAGGTGACTCGGCTGATCGACACCGGGCGGGCCAAAGTGGGCGTGGTGATCCCGCCCGACTTCGCCCAGCGCCTGCGCGGGCGCGGCGGGGCGGCGATCCAGGTGATCGTGGACGCCTCCGACCCCCAGGTGGCCGGCTCGGCCATGAACGCGGCCACCGCGCTCGGCCTCTCCCGCTCGATCGACCTGCTCCGCCAGGCCGCCGGCGGCGGCGTGCTCGCCCGGGACCCGGTCGGCCTCGACGTCCGCATCCGGGCCTGGTACAACCCGGATCAGGAGTCGGCCCTGTTCATCGTGCCGGGACTGATCGGGGCCCTCCTCATGCAGACGACCATCACCATCATGGCGGTCGCGGTGGTGCGAGAGCGCGAGCGGGGGACGCTGGAGGCGCTCATCGTGAGTCCCCTCCGCCGCTGGGAAATCATGCTGGGGAAGATCCTGCCCAACCTGCTGGTCGCCTACGGCCAGATGACGCTTGCCCTCGTGGTCGCCCACTACGTCTTCGGCGTCCCCATCCGGGGCAGCGTCGGCCTTCTCTACGCGGTGTCCGCGCTGTTCATGACCGGGACGCTCGGCATCGGGATCTTCGTCTCCACGCTGTCCCGAACGGTGCCCCAGGCGATGCAGCTCGGCTTCCTGGCCATCCTGCCGTCCATCTACCTCTCGGGACTCCTCTTCCCGCTGGAGGGGATGCCGGAGCCGGCCCAGTACCTGGCCCGCGTGCTGCCCATCACGTATTTCCTGCGCATCATCCGCGGGATCGTGCTGAAGGGGATCGGCCTCGACCAGCTCTGGCCCGACGTCTGGCCGCTGGTGCTTTTCGGCGCCGTCATCTTCACGCTGGCCGTGCTCCGCTTTCGGAAGTCTCTCGACTGAGGTCGAGGGTCGGACGGTATAATTCGGCCATGCCGCGCCTGGCGCCGCGCCGCGTGGTCTGGGTGGCTCTGGGCCTCCTGCCGTGGCTCGCGCTGCCGGCGGCCGGCCAGTCGCCGGGCAGCGTATGGGACCGGCCCCTCGGCGTCCGCTTCGTCCTGCCGAACGGGGTGGTCGTCCTGGTCGCCGAGCGGCCAGCCCTCCCCATCGTCATCGTGCGTGTCGCGGTGGGGGCGGGGGCCATCCTCGACCCGCCCGACAAGCCGGGGCTGGCCAACCTCACCGTCCAGCTCATTTCCCGGGGGACGCGGACGCGGACGGGCCCCGAGATCGATCGCGCCATCGAGTTCGTCGGCGGCAGCCTGAGCGCCGAGGGCGGACGCGATGTCGGCACGCTCAGCGTCTCGGTGCTCCGCCACGACTTCGGGCTCGGGCTCGACCTGCTGACCGACGTGCTGCGGCGGCCGACCTTTCCGGCCGACGAGTTCGACCGGAAGCGCGAGGAGATCCGCGCCGCCGTGCGGCGCTCGGAGGAAGATCCCGAATCGGTCGCCGGCCGGCTCTTCCGCGCGCTCATCTTCCCCGGTCATCCCTATGCCGCCCCCATTCCCGGCACCGAGGAGTCGCTGGGGCGGATCACCCGCGACGACGTGGCCGCCTTCTACGCGGCCGCATATCGCCCGCGGACCACCGTGGTGGCGGTCGTGGGCGACGTCACCATCGCCGAGGTTCGAGCCGCGCTCACCGCGCGCCTGGGCGGCTGGCCGGCGGCCCCGGCCGGCCGGACGCCGCCCGGCCTCGTCGCCCTCGGCACCCCGGCCCGCACCGAGATGGTTCAGCGGGACCTGACCCAGGCCACCGTGCTCCTCGGCCAGGCGACCGTCACGTGGCCGCACCCCGACTACTACCCGCTCGTGGTGGCCGCCCACCTCCTCGGTGGCGGGTCGTCTTCCCGCCTGTACGTGCGCGTGCGCGAGGAGCGGGGTCTCGCCTACAGCGTCTACGCCGACTACTCGCCGACGCGTTATGGGGGCATGATGCTCGTCGGCTTCCAGAGCGAGAACCCCCGCCTGCGCGAGGTTCTGGCCCTGGTCCGGGCGGAGCTCGTACGGCTCCGGCAGGAGCGGGTGAGCGACGAGGAGGTGGCCCGGGCCAGGGCGTATCTGGTCGGGAGCTTCCCTCTCCGCATGGATACCAACGCCGAGGTGGCCGCACTGCTGATCGGGATCGAGCAGTTCGGCCTCGGACTCGACTATCCGGCTCGCTATCGACGCGCGATCGAAGCGGTCACGGCCGACGACGTCCTGCGCGCCGTCCGGGCCCAGTGGGATCCTGATCTGATGAGCCTGGCCGTCGTCGCCAACCTCCGCGCGGCGGGGCTGGCCAGCCCGTGAGTCGAGTGGCGCACCTCGGCGCCGTCGTCCGCCCCGGGCCGGTCCTCGAGGAGGGGCTCGGCCCCGACGAGGTCGCCCGGGCCCTGGGCGAGGCCGGGACCCGGGGCTGGATCGATCTCGAGGGGGCGGCGCCCGCCGAGATCCAGGCGCTGGAGCGCTGCTTCCGGTTCCATCCCCTCGCCATCGAAGACGCCCAGAATCCCAAGACGCGGCCGAAGATCGAAGAGTACGAGAACTTCCTCTTCGTGGTCACGCGGGCGGTCAACGACGACCCCGGCCCGCCCGCCCTCGATCTGATTCCCCTCTTCGTCTTCCTCGACGACCGGCTGATCGTCACCGTGCACGACCGCCCGCTGCGGAGCGTCAGCAACGCCCTCGAGCGCCTGCGCAAGCATCCGGAAGTGCTGGGGGACGGGCCGGACCGGCTCTTCCACCACCTGCTGGACCAGATCGTGGACTCCTACTTTCCGATCGTGGAACACGTGGAAGAGCGGGTCGATCGGCTGGAGACGCGGGTCTTTGCCCGTCCCGGTTCCCGGCTGCTCGAGCGGATCTTCGCGGCGCGCAAGGACGTCGTGGCTCTCCGCCGGGGGTTGGGTCCCCTGCGCGAGGTGGTGGCCAACCTGATGAGCGGGGTGCCGCACGTCAGGGCCGAGCTGCGGCCGTTCTTCCGGGACGTCTACGACCACGTCCTGCGCCTGCTCGACGAGCTGGAGACCAACCGCGACATCTTGAGCGGACTCCTGGAGGCCTACCTGTCTCAGATCAACAACCGGATCAGCATCGTGATGAAGCAGCTCGCCGTCCTCGCCACCATCGGGCTGCCGTTCACCATCGTGACCGGCTTCTTCGGGATGAATTTCAAGATCATGCCCTGGCTCGACGAGCCGTGGGGCGCGGCCGCCTCGCTGGCGATCATGGCCGGCCTGGCCGTTGCCCTCTTCGCGCTCTTCCGGTGGCGACGGTGGCTGTGAGACGCGGGCTCGCGCTGACGCTGGTCGGGCTCCTGCTGGGACCGCCGCCGGCCGTCGCGCTTCTCCCCACCCTGGCGCCCGGCGACGTCCAGGCCGCGCTGGAAGCCGGGCAGCAGGGCGTGGCCCAGGAAGACTTCGGCGAGGAGTGGCGGGTTCCGCTCCCCGATGGAGCGGAGATCGTGGTGACCACGCCGTTCGGCCGCTTGGCCCACGCCGCGCGCCAGGCCGCGTTCAAGGGCGAGCCACTCGCCGAGAAGCAGCGGCAGGAGCAGCTCGAGCGGGGGAAGGGGAAGCTCCAGCTCCTGGTCACCATGGTGGGGGTGACCGCCGATTTCGCCCGCTGGCTGCAGCCCCTGCTGCGGGTCGGAGAGCAGGAGGTGAAGGCCTCCTTCACCCAGAACGAGCGCACCGCGCTCCGGCTCGACGACGGTCGCTTCGCCGCTCGCAACGTCTACGTCTTCCCGTTGGAGGGCCTGCCGCCGCGGGGAACGGTGACGCTGATCGTTCAGCACACCGTCCAGCGGCGGGTAGTCCTCCGCGCCCCCATCGACCTCTCGAAGATGCGCTGACCCCGAGCGGCAGGCATGACTCCTGCGCTCCCTCTCCCCCGGTGGGGGAGAGGGTGGGAGCGGACGCCATGAACGTCGCGCACCTCCTGGAGGCCAGCGCGCGGGACCTGCCGAAGCAGCCCGCGCTCGTCTTCGGCGACCGCACCTGGACCTACGCCGAGCTGGACGGCGAGGCCGGCCGCGTGGCCACCGGCCTGGTCCGCCTCGGGCTCCATCCCGGCGAGCGCGTCTGCCTCCACCTCGGCAACCGGCCCGAGTTCGTCTTCGCCTACTACGGCTGCCAGAAGCTGGGCCTCACCGCGGTCGCCCTCAACGTGACGTACCGGCGGGACGAGCTCGCCTACATCGTCCGGGACAGCGAGGCCGCCGCCATCCTCACCGCCGAGCCGGCCGCCGCCGAGCTTCCGCCCCCTGGCCAGACGCCGGCGGTCCGGGTGCGGGTGGGCGTGCCGGCCGCCGGCGCCGTCGCCTGGACCGACCTGGCCGGCGATCCCCCGCTCCGGGCCCGCGACTGCGACCGCGACGACGTGGCGGCCGTGCTCTACACCTCGGCGACCACCGGCCGCCCCAAGGGCGTGATGCTGACCCAGGCCAACGTCGTCTCCAACGCCTACGCGACCGTCCACCACCTCCGGATGGGGCCCGACGATCGCGGCCTGTGCGCGCTCCCGCTCTTCCACTGCTTCGGCCAGAATTTCATCCTGAACGCCCTGGTGACCGCGGGCGGGACCCTGGTGCTCCAGGAGCGCTTCGTCCCCCGCGACTTCCTGGCCGCCATCCCCCGCCATCGGATCACGCTCCTCTACGCGGTGCCGACGATGTACATCCTCTTCCTGGCCGGGGACCTCGCCGTCCATGACCTGGCCTCGCTGCGCCTGACCTTCTCGGCGGCCGCCATGCTGCCGGCCGACGTCGAGGCGCGCTGGCAGGCCGTGACCGGGCGGCCGATCTGCCAGGGGTACGGTCTCACCGAGTGCTCGCCGTTCGCGACCTACAACCACGAGCGCAGTCACCGGCCGGGCTCGGTCGGCACCCCGATCGAGAATGTCGAGGTCCGGGTGGTGGACGAGCACGACCAGGAAGTGCCGGACGGGAGCCTCGGCGAGATCGTGATCCGCGGCCCCAACGTCATGACCGGCTATCTCGGCAAGCCGGCCGAGACGGCCCACGCCCTCCGGGGGGGCTGGCTTCACTCCGGGGACATCGGCTACCGGGACGGCGACGGCTACTTCTACGTGGTCGATCGGGTCAAGGACATGATCAACGTCGCCGGCTTCAAGGTTTACCCGCGCGAGGTCGAGGAGGTCCTGTTCGCCCATCCGGCGGTGCGCGAGGTCGCGGTGTTGGGGACGCCCGATCCGGTCAATGGCGAGGCCGTCCGGGCCTGTATCGTCCTCCGCGAGGGCCGGGCGGTGACGGCAGCCGAGCTGATCGCCCTCTGCCGGGAGCGGATCGCCGCCTACAAGGTGCCGGCGGTGGTCGAGTTCCTGCAGGCGCTGCCGAAGAGCCCGACCGGCAAGATCCTGAAGAAGGAACTGCGCGGTGACTCGGGTGTATGATGAGCCGGTCGCCCTCGGACGGCGAGGGCCAGAGGAGGCCACGATGAGACACGGGGCAGTGGTCGCGGGGGTGCTCGGGATCTTTCTCGCCGTGCTCGCGCTGACGCCGCTGGCCGAGGCCCGAGCCGGCGGCGGCATCTCCGGCGGCAGCCGCGGTTCCCGCTCTTATTCGGCGCCGCGCTCTCCCTCGGTGCCGTCGAGTCCCGCGACGCCCTCGAGCCCGACGAGCCCCCAGCGGAGTTTCGGGTCCCCGCCGCCGCAGCGGCCGGGCGGGCTCCTGGGCGGTTGGGGCGGGATGCTCGGTGGCTT
>DASYUM010000110.1:0-3318 GCA_036001225.1 Candidatus Methylomirabilota bacterium | reverse complement strand
GGCGTCTGAGCGCGGGATGGAGGGGCGGCGACGCGGGAGACAGCGGCCCGGTGGTCCTGAGATACCCGGGCCCGGAGGGACCGGCGCCGCGCGGATCAGGGCCAAACGCTGGATACTCGACCGCCCGATCGGTCTGGACAGGATCCCGAGGTGACACCTCCTCCGCCGGCGCCCCCGGCCGGAGGGGGCCGGCTGTGGGCTGACCGGCTGGAACGCACGCGACGGCGCCTCGGCGTCGCCGCCCGTCTCACCGGCCGTGGTCTGCGCCGGGTCGGCCGCGGCCTCTCCAGCCGGAAAGGTCTCGCCGCCCTCCTCCTGCTCGGCCTGCTCCTGACCCCGTTCCTGGTCGTCGCGGGGTGGACGTGGCACGTCGTCTCCCGGGTGGATCTCGGACGGGCCCAGGAAGCCTCTCTCATCTACGCCGCCGGGCAACCCCTGACCGCCGGGCTCTCGGTGGAGGCGACCGAGCTCGCCGGGGCGCTGCGCCGCCTGCGCTATCAAGAGGTCACGGACAAGCCGCGCCAGGCCGGCCAGTTCCGGCGCGGCGAGAAGGCCTGGGAC
This sequence comes from Candidatus Methylomirabilota bacterium, assembly GCA_036001225.1. Taxonomy (GTDB): domain Bacteria; phylum Methylomirabilota; class Methylomirabilia; order Rokubacteriales; family DASRDR01; genus DASYUM01. The sequence continues at coordinate 2,757 of DASYUM010000110.1, read as the reverse complement.
ATCTTTCTGCGGGCGCGCGAAGACGCCGAGGCACAGCGGCCCGCGCTGCCGGTGCGGCTCGTCCTGAACGGCCAGCGGATCGCTGCCGTCGTCAACCCCGCCGATGGCGCCAGCGTCGACGGCGTCGAGCTCGAGCCGGAGGTCCTGAGCGGTCTCAGCGACACGATCGGCCAGCTTCGCCGGCCCGAACGCTTGTCGGCGATGCCCAAGCACTTGATCGGCGCGGTGCTGGCCGCCGAGGATCAGCGCTTCTTCGAACACGGGGGCGTGGACATCAAGGCGGTGGTCCGCGCGCTCTGGGTGAACCTGCGCCGGGGCGGCGTGGCTCAAGGGGGCAGCACGCTCACCCAGCAGCTCGTCAAGAACCTCTTCCTCACGCCGAAGCGGACCTGGGACCGGAAGCTCCGCGAGGCGGTTCTCGCCATGGCCCTGGAATGGCGATACCCGAAGGACGAGATCCTGGCCGCCTATCTCAACGCCATCTATCTCGGGCAGTATGGCAACACCGCACTCTACGGCGTCGGGGCGGCGGCCCGCAGCTACTTCGGAAAGGACGTCGAGCGGCTGAGCCTGGCCGAGGCCGCGCTCCTGGCGGGCATGATCCGGGCCCCGAACAGCTACTCGCCCGTCCACAACCCGGATCGGGCCCGCGAGCGGCGCGACCTGGTCCTGACGCGGATGCGGGATCTCGGCCTCATCGACGAGGCGACCCGCGCCACCGCGGGGCACGAAAGCGTGCGCGTGAAGCCGCCGACGTCAGCGCGGCTGCCGGCCCCCTACTTCCTCGACTACGTCCGCACCCAGATCGAGCAGCCCCAGAACGACAATGGCCTGCCCGGTGGCGGGCTGCGGATCTACACGACGCTGGACCCGGTGCTCCAGCGCGCCGCGGAAGCCGCCCTGGCGCGTGGGTTCGATCGTCTCGAAGGCCGCTACCGGCAGCTGCGGCGCGCCGAGCCCGGCCAGCGGCTCCAGGGCGCGCTGGTGGCCCTCGATCCGCTCACCGGCGAGATCCGGGCCCTGGTCGGCGGGCGCGATTACTGGCAGAGCCAGTTCAATCGGATCACGCACGCGCGGCGCCAGCCGGGGTCCGCCTTCAAGCCGTTCGTCTATCTCGCCGCGCTGGGCTGGGGCGCTCGCGGAGAACCCCCGCGATTCACTCCCGTCTCCATGGTCATGGACGAGCCCCTGACCCTCCAGGTCGGGAATGAGACCTGGGTGCCGCGGAACTACGAGGACCGCTTCGAGGGCCAGGTGACGATCCGGCGGGCCCTCGAGCAGTCCCTCAATGCCGCGACCGTCCGGGTCGCCGCGGAGGTCGGGTTCGACGCCGTGATCCGGGTGGCGCGGCAGGTCGGATTCACGAGCCCGATGCAGCCGGTCCCGGCGCTGACGCTCGGGAGCTTCGAGGTGACACCGCTCGAGCTGGCGACGGCCTACGCGCCCCTCGCCAACGGAGGCCACCGCGTGGCCTCGACCGCTGTTCGGGCTGTCGTCGACCGGGACGGCACGGTGCTGGAGGAAACGGTCCCGTCACGGGTCCCGGCGCTGCGGCCCGATGAGGCATTCCTCTTGACCTATCTCCTCCGAGGCGTGGTGGATCGCGGCACCGGCACGGCGGCTCGCACGCTCGGTGTCGATGGGGCCGTCGCCGGGAAGACGGGCACGACCAACGAGGGCCGTGATGCGTGGTTCGTGGGCTACACCTCGCGCCTGGTGACTCTCGTGTGGGTGGGGTTCGACGAGCGGGAGGCGCTGCAGCTCTCGGGGGCCCAGGCGGCCCTTCCGATCTGGGCCGACTTCATGCGTACGGCCATGGCCGTCTTGCCGAGCGGTCCGTTCACGGTCCCGTCCTCGGTAACGTTCCGCGACGTGGACCCCACGAACGGGAAGCTCGCCAACCGTTACTGCCCGATCGTCGTCCGCGAGGCTTTCCTGGCCTCGACCGAGCCGCGGGAGGTCTGCACCGACCACGGCGGGCCGCTCCAGACCTTCGACTCGCTGTTCCGCCGCTTCTTCGAGCTGTTCGGGAAGCCCGAGCGCTGAGCTCGACCGCCGGGCGTGCCGTCGGCGCCCTCCGGCCACGGTCATCGCGGTCGCGCTCCTTGCCTGTCACCACCGCGCGCCACTTGCGTTCTGGTTTTGCTTTGAGATAGATTGGGCGAATTCGATGCCGAGGTCCATCCTGGGTCGCGAACGCACGTCAATGCCAAGGAGGACAGTATGCGGAAGCCGAGTAGGGCGCGTGCTTGCCCGGTCGCCCTCGCCGCTCTGATCTTTGCGGTACTCGTGCCCGGGGCGGCCGGCGCCCAAGCCGGGAGGCTGCGGCTGTCCTCGACGGCTCCTCCGAGCGACGGCACGGTCGGCCGGGCCGCGGCTCTGGCGATGAGGCAGGGTTATCTCGTGCCCGACCAGGCCGCATACGCTCGCGCCAAGGCGGAGGCGGCCGGCCGGACGGGGCAGGGCGCGGAAGCCGAGGCTACACGCGGCCCGCTGGCATCGGTTCCGATCCGCGGCGACGAGCGCCTCATACCCCGTTCTATCCTCAATTTTGACGGCATCTTCGACGGCACGAGGGCTCCGCCGGACTCGACGAGCGCGGTCGGATCCACGCGCTACATCGAGCTGGTCAACAGCCGGTTCGCGACCTACAACAAGACGACCCACCTGCCGATCGGCACCGGGACGCTCAACCAGCTGGCCAACGCCTCCGGCCAGGCGTTCGATCCCCAGATCATCTGGGACGCCACGACCAAT
>DASYUM010000109.1:0-5783 GCA_036001225.1 Candidatus Methylomirabilota bacterium | reverse complement strand
AAGTTGCCGGCGGGTGATTCGCGGAACTGGATCCCCGCCGTCGGCGTGAGGGACGCCAGCCCCTCACCGAGCCGCAGCTCTTCGATGTGCGATTCTCCGTCGCTGCCGGTGTACAGCCGATAGATGCCCATCGCGCTCCTTCTGCTGGTGCGATCAACTCCGTCCTGATGATCGTCGACCACCGCCTCCATCGTCATGGCTGAGCCGGTCGCCCGGGACCCATCAGTGCCGCCACGGCCCGCGCCAGGGGGTCGGCGGCGGCCTCCAGCGCGGCGCTGACCCGGGCCCGGTCGGCGGCGCTTCGATTCTGGCTGAGCTTGGCCTTGCCCTCCAGCCGGTCGATCGGCATCTCGAAGGCGACGATGCCGCGCAGCATGCCGTCCACGTAGTCGCGGGGCAGCGACTCGAACCGCCAGGGGGCCGGCTGCCCGGCCTCGAACGTCTGGACGAGTGCCGCCAGCAGCGCCTTCACCCGGGCCGGATCCTCGAAGACGGCGGGAATGCCGTAGGCGTGCACGGCGACGTAGTTCCAGGTCGGGACGCTCGGGTGCACCTCGTACCACGCAGGGGAGACGTAGGCGTGCGGGCCCTGGAAGATCACGAACACCGGCTGGTGGGGCCGGAAGTACCGCCACTGCGGGTTGGCGCGCGCGACGTGGCCGATCAGCGTGCCGAGTGGCCCGCGCTCGGCGTCGAGCAGGAAGGGGAGGTGGGTCGCGAACGGGACGCCGGTGTCATCCGCGCCCACCAGCGTGGCGAAGGGCTCGGCGCGGATGAGGGCGTGACACCAGGCGCGGTCGGAGACCTCGAAGTGCCTCGGGACGTACATCGGCGGGCGGGATCAGCCGCGCGGAAGCTCGATCGGCCGGCCGGGCGGGGTCTCGCGCGCGGCGTCCTCCCACTCGGTCTTGCGGCGGGCGAGCGCCTCGGCGGACACCAGGCCCTTCTCGGCCACGATCCGCTCGAGGGCCGCGAGCCAGTGCTCGTAGTAGGTGGTGCCGAGGTCGGGGTCGCCGTGGGCCTGGGCCCGCTTGATCTCGGCGGCGAGGCGCTCGGCCCACTCGGCCCAGGTGAAGTGGCCCGCCTCGTGGAGCTTGACGGCCATCGCGAAGGCCTGGGCCTCCCAGGGCGCCTTGAAGACCGGGCCCCCCTCGTCGTCGCGGGGGAGGGCGGGGAGGTCCGGGGCGCGCCGGGCGTCAGGCGGGGTCGAGGTAGTCATCCCAGAGGTCGACGTAGACGCTGTCGCGCGGGGAGGCCTCCAGTCCCCACAGCTCCCGCGCGGCGAAGCGGACGCTGTAAACGTGCTGGGGCTTCTTGCCCTGGCCGAGCGCGTGGGTGTCGGGGAAGATGAAGACGCCGTGGTCACGGTCGATCACGCCCTGGCGGCTCCGGACGTAACGCGGCAGGCGGGTGTGGCCGAGCGGGTGGATGTTCCGGGCCACCACGCGGTCGCCCGGCTTGAACTTCGGCGGGACCGGATCGTCCAGGCGGGCCGCGCGCCGGTTCCGCAGCATCCGCGGCAGGTCGGCCGGGCGCAGCGCCTCCGGTCTCGGCCGGGCGTCTCGGGGCGCCCGCACCTCGCGCCGCTCGAGCTCCTCTCGGGTGACGAAGCCGTGCTCGACGAGAAGCTCTCGGAGGCCCCACAGCCACCGCTCGTAGTAGGTGGCGGCCAGGTACTCGTCGGGCGGCATCTGCTCCCGCGCGAAGCGCGACCGGTCGAGGTTCCACCTTCGAAAGGCGCCCATCGCGAGGGTGAGGGCGAAGGCCCGCCGCTCCCAGTCCGCGTGGAAGACGGGCTCGTTCTCCTCCCGGGCCACCGCGCCGAAGCCGTGCATCCCGCCCATGTCGTGGACGCCGTTCATCGCGCGGTCCCCGTCCGCGGCCCCCCGGGGGCCTTGACCGTGGCGGCCCCGACCATCGCGTCGCGGGTCACCAGCGCGGCCAGCTCCTCCTCGCTCATCCCCTCGGTTCCCGCCGGGCGCTCGGGCAGGACGAGGTAGCGGAGCTCCGCGGTCGAGTCCCACACGCGCACCTCGACGTCGTCCGGCAGCTCGACGTCGAACTCGCGCAGGACGCCGCGGGGGTCGATCACCGCCCGGGAGCGGTAGGGCGAGGACTTGTACCAGACAGGCGGCAGCCCGAGGACCGGCCAGGGGTAACACGAGCAGAGGGTGCACACGACCAGGTTGTGGACCCTCGGCGTGTTCTCGAGCGCCACCATGTCCTCGCCCTGGCGTCCGATGAAGCCCATCTCGGCGATCGCTTCCGTCGCGTTCTCGAGGAGCCGCCGCTTGAACTCGGGGTCAATCCAGGCGCGGGCCACGACCTTCGCCCCGTTCCGGGGGCCGACCCGGGTCTCGTAGGTGTCGATCAGCTCGTCGAGCGCCGCCGGGTCCACCAGCCCCTTCTCGGTGAGGAGCGACTCCAGCGCCTTCACCCGGAGCTGGACCTCCGTCAGCGGCGCATTGTGGGGGTGGCTCGGATCGTGGGTGTGCCCGTGGCCGCCGGGTTCGTGACCGTGCTCGTGCTCGTGTCCGCTCATTCGTCTCTCCCTGGCCGCATGGTAACCCCTCCTGGATGGCCGGGCCAAGAGGGGTGGACCACGCCCCCCGACTCCCCGGGTCAGTTCCCCGAGAGCGGCCGGCCGATACGCTTCTCGATGACGTGGCTGACCGCGGAGAAGTCCTGAGCGCCCCAGCCGTCGGCCAGCGCCTCCTCGTAGGTCTGCAGGGTCTCCGCGAGGAGCGGCGTCGGCACCTCGGCGGACCGCGCGTGCTCGAGCGCGAGCCGGGCGTCCTTCACCATGTGCTGGAGCATGAAGGTGGGAGCGAACTCGCCGTCGACCACCCGCTTGGCCCGCCGCTCCCAGTAAGTGCCGTAGGCCATCCCGCCCCCCTTGCAGACGACCTCGTAGAGCACGGACGGGTCCACGCCGGCCTTCACGCAGGTCCCGAGCGCCTCGGCGACCGCCACCGCGATGACGGCGGCCAGCCCGTTGTGCATCAGCTTGATGCGGTTACCGGTGCCGATCGGGCCCACGTGGAGATGGAGCTTGCCCATCGCCGTCAGGTAGGGCTCGATCCGGCCGAGGGGGGCCGGGTCGCCCCCCACGATGAAGAAGATCTCGCCGGCGACGGCTTGAGGCTGAGAGCCGAGCATCGGCGTGTCCAGGTGGGCGATGCCGTGCGCCGCCAGCGCGCGGTGGACCTCCAGCGTCGCCTCCGGACTCACCGTCGAGCAGTCGCCGGTGACGAGCCCGGACCGGCCGCCGGCGGCGATGCCGTCGGGCCCGAGGTACACGCGGCGGACGACGTCGTCGTTCGGCAGACAGGTGAAGAGCGCGGCGGAGCGCTCGGCCACGGCCTTCGGCGAGGCGACCGCCTCGACCCCGGGCAGCCCGCGGGCGGCTTCCAGCGCCGCCGGGCTCACGTCGCAGGCGACGACCGCGTGCCCCGCCTTGGTGAGATTGGTGACCATGGGGAGCCCCATGGTGCCCAGCCCGATGAAGCCGACTCGGTTGCTCACGGCTGCCTCCTGGGTCCAGAATGCTCCCATCCTAATACAGGCCAAAGGAGGTCGGACATGGACAGGCTGAGGCGCGAGTTCCTGCGAGCGGCCGGGGCCATGGTAGCGGCGCTCCCGCTGGCCGAGCTGGCGGAGCTGCCGATCGGGCGGCGCGGACGGGAGGCGGTGGCGGCTGCGCTCCCGGCGGTCCACGCGGGCGACGTCCCGGACATGGTGCTCCTCAATGCCCGCGTCCGCACGCTCGACGCCGCCGGCCGCCTGGCCGAGGCCATCGCCGTCAAGCGCGGGCGGATCCTGGCGGTCGGGGACACCGCGTCGATCCGCGCGCTGGCCGGCGCCGGGACGGTCCAGCACGACCTCGGCGGGCTCACCCTGCTGCCCGGCTTTTACGATTCCCACAACCATCTTCGGACGACCGGCCTCAACTTCTTTGCCGTGGACCTCTCGGAGGCCAAGCGTCTCGCCGATGTGCTGGCCGCCATCGAGGCCCGCGCCGCCGTGACACCGCCCGGCGAGTGGGTGGTGGCCTCGAGCCGCTGGCACGAGAGCCAGCTCGCCGAGCAGCGCTTCCCCACGCGTGTCGAGCTCGACCGGGTGGCGCCGAACCACCCCGTCTACATCCCGCGCGGCGGCCACAATCGCGTGGTGAACAGCCTCGCCCTGAGCCGCGCGGGCATCACCCGGGACACGGCGAACCCACCGGGCGGGACCTATGTGCGTGATCCGGGCACGGGCGATCTCACCGGCCACATCATCGGGTTCCCGGCCTTCCGGCAGATTGCCGCCCTCCTGCCGCCGCCGACTCGGGAGCAGGAGGCGACCGCGCTGCGCGCCGCGATCAAGGCCTACCACGCGGCCGGCATCACGAGCGTGATCGAGCCGGGGCTCGACCCCGCCGACCTGGCGGCCTTTCAGCCGCTCTGGGCGAACGGGGAGTTGACCGTGCGCACCACCGCCATGCTCCGCGTCTTCCCCGGGACGACCCGGGCCGAGCTGGACCGCGCGCTCGGCACCATCCGCGGCCTCGCCTTCACGACCGGCTTCGGCGACCAGTGGCTCCGCCTCGGCGGGATCAAGTTCACCGCGGACGGCGGGGTGGAGACGAGCTACCTGCGGGAGCCCTTCGCCCACGCCGACGATCCCTCGGATCCGCGGGGCAAGCCGCATGCGAGCCTCGAGAACATGCACGCGGTGTGCCTCCTCGCGCGCCGGCTCGGCTGGCAGATGGGGGTGCACTGCGTGGGCGATGCGGGCATCGACCAGGTGCTCGAGGCCTACACGGGCGTTCATGCCCAGAGCCCGCTCGGGGGCCAGCGCTGGACGCTGATCCACATGATGCTGGCGCGTCCGGAGCATGTCGCCCGGGCGAAGCAGATGGACCTGGTCATCACGGCCCAGCAGCCGCTGATGTACGCGCTGGCCGCGGGCTTCGTCCGCTACTGGGGACCGACCCGGGCGGCCGACTGCGAGCCCTTGAAGGCCTACCTCGACAGCGGGCTTCCCGTCGGCGGCGGCTCCGACTCGCCGGTCACGCCCTACCAGCCGCTCCTCGGGCTCTGGAGCTCGGTGACGCGCGAGACGCAGCTCGCGGGCATCCAGGGGTCGCAGTGGGCGATTCCGATGGCGGATGCCCTCGGCTGGTACACGCGAGGGAGCGCGTACGCCGCCTTCGAGGAGGACCTCAAGGGCACGATCGAAGTCGGGAAGCTCGCCGACCTGGTGGCGCTGTCGGTCGATCCGCTGGCGGCCACCCCGGCCGAGGTGCGGGACGGGAAGGTGCTCCTCACCGTGGTCGGGGGCCGGATCGTCCACGACGGCCGGCCCTCGCGCGCGCTCCTGCCGCCCCAGCGCGAGGCGCGGGGCTTCGCCGCCGAGGGCGGCTGCCACTGCGTCGAGCCGGCCGGGTGAGCCTCAAATGAAGTAGCCAGCCGGTCCGCGGAGCGGATATCTTCCCGTTGCGGGCGGTCGCCGCCCTCTTCCTCGAGAGGCAGCACCTCGCCCGGCCGAGGTCGCGCGCCCTGACGCCCCGGCGGCTGATCCGGTTCGTCGAGGACGTGGGCGGCCTCCAGGTCGACTCCATCAACGTCGTCGATCGGGCCCACTACCTGACGGTGTGAAGCCGCGGCGCGCGCCCCCGGATTCACCGGGTAGGGGGGTCGGCTCCCCGAGCTCCGCCGAATGCCTGGCCCCAGCGGTCCGCGAACGCCACCTCCCGGACCGGCCGGCGCGGGGGCCGTCCGAACTTCCCGACCGGTGAG
>DASYUM010000108.1:0-9316 GCA_036001225.1 Candidatus Methylomirabilota bacterium | reverse complement strand
GCCCCGGTCCCGACCAGCCCGAGTCGAACGGTGGTGTCCGTCGGCGCCGCCATGGCCCCCTATTATACGCGGGCCGCCCCCGCGGGAAGAGGGGGTCTTCCCGAAGGGGCGGCGCCCGACCGCGGACGGAGTGGTCTGACTACGTCGGCGTTAGTTGCAGTTCGTCGCAGCCCCGGTGTCGTCGTGGTAGTTCACGCACACCATGAACGACTTCCGGATGACCACCACCTGGTTGCCCGAGCCGAAGGGGAAACCGGGCGGCGGCGTGAAGTTCCCGTACGTGGTGTTGTAGTTGTAGACTGCGGCGCCCTGGGTCTGGATCTCGAAGGCCACCACCGTCCCGTCGAAGGTGAGCGGGTTGAACTCGACGTGGCCGCCCGAGAAGACCATGCCGTGGATCTGGCTGTTGCTGCTGCCGAGGTCGGCGCAGGTGCCCTGGGGGGCGTAGGTCGGGATGACCGTCGGGGCCGCCAGGTCCGGGTTGTAGATCAGCGCGGCCAGCGGGTACCCATACTGCCAGCCGAGGTTCGGCCGCTGGGGCGCCGGGGGAGCCGGCGGGACCACCCAGCCCGCGCCGGCCGGGGTGCTGTTCGGCCCCGCCCACAGTTCCGAGGTCGCGCCGCCGCCGATCTGGAAGTCCTTGTCGCTGCAGTTGGTGTCCTCGTTGCCCTCGACGGCGAACGTGCCGTAGAAGGCCAGGTTGTTCCCGAACCGGGCCTTGGCGTTCAGCACGTAGACCTGGAACTCCCGGCTCATCGAGCCGATCTGGCTGCCGAAGTTGACGGTGCCGTCCGGCGACGCGATGCTGATCCACGGCCGGGCCGCGTTGAACGCGGCGCCGCTGGTGTCCCAGTAGACCATGCCGTGGTCGTTGTCCTTGTCGGGGGGGTGATTGCCCAAGGGGTCCAAGACCGCCTTGGGTTGGTGGCACGTTCCGGGGTAGCTGTTGTTGGGCCCCGAAAACCCCGGGTACGCGACCGCGTTGCCGTCGTCGAACGCGACCCATCTGCCGAACCCCGGGTTGAGATTGACCTGGTTCCCGTGATCGCGCGTGACGCGGGAATCGCCGGGATGCAGGCAGCCACGCCGCTTCACACCGCCCTCACAGGTATGGCCCTCGGCCGGGTCGCAGTAGGTGCTCAGCGCGCAGTCGAAGTAGCCGAAGTACCGGTGGTTGAACCCCGGCGCCGGCACGTTGGGCTCGTCGTTGCAGGTCCGGGCCGTCGGCACCACCGCCGGGTCCTCGCCCATCATCACGAACCGGGGGACCCCGGCGCCGCTCGGGTAGGGATAGGCGTACATCCCGGCGTAGAGGCCGAGCGGGGGACCGGGGTTTTGGCACAGCGCGGCCTGGGTAGCCGCTGGCATGGCATTCGGTCCATTGCTCGCCCGGTGCAGCAGCGGCGCGATGCGCGAGCAGCCGAGCATCGGCAGCGGCAGGAAGTTGTACGCGCTCGGCCCGTTGGGGTCGTTCGGATCGGCCGGGTTCACGGTCGGATTGCCGTTCCGGTTCCCGGGCTCGTTGCAGTAGCCGTTGTTGTCCGGCTTGGCGTTCGAGCACACATGCTTCCAGGGGTTGTCCACGCCGACGACGGCCCGGACCCGGGACCGGGCATTGCCGGCCTCGCCCCAGGAGGTGAGGATGGCGACCTGGTTGTTGTCGGTGCTGTTGTCGCAGGCCTGGGGCGGGCTCTGAGTGGCGCCCTCCGAGATCCCCGCCGGGTACCCCGGCACGAACGCCGAACAGTCGTTGTCCAGACGCGCCGAGTAGGTGCCGGTCGGCAGGGCGGCGCCGGAGACCAGCAGGTGGGTCGCGATCGGGCCGCTCAGCCACGGCGTGAACGAGCCCTCGGTGGGCGCCGCCCGGATCAGGTCCCGGGCCCGCTCCAGCCCGGCCTCGGCCAGCGCCTCGGCCTGCCCCTGCTGCTTGTAGCCCACCCCGACCCGCGACTCGATGTCGGCGAGCAAGGCGAACGAGATGCTGAGTATGCCCATGATCAGCATCGCCATGATGGCGAGGATCAGAGCCGACCCCCGCTCGTTTCGCATCAGGAGAGCCATCGGTGTCCTCCCATCCCGACCCGTTGCCGAGGGGTTAGAAGCGGTTCTTGAACAGGACATCGGTGTCGAGCCGCTTGTTGACGTACTGACCGGCGACCCTCGTCTGCGAGGTGATCCCGATGTGGATCCGGCCGATGTTATCGGCCTGGTATTGAGTCAAGAGCGGGAGCGAGAACGGCGGACACGGATTCTGCGGCGGCACCTGGTCACAGGGCGGGAAGCCGGGCCGCGGGTAGTAGGTGAAGGTCAGGCCGGTGATGTCGATCGCCACCATCGCCACCGGACCGGTGCCATCGTCCCGGGTGACGCAGGCGGTGACGCCGGTCGGGCACGGGGGCGCCCCGGTCGCCAGCGTATAGATCACGTTCTCCTCGCCGGCGTCGGTGGCGCTGGCGTTCCCCGTCCCCGCGATCCGCCCGTTGTCGTTCCGGTCGGACAGGATCTGGATCTTGTTGACGGTGGCCATGGTGTAGGGAATGGCGAAGATGTTGCTGCAGCTCGTGTAGCCGCCGCCGAGCCTCGCCGCGCACTGGGTGGCCTTGTCGGCCGTGCAGTCGAGGGTGGCGGGCCCGGAGTAGTCGAAGGCGCAGATGGTGACGTCGCGGCCGGTGGCCCGCAGCTCGCGCACCATGAAGTCGATGGCGGCCCGCACGTTCTGCTGGTTCTCGGCCGCCTCCGAGGCGACGAAGTAGGACTCCTGGGTCTTGGACCACGTCATCATGACGCCGGCCATCAGCATCCCGAACAGGGCCAGGGTGACGGCCAGCTCGGGCAGGGTGACGCCCCGTTGATTCCAGAGCGGACGCGCGATCAGGCGGTTCATGGCCTCCCCCTTTACTCCGACAGCAGTGTCACGAGCCGGGTCTGGTTGACGCCTTGCCGGTCGCGGAAGGTCACCAGCACGTTGATGGTGGTCGTGGTCGCGGAGGGCGACCCCGCCGTCACGACCACCGACCGGGTAAACCCGGGGTAGTTCGTGGGGGCGGCCGGACAGGCGGGGACCAGATCGATCGGCAGCCGATCGTAGGGCATGCTCTTGGCCACCTCGATGCACTGCTGGGCCAGCAGCGTCGCCGCCGTCTGGTAGCCTCCGTCGACGACCCCGGACATCGCGTACGGGAAGGAGGCGGCGAGGCCGACCAGGGCGACCGCCAGGAAGAACATGGCGAGCAGCAGCTCGAGGAGGGTCACACCGCGCCCGTTCCTGAGGTGTCTCATGGCTGGCTCCTCCCCTAGCACGAGCCGACGCTGACGCGCACGCCGCCGTACAGCGTCACCAGGATGTTGTTCTCGCAGGTGTGGGGGTTCGTGTCCACCACCAGTGTCACGGTCGGGTTGCCGGGGGCGAAGTTCTTCACGTTGCCCACGCCGTCGAAGATGATGGCCAGGTTGTTGGGGCTGAGGATGGCCAGGCCGTGGCCGATCGTCCGGAAGTCCGGGGTGGCGCCCTGCGCCGGCAGGACGTTGATGCCGGTGCAGTTGGTGTTGTCGGGGGCCTCCCGGATGCGGAACCCGGTGTTGGGCGTCCCCACGAACTGGACGCAGTGCTGGGTACCCCGGGTGATGGCGTACTGGCGGCCGAGCCGGATGGCCGCCGCGACCTGCTCGGCCGCGCCCTTGGCTTCGGTCACCTGGACGATGTTGCCCAGCGAGCTGTAGGCCGCGGCCGCCAGCACCCCGACGATGGCGAGGATCACCACCAGCTCCACCAGGGTCATCCCCGATCCGTTGCGCCACATCTTCATGGGCCCTCCTCCCGACCGTCGCGAGGCGTTCGAAAGACCACACAGGCTCTCGCAGGCCCCGGCCGGTTGTCAATCTTTTCTGTTGTGGCCCTTCGGCGCGGTGGAGCGGCTCTCCAACCGAACCCGAACAGCGGATGCAAGCAAAGGGCCACGATGGGCCCGCGGGCAACCGCTCGGCAAGACGAGCCTTTCCCGATTGGGCTCGGCGCCGCGGTGACGAAAAGCGGAACTTCTGGCCAGTATTTCGGCACTCCGCCATCGCCAGCGGAGCGGCCGGCCGGGGAGCGACGGGGCGCGATGGGGATTTCCACCAGTGGCCGGGCGGCTCATCTGCGGGCTCACTTGCGGAGGTAGGCGGTGACCCGGTTCCGCCCGGCGTGCTTGGATTCGTAGAGGGCCTCGTCGGCCGCCCGGATGAGATCCTCCGGCGACTTCCCGTCCTCGGGGAACGCCGCCAGGCCGAGGCTGACGGTAATGGACCGCTGGCCATCGGGGGACATGATCGTCGCCTCCACCCCCCGCCGCATCCGCTCCGCGAACGCCATCGCGTCGGCCTTTCCCGTCTCGGGGAGGATGAAGGCGAACTCCTCACCGCCGATCCGGCACGGGACGTCGCCCTCCCGGGACATGGAGCGCATGAGGGCGCCGAGGCCGCGGAGGACGGCGTCACCCTGGGGGTGTCCGAACTCGTCGTTGAAGCGCTTGAACTGATCGATGTCGAGCAGGAGCAGGCTGAAGGCGTGACCGAATCGGCTGGATCGGTTGATCTCCTCCCGCATGCGCACGTCGAAGTTGCGCCGGTTCCCGATCTCGGTCAGCTCGTCGGTGAGCGAGAGCTCACGCAGCCGGAGGTTGGCGTTGCGCAGTTCCTCGTTGATCGCTTCGAACCGCCCGGCGTAGTCCTGAACCTGGGAGGCCTGCCCCTGGAGCACCTCCAGGATCCGCGTGAACTCGCGCATCAGGGTGCCGACCTCGTCGCTCGGGCCCGCGGCCAGGAAGGCCCGCAGCTCTTGCGCGACTTCGGGTTGATCGACGCCGGTCAGCGGCGAGGTCGCCGGCGCGGCCAGCGGGACACCGCTGGCGGCCTCCTCGCGGGCGCGGAGGAGCACGGCGACCTGGACGAGCCCGAGCACCAGGGTGGCCCCGACGAGGACGGGAAGTGCCCCCGACCACCCCAGGAGTACCAGGGCCAGGGCGGCGGCCGCGACGATCGCCAGCCCGATCTCGATGCCGAGGGCGACGCCGAGGCGCCGCCGCGTCGACGCGGGGGGGGCTGGGGCCGCCAGGCGGGTCGAGGCCGGGGGTCCGGACGCTGTGGCCACGGCGCTACCCCAGGTACCAGGCGAGCACCGGACGGCCCCAAAACGCGGCGGCCACCCCGCCCAGGGCGAGGAACGGGCCGAAGGCCAGGTACTGACCGAGCCGCCGTTGCCGGGCCACGAGCAGCAGGACCGCACAGAGACCGCCGGTCATGACCCCGAAATAGATCGCGACCAGGACCAGCTTCCAGCCGAGGAACGCCCCCATCATGGCGGCCAGCTTGATGTCGCCCCCGCCCATCCCTTCCCGGCCGAAGACCTTCGGGCTCAGCCAGGCAATCAGGTAGAAGAGGCCCCCGGCGACCAGGGCGCCGACGAGTCCGTCGATGAGCCCGCGGGGGGAGGGGTAGAGCTGGAAGAGCAGCCCCAGGCCGATGCCGGGGAGCGTGATGGCGTCGGGAATGAGATGGGTCTCGAAGTCGGTAAAGGTGGCGGCCACCAGCAGGAGCCCGAGAACGAACACGCGCAGCCCGTCCCAGCTCAGGCCGAAACTCCCGAGGGCGAGCAACCCGATCACGACGGCCAGCGCCTCCACGATCGGGTACCGCCAGGAAATGGGGGCCCGGCAGCCCCGGCAGCGCCCTCGAAGGACCGCGAACGAAAGGAGCGGGATGTTGTCGTAGGAGCGGATCGGCGTCTGGCAGCGCGGGCAGTGGGAAGGGGGCGAGACGATGCTTTCGCCGGCGGGGAGGCGCGAGATGCAGACATTGAGAAAGCTTCCCAGCACGGCGGCGATGACCGCCACCAGTGTCCACGCGAACACCGGGGGGAGGCCGCCGGACAGCGTCGCCGTCACGCCGGCGCCTCCGGGCCCTCGCGGGCCAGGCCGCGGGCGAGCACCTCCCGGAACCGCTCGCGATCCTTGAGCGGCGCGAATCCGTCGGGGCCGAGGAGCCGGGTGACCTCGTCCCGGGAGACGACGACGTCGCTGCCGCCCGCAGTCAGGGTCAGCTGGGCGAGAACCGGATACCGTTCGAAGACCCGGATGGCCGCAGCCAGCGCCAACAGGCGAGCATCCACCCCGAGCGGCTCTCGCGCCGCGACTCGGAGGTTCTGACCTTCGAGAGCGACGGTCTCGATACGATCTCTCACGAGGTCACCACCCCCGCCTCAGCCGGCGAACCGCGCCGGTGTGTCCTCGGATTGTATCAAAGCCCCCACCCACGTCACCAGGACGCAATCCCGCCCGGCCGGTCGCCGCCGTGCGGCTCGAGGCCGTCACCCCGGCCCGCCCTCGTCCGAGGAGTAGGCCTCGCGGGACAGGACGGGGTGCTGAGGCGCGCCGGTCGGGACCACCACGAAGCGGTACACGCGGCCCCCACCCTCGATCTCACCCGTGATGCGCAGAACTCCGGGCGCGGAGCGCAGCGGCACGCACTCGGTGTGCCCCGCGCCCGGAGCGAGATCGAGCGGCAGCCAATTCGTCGAGCTGGTCGGCCGGCCGCCGGCCGCCTCCCCGACGTCGAGCCGGAGCCGGCGGAGGGGGTAGAGCGGCACGTGACGCGGGCCCGCATTCCGCACGGTCACACAGGCCTGCCAGGACTGGTCCCCGGGAGGGCGCGCGACATCGGCGGTCGCCTCGAGCTCCTCGAGTCCCGGTGCCGCTCCGGCTTCGACCCGGAACACCAGGTGATCATCGAATGCCCGCGCCAGCCACAGCTGCCGGTTACGCCCGGCGAGAGCCTCAGCCCGCGCGGGATCGAGCCACCGACGGTCGACGATGACCACGTCCGGGTGCAGCCCCTGGATGAGCGCGATGGTGCGGTCGTCGGGGAAACTCATCATCGCTCGGACCAGGGCGTGGTAGTGCGGCGGCATGTAGCTCGACCAGCCGTTCACGGTGCGCCGCAGGTGGAGGGCGGCCGCCATCAGCTTCACCTGGTTCCCGACCATCGGTAGCTCGAGCGCCACCGTCCGCGGATCTTGCTCGGCGAGCCAGCGGTAGACCTCGGGGAGGGCTGTCGCGGGCAGACTTCGCACGGCGCCGGGAAACGGGACGCACACCGATTCGATCAGGATCACCACCGCGAGGCTGGCCAGCACGAGACGGGGCCGGATCGGGCGGAGGCGTGCGATCAGCCACGCCGCCCCCGTCGCCGCCAGGAGCGCGACGCCCAGCGCGAGGAATCCCGCGAAGCGTCGCGGGGTGCGGATGGCGTCGAACCCGGGGACGATCCCGTAGAGCGCGCGGTAGGGGAGGGCCAGTCGTCCCCACGGGGTCTCCAGGCTCGGCCCGAACGCGAGGACTCCGGACGCGCACGCCATTACCAGGTAGGGAAAGAGTCTCTGGCGCAGGCCGCGTGGTCCCCCGGCGACGGCCACCAGGCCGGCCACGACGAGTGCGGTCACCACGATCCCGGGGAAGAGCGCCTCGTGGTCGAGATCG
Source organism: Candidatus Methylomirabilota bacterium (assembly GCA_036001225.1). GTDB lineage: Bacteria > Methylomirabilota > Methylomirabilia > Rokubacteriales > DASRDR01 > DASYUM01. Next base: position 1,805 of record DASYUM010000108.1, on the reverse strand, counting down.
ACCACGTGGCCCACGCCCAGGAGACGATGCAACAGGTGCTCGGGCGGAACCCCCAGGTAATCGCCCACCGAGACGGAATGCCGCTCCACCTCCGCCAGCGTGCGGCCCAGTCTCCACTCCCGCGCCAGCGCGCGATAGGGCGCGACGTATGCGGCAATCAGGACTGCGGCGGGGACCCCGACGCCGATCAGCCGGACGAGATGCGTCCGGCCGAACGGCCGGCTGCCCCCGGAGACTGCGGCGGCGAGGAAGATCAGGCCGGCGACCGCGGCAAAGGCGAAGGCAATCATGCTCGATCCCGCGATTGCGAGCCCGACGGCGGCCACCACGCCCGCCGCCGTCCAGGTCGGCCGCTCGCAGAATCGCTCGAGGGCCAGGAAGAGCCAGGGGAACCACATGGTGGACATGGTCTGGAGGTTGTGCGCCTGATGGAGCAGGCGTGGCGAGTAGGCGAAGATCAGGCCCGCCAGGAGAGCCGGGCCCGTCGCTCCGGTGAGGTGGGAAGCCAGCGCGGCGGTTCCCAGGGCGGCCAGCATGTAACCGAGCACCACGACGACGTTGTGGCCGACGATCGGGTTGCCCGTGGTCACGATCGCCGGGAATGCCAGCGCCGCGTGCGTCGGAATGTACTCGCCGAGCGCCAGAGTACGCCGGTAGGGAGCGAAGATGGTGGCGTCCAACAGCGGCACGCCAGGCGTGGTGAGACTGTGGACCAGCCAGCGCAGGAAATAGACGGAGAGAATGGGATCTTCGGAGGCGCCGAGGCACGTGTCGAAACAGCGGGCGAGCGGCCAGCTGACGACCAGCGTGAGGGCCAGGGCGCCGGCCGCGATGGCGATGCCCTTCATCGATCCGGAGCGCGGTAGCGGTGCGCTGAGGTCGGTCGATTGGGGCTGGTCGACCCGGCCCCTTTTCACCGGAGCTTCTCGAGCCGACCCCGGGCCTGCTGGACCAGCTCACCGTCGCGATAGAGTTCGACGATCCGCTCGAACAGGGCTCGGGCCTCGAAGGTGCGGCCCCGCTCCTGCTGCAGGAGCCCCAGGCTCATCAGCGCCACCGGATGGTCCGGGACGAGCGTCAGGGCCTCGCGGTAGTGGCGGATTGCCGCCTCGGTGTCCCCGGTCTCCGCCGCCGAAAGCCCGGCCGCCAGCGCCCGCGTGACCTCAGGGCGGGCAACCTCCATCGTGACCGGGGGAAGGCGGGCCAGCAGCGGCTGGTGAGCTGGCGTCTCCCGCACGAAGACGGCGGCGTCCCGCTCGGCGAAGACGAGGTGCCAGCCGCCGACCGCGAGGAGAACCTGGGTGAGCTTGGAGCCTCGATCGGTCAGCACCGTCTGGATGTTCCACTTGTCGAGGACGGCCTGCCAGCGGGGGCCGATCGTGGTGACCTCGAAGAAGTCCTGGAGTATTTCCCGGCCATACACGTGGGTTCGGCGGTCGATGAAGACGCGGTAGTCGGGATACAGCCGCCACAACTCGAACCCCCCCCAGGCATTGGCGTTGAACAGCGGCGCCGGCAGCCGCTCCGCTTTGATGAAGGTCATCGTCCGCTCCGGGTAGCGCCGCTCGTTGAGGTCGAGCAGAAACGGGTCGCTGACCGGGTCGAGGAAACTCCCCCAGGCCCCGACGAGCCAGACCAGGATGGCCAAGGCGGCGGCCAGGCGCGCCCCCCCGCCCGATACCAGAATCGGGCCCAGGTTCGGCAGCCGCCGGTGTAGCCGGGCCGCGAGCTCGGCGGGCCGGAACCGGTCCCCGGCGAGCGCGCCCGCGGCCGCCTGCAGCGCATCGGCCAGGAGCGGCGCCACC